>NZ_KB235930.1:3065894-3371923 GCF_000332295.1 Fortiea contorta PCC 7126 | reverse complement strand
GCTTTCTCTGGGACGATTATCCCTAATTTCTTGCCAAAAATTGACGATGATAATTCCTGATAAAGAGATTACCATAATAGCGATCGCCCAAAACCACGCCTCATCCATCGCACCCGCTTCCACAGCAAAATAAATCGCCATGGGAATTGTCTGAGTTTGTCCAGGAATATTACCCGCAAGCATCAATGTCGCTCCGAATTCACCCAAAGCACGAGCAAACGCCAAAGTCGTCGCTGCTAAAATTCCTGGGAGCGCTAAAGGTAAACTAATCCGCCAAAAAATTGTCGATTCCTTCGCACCAAGGGTTCTCGCTACCCGCAACAGATTTTCATCAATTTGCTCGAAAGCACCCAGTGCAGTTTTATACATTAAAGGAAACGAAACCACTGTAGCTGCGATCGCTGCACCATACCAAGTAAAAACAATTGTAAAATTGAAAGACTGCATGAGTTGTCCCAGAGGACCATTTTTCCCAAACAACAGCAGTAATAAAAAGCCGACGACAGTCGGAGGTAAAATTAAGGGAGCTACAAAAATACCCTCAATTAATGATTTGCCTTTGCCACGATATCCTAGCATCCAGTAGGCAGCAGTAATACCTAAAAAAAATGTAATAAATGTAGCTAGTAATGATGTTTTCAGTGATATCCACAGGGGTGATAAATCCATTGCTAGTCGCAAGCTTGAAGATGAATTTATTCATAATCTACCAACTAAAGTAGAAAAAAGTTGGTATATGCTCATAAGTATTAGGTGGGAAAAATCCACCCATTCATCACCCCTTCAGGAATTCGCAATTAACTCGGTTATTCTTCTGGTGGTTGTGTAGGTGATAAGCTCGGAGTTGGTTGAGCTACAGGACGAGAACGACGCTGAAAATATTCACCGATGCTGCGTCTAGTTGGCTTTAGATCTAGTTTTTTTGGTAATTCAGGACTTTCTGGTTCCTCTTGGGGGGTCAAACTAGGGATTGGTGGTTCTGCTTGAGGTGTTTCTACAGTCTTCGTTTCCGGTATTGGCTGTATCTCCGGTATATCTCCAACTTGAGGAGTATCTACAGCCTTCGTTTCCGGTATTGGTTGTACTTCAGGTGTTTGTTCAACTTGAGGAGTATCTACAGCCTTTGTTTCCGGTATTGGTTGTACTTCAGGTGTCTGCTCGTCTTCAGGAATTACACTCGGACTCGGTAAAGGTACGGCTTCAGTGGGTGATAGTTTATTAGAATAGCTCTGATCGACGATGCTACGCACTTCATCAGCACCAAGTTCTCCTCTAACAATCTGCGCGAGTGTATCTTTACCCTTTGGTTGGTAGGTAATGACTGCAACTGTAGTGTTGAAAGCATTTTTGACAGAATTACCCTGATTATCCAAAAATTCTAATTTGACCCAGTTTTTCCCAGATTTAAAGCCTTGGAGATAAATCGCTTGCCAACGATCAAAAACGAAAGTTTCATCATTAATTGTGCAACGAATCCGCCAATCATTAATTTCGTCGTCAGAATTTTCTGTAGCGACAAGGCGCAAGGGAGCGTTAGTCAGGTAAAAATCTAGGAGAATTGGTTCTGCGCCGTAATTCCCTCTAGGGCTGTTATAAGTCAGCAACGGTAAAGCTGGATCAGCGTAATTATCGTCTGTTTTGGCGTAAATGTGAAATGTGGTCTGAGCAAAAGCGCCGTCATTTTTAAAACTTTCGCCCCAAGGACGAGAAGCAAATACACGCAAAGTGTGAGTACCTGGAGCTAAATCTGATATAATTGTAGGCTGTTTTATGTCATAAATAGTTTGATAAGGTTGGTTATCAAGGATGATCTCTAAATGAGGCCCCAATTGAAATTTTGGGTCTTGAAATAAAGGTAAATCCTTGACCTCTAAGCTGACTGTAACGCTATTGTCCTGTATCACTTCATCAGCTTGGGGTTTAACAATGGTCACTTGTGGTTGATAAATATCCAAGCTTGACTGCAAATTTTGAATTGTGGCTGGTGGTGAAACTTCCGAAAACTGCTGCGAAATCAGCTGAGATTTTTCTTTATAGCTAATAGATATATTTTGACTGACAGCTTTCTCTCCACAACTGGATAAACTTAAAACCAGTAAACATGTCATCAGCCATCTAAAAATAGCGAACCTCTTGGCGAGGAGATTCTCTAATACCGTCTTCTGCCATGAGTTCATGGTTGTCACCAGTGATAGTCTTTAACAACTGACAGATTATTGTGGCTCAAAATGGACATAGGGAACCATAGTCCAAGAGAAGAAATGGTAATGAGGCGTTAGTAATTTCTTCCTAATTTTGTTATTTTTCCACGTCCTGCTTCACCGTCTGTGGGGGGATAGGTAATATTTTTTGCTGTTAATTACTGAAGATATTGATATCTCACAGCAGCTTTTGTAACAGAAAAAATGCTCAGTGAGTGCGGTTCAATGATAAGTTTTACGAATTGTGATCCTTTGTAAATAAAATGAAAAAACTATTGACTTTTTGACCAATGCTTTGAAGTTAAAAGGTAGCTCAGGCAATTATTCTAGTAATTTTGAATTATTGTTAACATGTCTCCAACAATGTACAAGCTAAGACTCTATAATTCAACAGAAACAAATTTCCACATCGGTTCTTCATCGCCGCTCCGGTAATCTTCTGGAAGACGCGATATTAGTTTACTTTGTGGTTTCATGATTCCTCATTCCTTATCTAGAGAGGAGGTCGAATGACGATTAGTCCTCCGGAGCGAGAGGAAAAGAAAGCAAGAGTGATTGTTGATAAAGATCCTGTACCTACCTCATTTGAAAAATGGGCACAACCAGGACACTTCGACAGAACTCTAGCTAGAGGTCCCAAAACCACCACATGGATTTGGAACCTTCACGCCCTCGCCCACGATTTTGATACACACACAAGCGATTTAGAAGAGATATCCCGCAAGATATTCGCCGCACACTTTGGTCATTTGGCCGTAGTGGCTATCTGGTTGAGCGGGGCGCTATTCCACGGCGCGAAGTTTTCCAACTATGAGGCTTGGTTAAGCGATCCTTTGAACGTGAAACCAAGTGCTCAAGTTGTTTGGCCGATTTTTGGTCAAGACATTTTGAATGCCGATGTTGGCGGTGGCTTCCACGGTATCCAAATCACCTCTGGCTTGTTCCAAGTATGGCGTGGCTGGGGGATCACAAACTCCTTCCAACTGTACGTCACAGCCATCGGTGGCTTGGTACTAGCAGCCTTGCTCTTGTTTGCAGGCTGGTTCCACTACCACAAGCAAGCTCCCAAACTGGAATGGTTCCAGAATGTGGAGTCAATGCTGAACCACCACTTACAAGTGTTGTTGGGTTGTGGTTCCTTGGGATGGGCTGGTCACTTAATCCACGTGTCCGCACCAACCAACAAGCTTTTGGATGCAGGTGTTGCTGTTAAAGACATCCCCTTGCCCCATGAGTTCATCCTGAACAAAGACTTGTTGATTGACCTATTTCCTGGGTTTGCCAGCGGTTTAACACCTTTCTTCACTTTGAATTGGGGTGCTTATGCCGACTTCCTCACCTTCAAAGGCGGTCTCAACCCAGTAACAGGCGGCTTGTGGCTGACAGATATTTCTCATCACCACTTGGCGATCGCTGTGATCTTCATCATCGCCGGACACCAATACCGCACCAACTGGGGTATCGGTCACAGCATTAAAGAAATCCTAGAAAACCATAAAGGCCCCTTCACAGGTGAAGGACACAAAGGTCTTTATGAAAACCTCACCACATCTTGGCACGCTCAACTGGCAACTAACCTTGCCTTCTTGGGTTCCCTGACCATCATCATCGCGCACCACATGTACGCGATGCCTCCCTACCCATATTTGGCAACAGACTACGCTACACAACTGACGCTCTTTACCCACCATATTTGGATCGGTGGCTTCCTGATCGTCGGCGGTGCTGCTCACGCTGCCATCTTTATGGTGCGGGACTACGATCCTGTGGTTAACCAAAACAACCTCTTGGATCGGGTGATTCGTCACCGGGATGCGATCATCTCTCACCTCAACTGGGTGTCTATTTTCCTCGGCTTCCACAGCTTTGGACTATACATCCACAACGACACCATGCGTGCCTTGGGTCGTCCCCAAGACCTGTTCTCTGATACAGGGATTCAGTTGCAACCAGTGTTCGCGCAGTGGATCCAAAATATCCATGCCCTAGCACCGGGAACAACAGCACCCAATGCTCTAGAACCAGTCAGCTACGTATTTGGCGGCGGTGTCTTGGCTGTTGGCGGAAAAGTGGCAGCAGCAGCTATTCCTTTGGGTACGGCTGACTTCATGATTCACCACATCCACGCCTTCACCATTCACGTCACCGTACTCATCCTGCTTAAAGGTGTGCTGTTTGCCCGCAGCTCTCGTCTGATTCCAGACAAAGCTAACTTGGGCTTCCGCTTCCCTTGCGACGGGCCAGGTCGTGGCGGTACATGTCAAGTGTCTGGTTGGGACCACGTGTTCCTCGGACTATTCTGGATGTATAACTCCCTATCTATTGTGATTTTCCACTTCAGCTGGAAAATGCAATCAGATGTCTGGGGAACTGTAGACTCAGATGGTGTGGTGTCTCACATCACTGGTGATAACTTTGCCCAAAGTGCTATCACCATCAACGGCTGGTTGCGTGACTTCTTGTGGGCGCAAGCTTCACAAGTAATCAACTCCTACGGAAGTGCGCTGTCTGCTTACGGTCTAATCTTCTTAGGCGCTCACTTTGTTTGGGCATTCAGCTTAATGTTCCTGTTCAGTGGTCGCGGCTACTGGCAAGAACTCATTGAGTCCATTGTCTGGGCACATAATAAACTGAAAGTAGCACCAGCAATTCAGCCTCGCGCTCTGAGCATTACTCAGGGTCGGGCAGTAGGTGTGGCTCACTACCTCCTAGGAGGAATCGCCACCACCTGGGCTTTCTTCCATGCACACATCCTTTCAGTAGGGTAGCAATCAGTCATATAGAGTGCTGAGTGATGAGTAATGAATTTCAGGTTTTGATTGAGTAATCAATTAAAACTCAAAACTCAAAACTCAAAACTCAGAACTCTCCATGCTGATACCTGATGGCTAAAGGTCAGAGGAATTATCAAAACCTATGGCAACGAAATTTCCCAAATTTAGCCAGGATCTCGCACAGGATCCGAGTACGCGTCGGATATGGTATGCGATCGCTACAGGTAACGACTTTGAAAGCCACGATGGCATTACGGAAGAAAATCTTTACCAAAAGATTTTCGCCACACACTTCGGTCATTTGGCAATCATCTTCCTGTGGGCGTCCAGCCTCCTGTTCCACGTAGCCTGGCAAGGTAACTTTGAACAGTGGATTCAAGATCCCCTGCATATCCGCCCCATCGCTCATGCGATTTGGGACCCCCACTTCGGTAAACCAGCAATTGAAGCCTTTACCCAAGCTGGCGCTAGCAATCCCGTAAACATCACCTACTCTGGTATTTACCACTGGTGGTACACAATCGGGATGCGGACAAATAGTGAACTGTACACCGGTTCAGTCTTCTTGCTGTTGTTGGCATCAATATTCCTGTTCGCAGGTTGGTTGCATTTGCAACCCAAGTTCCGTCCCAGCCTCTCCTGGTTTAAGAGTGCTGAACCCCGCCTGAACCACCACTTAGCTGGTTTGTTTGGCGTTAGCTCTCTAGCTTGGACTGGTCACTTGGTACACGTAGCTATCCCCGAATCTCGTGGTATCCACGTAGGTTGGGATAACTTCTTGACAACCTTACCCCACCCAGCAGGCTTGACACCCTTCTTTACAGGTAACTGGGGTGTTTACGCTCAGAACCCTGACACTGCTGGTCACGTGTACGGTACTGCTACTGGTGCAGGTACAGCGATTCTGACTTTCTTGGGTGGTTTTCATCCCCAGACAGAATCCTTGTGGTTGACCGACATCGCTCATCACCACTTGGCCATCGCCGTCCTATTCATCGTCGCCGGTCACATGTATCGGACTAACTTCGGCATTGGACACAGCATCAAAGAAATGCTCAACTCCAAAGCCGGTTTAGTACCCAGCACCAAGAGTGAAGGTCAGTTCAACCTGCCTCACCAAGGTTTGTACGACACCATCAACAACTCCCTGCACTTCCAGCTATCTCTAGCATTGGCAGCCCTGGGAACCGTCACTTCCTTGGTGGCGCAGCACATGTACTCCCTGCCTCCCTACGCATTTATTGCTAAGGACTACACAACACAGGCAGCGCTTTACACCCACCACCAATACATCGCAGTATTCCTGTTGGTTGGTGCTTTCGCCCACGCGGCAATCTTCTGGGTTCGTGACTACGACCCCGAACAAAACAAAGGCAACGTACTCGATCGTGTATTGCAGCACAAAGAAGCGATTATCTCCCACCTCAGCTGGGTATCTCTCTTCCTTGGCTTCCACACCCTCGGTTTGTACGTCCACAACGATGTAGTAGTTGCTTTCGGTACTCCTGAAAAGCAAATCTTGATTGAGCCAGTATTCGCTCAATTCATCCAAGCTTCCCACGGTAAGGTACTCTACGGCTTAGACACCTTGTTGTCCAACCCCGATAGCGTCGCTTACACAGCCTACCCCAACTACGGCAACGTTTGGTTGAGTGGCTGGTTAGATGCCATTAACTCTGGTACTAACTCCCTGTTCTTAACAATCGGCCCTGGCGACTTCTTGGTACACCATGCGATCGCTCTCGGCCTCCACACCACCACCTTAGTACTTGTTAAAGGTGCTTTGGATGCTCGTGGTTCTAAGCTGATGCCCGATAAAAAGGACTTCGGCTATGCCTTCCCCTGTGACGGACCCGGCCGTGGCGGTACTTGCGACATCTCCGCTTGGGACGCCTTCTACCTAGCTCTGTTCTGGGCATTGAACACAGTCGGTTGGTTAACCTTCTACTGGCACTGGAAACACCTAGGTATTTGGCAAGGTAACGTTGCTCAGTTCAACGAAAACTCCACATACTTAATGGGCTGGTTCCGTGATTACCTCTGGGCTAACTCCGCTCAGTTGATCAACGGTTACAACCCATACGGTGTGAATAACCTGTCTGTTTGGGCTTGGATGTTCCTCTTTGGACACCTTGTTTGGGCAACTGGCTTCATGTTCCTCATCTCCTGGAGAGGTTACTGGCAAGAATTGATTGAAACATTGGTTTGGGCACACGAGCGTACACCTCTAGCTAACTTAGTTCGCTGGAAAGACAAGCCCGTTGCACTCTCCATCGTTCAAGCTCGTTTGGTTGGTCTAACTCACTTCGCAGTTGGTTATGTCTTCACCTACGCAGCATTCTTAATTGCCTCCACTGCTGGTAAGTTCGGTTGATCCGGCTGCGAGTTTTGTAGGTAAATAAATAAAATCCCTTACCGCAAGGTAGGGGATTTTTTGTTGGCTCGGTGAGACAAGATGGAAAAGAACGTGAGTGCGACACTTTAGGATGTGATGGACGAACTAGAGATGACAATTGTTTTTAGGCTTGCAATCCAATACGCACAGGATGTTGTGCAAGCTCGGCAGCGAACTCGTGAAATTGCCCAGCAACTAGGTTTTGATGCACAAGATCAGGTAAGATTGGCAACGGCAGTTTCGGAAATTGCCCGCAATGCCTTTCAATATGCCCAAGGTGGAACGGTTGAATTTTGTATTGCAGGAGAGCCGCAAGCGTTTCTGATGCGGATTCAAGATCGTGGTGAGGGAATTCCTCATTTAGCAGAGGTTTTGGCTGGACGCTACAACTCCAATACAGGAATGGGGCTGGGCATCATGGGCACTCGTCGGCTGATGGATTTTTTTGAGATAGAATCGCTTCCGGGACAGGGAACAACAGTAGTGATGGGGAAAACGTTGTCAAAACGTACACCTACTTTCACCGATTCGCAATTGCAGCAAATTCGAGAAACTGTAGTTGAGCGATCGCCCCAAAATCCTTATGAAGAAATCCAGCGCCAAAACCAAGAATTACTGCGAGCAATGGCAGAGCTACGCAAGCGCGAAGAAGAATTAACCCAGCTCAACCAGGAACTAGAAGATACTAATCGCGGCGTGGTGGCCCTGTACGCGGAACTTGATGAAAAAGCCAGCTCCCTTCAACAGGCAAACGAGCTTAAAACCCGCTTTCTCTCCAATATGAGCCACGAGTTTCGCACGCCGCTGAATTCGATTCTGTCCCTCTCGCGCATGTTACTAGCACGGATGGATGGCGATTTAACTACCGAGCAAGAAAAGCAGGTAACATTTATCCAAAAAGCGGCGAGTGGATTATCAGAACTGGTCAACGACCTCCTGGATTTAGCAAAAGTAGAAGCGGGAAAAATTGAAGTGCATCCCAGTTCCTTTGAAGTCAGCGACTTGTTTGCCACGTTGCGGGGAATGCTGCGCCCTTTATTAGTTCAAGGCTCCTCCGTAGGACTGATTTTTGAGGAACCTGAGCAAATGCAGCCACTTTATAGTGATGAGGGCAAAGTTGCTCAAATTCTGAGAAATTTTATCTCCAACTCCCTCAAATTTACCGAGCAAGGTGAGGTGCGCGTGAGTGCCGTGCAAACAGGTCACACCGTCACCTTTTCTGTATCTGATACTGGCATTGGCATCGCTACCGCCGATCAAGAGCGGATTTTTGAGGATTTTGTCCAAATTGAGTCTCGACTGCAAAAGCAGGTCAAGGGAACCGGGTTAGGATTGCCGTTATCACGCAAGTTAGCAGAGCTACTTGGTGGCAACATTGCCTTGAAAAGTGAACCAGGTCAAGGCTCCACCTTTACCGCATCGATTCCGCTCATCTACCCCCATGCAACTGAATTTCCTACCTCGCTACAACCGCTCGCCTCACTTGAATCAACTCGCCTACCCATTCTGGCAGTCGAAGATCATCCCGAAACTTTATTTATTTACGAAAAACACCTGCAAGATTCGATCTATCAATTGATTGCGACTCGCACTTTAAATCAAGCGAGACAAGTATTAGAACAACTGCAACCAGCGGCGGTTATGCTAGATATTATGCTAGAAGGGCAAAATGGCTGGACGTTCTTGCGAGAACTCAAAGGAGATGAAACGACTCGCACCATCCCTGTAATTGTCATTACCATAATTGATAACGAAAAGCAAGCCCTGGCTTTAGGAGCTAATGGGTTTTTAATTAAGCCTGTAGACAAATTGCCCTTATTAAACAAACTCAATACACTAATTAATCATAATCAGCCTCAAAAAATCTTACTAATTGACGACGATCCCGCTTACCGATATCTGATTAAGCAGTTGATGATGAATACACCTTTAAGTATTTTAGAAGCCACGAACGGACTCGAAGGATTAAATTTGGCACAACGCGAGCAGCCTAATGTCATCGTGCTCGACTTGGAGATGCCAGAAATTAGCGGATTTGATGTCCTCACGCAGTTGAAAAGCAATTCCGTCACTGAGTCGATTCCTGTGATCATTCACTCATCAGCACAACTAGATGCACAAACCCATAGTCGGTTAGCAAAACAAAGCATCGCCATTCTTTCCAAAGAAACAGACTCGCAAGCAATGGCGATTGCTCAACTTGAAGATGCGCTCATCAAAGCCGGACTTGTTCTCAACGCTTAAGGTGAAAATTATGTCTGAGTCACGGGTTACGATTTTGCATGTTGACGATAATGAAGCCAATCGTTATGTTGTAACCCGGATTTTGCAAAATGCAGGCTTCACCGTCTTGGAAGCAGCAACCGGTGCAGTCGGATTAGAGGCTGTGGCTCAACATCAGCCGGCTCTGGTAATTCTGGATGTCAAGTTACCTGACATGAGCGGCTTTGATGTCTGTCGCCAAATTAAGGCCAATCCCGATACAGCTTCTATCCCTGTGCTGCACCTTTCTGCAAGTTTTGTCCAAAGCCAGGATAAAGCAGAAGGCTTAGACAGTGGTGCGGATGGTTATCTAGCGCAACCAGTCGAACCGATAGAACTGATTGCTACGGTGCGATCGCTGCTACGAATTCGGCGGGCAGAGGAAATTGCTTTGTCTTCAGCGCGGGAATGGCAAACGACTTTTGATGCCATCAACGACAGCGTATTTCTAGTAGACCAAAAAGGTATAATTCGGCGTTGTAATCGAGCGATGATACAGCTTTTGGGCAAGCCCAACAATGAAATCTTGGGTTGTGCTTACCATGAGTTGCTGAATGCCCAATTGGGAATCTTTGATGGCAAATGCTTTCGCCTTGCTCAAGAAACTCACCAACGGCAAGTTTTAGAATGTCAGTCTCAAGGACGGTGGTTTTTTAAAACCATCGACCCGGTATTTGATAATTATGGAACTCTCACGGGTGCTGTTTTCATTTTGTCTGATATCACCGAACGTAAACAAATCGAGGATGAACGCCAGCACGCAGAAATCACTTTACGACAACGTAATCAACGCCTGGATTTGCTTTATGAAACTACGCGGGACTTACTTGGGCGCGACCAACCGCTGACGTTGATTAATAGCTTATTCAGGAAACTCAAAGACTCGCTAGAGTTAGATGTTTACTTCAATTATCTGATTGATAGCGATCGCCACCAGCTTCATCTGGCGTCTTATGAGGGTATTGATGCATCCATTGCCCAGGAAATTGAATGGTTAGATTATGGGCAAGCAGTTTGTGGGACAGTTGCTCAATGCCGGCATCAAATTGTTTGTGCAGGTGTTCAAAACTCACATGATCCCAAAACTGATCTGATTCGCTCACTAGGAGTCACTGCCTACTCCTGTCAACCGCTGATTGCTCAGGGACACTTATTTAGTACGCTCTCCTTTGGTAGTCGCCGCCGCGACCAGTTTACGCCTGCGGAAACTCACTTAATGCAGGCATTATGCGACCAAATGGCAATCGCCCTAGACCGAGCGCATCTGTTGACTTCATTACAACAACAAGCTGACCAATTGCGTCAAGCTAATCGCATCAAAGACGAATTCCTTGCGGTATTGTCCCATGAATTGCGATCGCCCCTCAATCCGATTCTGGGTTGGGCAAAAATTCTGCAAACAGGTCAACAAGATGCAGCCAAAACTCAATACGCCCTGGAAACCATCGAACGCAACGCCAAACTACAAGCGCAACTGATCGAAGATTTGCTTGATGTGTCCCGCATTCTCCAAGGCAAATTGTGTTTAAATACAGTTCCCATCAGTTTAGCGTTTACCATCAAAGCTGCCTTAGAAACCGTACGCCTCGCGGCTGAAGCTAAATCCATTGAAATTCAAACAATATTTGCACCGCACCTTGGTCATGTTTTGGGTGATTCTGGCCGCCTACAACAAATCGTTTGGAATCTACTTACCAACGCGATTAAATTTACCCCGCAAGGCGGTCGCGTAGAGGTGCGATTGTCGAGAATATTAGAGGAGGAAACAACTCAGGTTCCCTCCCAATCTCCAATCCCCGCTTATGCTCAAATCACCGTCAGCGACACTGGGAGGGGTATCTCTAGTGACTTTTTGCCCTACGTCTTTGACTACTTCCGCCAAGCCGACGGCACAACGACTCGAAAATTTGGAGGGTTGGGGTTAGGATTAGCGATAGTGCGTCATTTAGTTGAACTCCACGGCGGAACCGTTCAAGCAGCGAGTCCTGGAGAAGGTCAAGGAGCAACCTTTACAGTCAAGTTGCCACTCATCCCTACAACCAAACTGCATCACAATGATACTGTATCTCATAATCGCTCAGACTTAAATCTCAATGGATTACAAACGCTGCTTGTAGAAGATGACACAGATTCGCGGGAACTCATGGCCTTTTTACTAGAACAGTACGGGGCGCGGGTAACTCAAGTGAATTCAGCTAGTGAAGCTTTGAGTAGTTTTCGGCAAACAAAATTTGATTTGCTCATTAGTGATATCGGTATGCCCGGTATGGATGGCTACACACTAATTCGTCAAATTAGAAAGCACTCACCTGATCAGGGCGGAGAAATTCCCGCGATCGCCTTGACTGCTTATGCAGGAGAAATTGATCAAAAACAAGCACTAGCCGCCGGATTTCAACGGCATATTTCTAAACCAATTGAGCCAGAGCTACTAATACAGGCTATTTTGACTGTAGTCAGCATGGAGCCGAGATTAACCCAAGCCTAATTCCCGCTTTAGCAAATTAATTGACTTGAGGCCAATGTAATTTTCGACTCTAATCAGCTTCGGTGGACGGATAATATCTTCAATTGCTGCTTGTACAGCCGCTTGTACTGCTGGGTAACTGGCTTGATCAGTAATAATTACCTCAGCACGTTTGACGATCGCTTGCAGTTTATAAGCATCCTTGGGCTGGGATGTCATAATTAACAGTTCATCACCGCGCAAACCGTGGAGAATCACTTCTGCTTGACGACCAATTCCCGAACTCAGACTAACTATCCCAACACAGTTTTCTTTGGGTAGGGTTTTCAGTAGGTTAAGTTCTTTACTGTAATCGTAGATGTCAAGGGGAATTACACGTACAGCTTTTGGGGCAGCGATCGCTTCCACATCACTAATAAAATAGCGACTTGTGACTACTGTCGCCGAACTGGTTTTGTCGAGTACAGCAGCTAAATCTTCCATTGCTACCACCTGCACTGGTATTTTCAGCGCTTCCTCCAATTCATAAACCATCAACTCGCCCACGCCAATATCCAGAGATGGCGCTGCTACCAGCACTCGCGCGCTACAACGCAGACGCCAGTCAATTTCTGCTAGAAATAGTTCCCGTGCTTGAGAGAGGGTGCATCCTTGGGAAAGTAACTCATCGAGGGCTTGTTGTACAACCTTGTCTGCTTCTGGATGTTGCTTGAGAATTGGTGACTGTAATTTGCTACCGCCTTCATGACCTTGAGCACGGACATAGATTCCCGAACCCGCTAAACTTTCCACAAAACCGTCTTCTTCTAGCTGGCGGTAAACCTTGCTGATTGTATTGCGGTGTAAACCAGTTTGCATTGCTAAAGCCCGTGTGCTTGGCAATTTATATCCAGGTGGATATTGACGGGAAGCGATCGCAAACCTAATTTGATTAAACAACTGAGTTGATGCGGGAATTTCACTGTCTGGCTGAATGCGGAATTGAATCATCACCGAGTCTCCTGGGTGCTAGTAGCGGCATGTAACCAAACGATGCGTGGTGTGAGGGAATATTATAGATGCTATTTTGCTCAAAGCAATTGCTAATTGATAATTTAATGAGAGATAGATTTGAAACACTCGCATATTTATATCAAAAAATCACACGCCGCGGGTAAAAGTTATTATGACAGAGCAAGTGATCTAGGCAACAATAGTTAAAATTTCGCAAGATAGTTTTCACATGGTAGCTTATTTAGCACAGCCCTAGGCTTCGGGTTTTTACCCAACGGTTGTGTTGTTACCAGTAATATTGTGACTTACACAATCAAGCAACTATTGTCGCCTGGAGGATAATTCACGCCTCAACTCAGGCAAAGTTAGAAAACTATAAAGTTGGGTATCGTCTGTTTCGCTACGATGGATCTGACCACAGATTTTTCTGTCACAGTCGCGCCAGCTATAATCCTAAAGCTACAGCCGATTTGGTCAAGTGGGCTGAAAATCTCGGATGTCGTGAGTCATTTGTCGGTAGAGCACAACTGACAAATTACAAACGACAAATAACAATTTATCTGCAAAAGTCATGAATTCCGAATCGAAACTTTCTCAAACAGCCAGTTCGTCCTTCACAATGGACGATTTTGCCAAAGCACTAGAAAAACACGACTATCAGTTTCAAAAAGGACAGGTAGTACACGGCAAAGTGTTCCAATTTGACCATGATGGAGCTTATGTCGATATTGGTGGCAAATCGTCGGCTTTTATTCCTCGTGACGAGGCTGCTTTGAGAGCAGTCACCGATTTGTCGGAAGTATTACCACTCCAAGAAGAACTAGAATTTTTGATTATTCGGGAACAGGATGCTGAGGGTCAGGTGACTCTTTCTCGAAAACAGTTAGAAATTCAACACATTTGGGAAAGACTAGCACAAATGCAGGAGAATTCCCAAACTGTACCAGTGCGGGTAACGGGTGTGAATAAAGGTGGTGTGACTGTAGATATTCTTTCGTTGCGGGGATTTATTCCGCGATCGCACTTGTTGGAGCGTGATAACCTAGAAGCACTCAAAGGTCAAACTCTCACAGCTGGCTTTTTAGAAATCAATCGCGGTAACAATAAACTGATTCTTTCTCAGCGCTTGGCTACTCGTTCCACCAACTTTAGTTTATTGGAATTGGGACAATTGGTGGAAGGTAAGATTACTGGTATCAAACCTTTTGGTGTGTTTGTGGATCTGGAAGGAATTAGCGCCTTGCTACACATCAAACAAGTCAGTCAAAAATTCATCGAATCCCTAGAAAAAGTTTTCCAAATCGGTCAGCCCATTAAAGCAGTAGTCATTGACTTGGATGAAGGTAAAGGTAGAGTAGCTCTTTCTACCAGAGTTTTAGAAAATTTTCCTGGTGAAGTTTTAGAAAATCTCGAAGAAGTGCTAGCTTCAGCCGAAGCGCGTGCTAATAGAGTCAGTAATAAAGCCGAATAATCAAGACATGGGGGAGCCAGTCTTACGGGTGGCTCCGCCGAAATAATTCCCCTCTCTACACTCGATTAATCACCATCACCAATATCTCTCTTTGGTGGGCGCTTGTAGTTAAAAGTGAAACTATCGCCACTACTCATTACCCGTTGCATCTCTTCATACATCGGATAATTGCCTACACCACTCAAATTCGCCCAACCCCGCGCCCGCGTTAAAGCTACAAATAATTGGTTGCGGAAATTCACGTTGCTTTCATTGCGAGCGACATGATCAAAGCCGACTACATAAACCATATCTGCTTCATGTCCCTTAGCGCGATTAATCCGAGAGATGGTCACTCCGTCATCGTGCCAAAACTTATCAGGATTATGGTTTGGCCATTGCAACATCAAATCGTTTAATTTTAAAGCCGTGGGGAGATAAATATCAATATCTTGCTCCATTAAAAAACTAGCAACATGAGTTTCTAGCTCCATAGCGTCGGAAGTGTCACCTAAAACCACCACTAAAATGTCACGACTGGGATTTAGCCCATCATGAACAATATTACGTAAAATATTCTCTGCCAGAGCCGTCAGCTCATCTCGGCGAGAATTATAAGTGTGAAACTCTAATACAGGTTGACCCCAAAGTTCAGGAATCGGATTGGGTGAATATTGTGGCTGTCGTTGGATTGTCATTGGCTGACCAACGCGCCGAAAGTCTCCTTTAACTTCATAACCGATTTTGTTCCAGTCGTCTTTGTTGGTGAGACCTGCGAGCATTCCCTCAGAGCGCAGCAAACCCATACCAATTGCGTGAGCTGCTGTGAGAATTGGCCCCGGAGTGCGATAACAACGGCGCATGACTTGTGAACGTTTAATTCCACCTGGATATTGTGGTTGTTTGTTCAACAGATTGCTCAATTGTTCGCCGAATACTTCTTTGGCTTTGGGTACAGCTAAACTGTCCAGGCTTTGAGCTTCATCATAAGCCCAAATTAACCGCCTCTCTTCTGGTTTTTCTTCTGTTACAGGTCGCAATGCTTGATAAGCTAACCAGTAAATAGCTTGTTTGTCTTGATATTTCAAATCATCTTCGGCGACTAAATCTTGACCTTCATCAATTAAGATGGCGTCAAACATCGGTTCTATTTCGATTTCTTCTAATAATCGTCTACTTAAATCTACCAAGCCACGGTTAGGCTGCTTTTCATTGGTATTTCTGGGCGTTCCCCGCCTTTTACCATGATAATCACAAATGATACCGTATAAACCCGGTTGCTCTTTTGCTCCCCAAGCGTGAAGCACTCGTAACTTGAGGTTAGTTTTTGGGTCATATTGCATCTCTCCGCAACTGAAGCGACGTATCCATTGATCTAATAACCCAATCATTAAATCGTAGAGCGATCGCGTGAAAAATACTAAGGCAATATCCCAATCTGGGTGCTTGAGGTGCATATGAGCAGCTTTCTGACATAACAGTACAGTTTTTCCTGAACCTGCAATTCCCCGAATTCGTTGCGGCCCAGGCGGAATTTCTTTACCGATATGTTCTTGCTGTAAATCTAGTTCGTATAAACTTTCTCTTAAACTGTCAATGACACTAGAACGAGTTTTTCCTGTGGTAGAGATGCGATTGGGTAAGGTTTTGCGGAATACAGGTGTACCCCCAACTACTGACAGTAGTAATTCCCAATCCTTGTCCTCTAAAATACCTCCGGGAACTGCAACAGTAGCATTTTGGATAGATTCTAACAAACCAACTTTATTTAACTGCTCTTGAAAAAGAATACTAGGACAGTCTACTTGAGCAAAGCCTTTTTGCTGCCATTGTTCTTGAGTAACGAGCGGTAAAACAGCGATCGCTCTACCTGTAACTTTACGCCAAATTGCCGACTCGCGATCGCAGTACGCTATTAATGCTCGCAATTGATGTTCTGCTTGTTGGTAAGGATTGGCTTGTGTGGTTTCTGAGTTTTGCAATTGCAACTTTCCGCCTTCCACACCGACAATCTGATCGATGGTGACAGCTTTAATTTCCATCACCACCAAACCTAATTCCCGGTCAGCAATTAAGATATCCGGCTCTTTGCGAATCTCCCCCACCTGAGAAAAAATGGGATAGCGCCAGTAGCCAAGACAGATTCTCTCAGCAAACGCACTGCGAACAGTATCCCAGACTTTTTGCTCAACCTCATCACTAGCCTTGATTGGTTCTGTAGTGATAAATTTGCTACCTTGTTCTTCGTTGCTAACAGCCATTAATTACCCGCCTAAAATAGTCAATGCTGCCAAACTATCATTGCGTATACGATGCCAACCAGTGCAGATATACGAGCAACAACTGTAGCCAGGAAGAAATTTTATGTATATACACGTAATTAAAGTTGTTAATTATAGCAGGGAATAGGGGGAGAGGGAATAGCCGAGAGATAATACCAATTCACGAAAAATTTGATACAGATAAATTTCTCGTAGGGGCGAACGGGTAGGGGCGAACGGCCGTACCCTGCTCTAACGCTAAAAGCGAACGCCCTTACAGGTTATTGATGTGTTGCCAAAATTTAGAGAATTGGTATAACCCCACAAGCAAATAATCCATCCCCACCCCCTTGCTAAGGGGGTTGTTAAACTCTAGAGTGAATAATAGAGACGTTTTGTAATTATTTGAAAAGTGCGACTATGGAAATCTTGACACTAGGTTGGGTATCGTTACTAGTTGTGTTCACTTGGTCAATTGCAATGGTAGTCTGGGGACGTAACGGACTCTAGGAGCATCGTGGAAAGCCCATTTCTGAATATATTAGCTTTAGCTGCGCTAGTGCTGCTAATTGCAGTTACCGGTGGAATTGGCTACTTGACGGTTGCAGATTGGCGCGATCGCCGTCGCCGAGAAGAAGAAAAACGCGAACTCAAAAAAAGCACTCCCAAGCGGCGATAACTGGTTTTAAGAGAGATAGCGTCGATTTCTGAATTCAAAATTTTCCTCTCAAGACGCAATCTCATCCATTAGACATATGCCAAAAAATGTAGAGACGTTGCTTTTGCTTTGTCTCTACAAACGTTTTTAGGTAATACCATTTGACTTTAATCATGGTACAAATACGAGTGTAAAGGCGAACGGTTGCTATGTGGTAGGGGCGTTCGCTTTTAGCGTTAGAGCAGGGTACGGCTGTTCGCCCCTACATTATTTCTATGCAATTTAAATGCGTAACAGCTTAATATAAAAAATATATTTGAGCAAGGTGACTCAATCAGCCGTGAATCAAAATGGGGCAATGTCACAAAGCAGCGATCGCAGTCAACCCACCTATTATTCACTGCTAGGACTGCATCCCTCGGCATCGGTAATCGATATCCGTCGCGCTTATCGAGAACTGAGCAAATGTTATCATCCTGACACAACAGAATTATCTGCTGCGATCGCTATTCCTAAATTTCAGCAACTCAACGAAGCCTATGCTACCCTCAGCAACCCAGAGCGGCGCTTAAGTTATGACTTGAAAATCGGCTATTCTCGTTCTGGGATCATTCAACCACCCCCCGATTTAAACCACCCCGTTTCCCAAGCTTACGATTGGTCAAAATCCGCTTATCTCGACCCCAGCGATCGCCCACTCTCTCAGGGCGAAATTTTTGCATTATTTATTTTGGGGTTAACATTTTTGGGTTGTTTATTGTTAGCGATCGCGATCGGTTTAACTCGCGGTGAAGCTGCGTTCCAAACACAACGAACCACACCAAATCCACCAAAAACACAGCAAATCACTCAGCTATCGCCATCAATTACCCCAAAGGCGAGTAAAAATTATTTTTCTTAACTTAAACCTCAACTGCTTATGTCTCTTCTTTCCCCTGAAGCTCCTTTATATAACCACACTCTGCCGCAAATAGAGCAGTGGCTTAAAGATCAAGGTTGTGAGCAAGACACATCACAACTCCATTGCTGGCGTATACAGCGTCTGCATTGGCAAGCCGAACTCTCCCTTGACGTCGAACAAATCACAGTCAGATATATCAACGCTATAGAAAACGGGCAAGATATTCAACGCTCATTCAAATATTCTCTCAGTCGTGAGGACATAGAACAAGCAGTCTTTTCCGGCCCATAGAAGTTGATGAAATGGCTTTTGGGATAACAATTGCTGTTTCGGGAGTCGCAAAAATGGCTTTTGAGACAGCAATTGCTATTTCGGGAGTCGCAAAAATGGCTTTTGAGACAGCAATTGCTATTTCGGGAGTCGCAAAAATGGCTTTTGAGACAGCAATTGCTATTTCGGGAGTCGCAAAAATGGCTTTTGAGACAGCAATTGCTATTTCGGGAGTTGCTAAAATGGCTTTTGAGACAGCAATTGCTATTTTTTCGGGTAAAAATATAGCAAAGTCACAAACTAAAACAATTTTGACCTCTGCTGTTGCTTCTATTGCAAATCAAACATAAAACGCTTATGCAAAGCGACCTTCAACTCTGTTCCCCGTTCCCCGTTCCCTGTTCCCTCTTATTAAATGAATTTTCCATCGCTTATGAGTCTGGTTTGGCAAGCCGATTTTTATCGTATCCTCCAGCAGGATGCAGCGGGACAAGTGTTATGGGAATTGTTACTTTGTGATGCTACTCGCAGTTTTGAGTATACAGCTACCTGTCCCCAGTCTGCCGCGAATTCTAGTTGGGTAACATCTCAGCTAGAGTTAGCTGCTGGGGGAAAATTACCAGATGAGATTCTAGTGTTTCGTCCCCAATCGTTGAGTTTAATTGCGGCTGCGGGACGCGATTTAGGTATTACAGTTACACCTACTAGGCATACTTTGGCGCTGAAGCAGTGGTTAAAAGAGAAACAATATCCTTTAGCTGTGGATAAACCACCGCCATCTTCATTACCTGAAAATTTGTGGGGGGAACAATGGCGTTTTGCTGCTCTAAGAGCGGGTGAACTTGTGGATGTGTTTGCGGAGCGTCCAATACCGATTTTACACTTACCACAATTTCTGCAACCAATTCATTTAGGTTTGGCGTCAACGGTGCTTGTTCCTGGTGTGGTAATCTATGGTGGCAGGCAATCGATGCGGTTGGCGCGGTGGTTGGATGCAGCTTGTCCTGTGGCGCTTAATTATGTTGCTGGGGAACCTGATGGTTTGGTTTTAGAAGCTGGTTTGGTGGATAGGTGGATTGTGGCGACGTTTGCGGATGGGGAAGTGAAGCGGGCTGCGGGGGTTTATGCACAACGCCAGGGGGTAAGTCGGGGGTTGCATTTTTTGTTGGTGCAACCTGATGATTCGGGGATGACTTACACGGGTTTTTGGTTGTTGAGGGGGGAGGAGTGAAGGGAGAGGGTTTTTTAACGCAGAGAGAAGTCGGAGCGGCGGCTTCCGCCGATCTGAACTTCGGTGGGGGCGCGGAGGTTGTTTGAGGGAATGTGGCGCTGTTATTTGTTCCCTGCTGTGTTAGTTTTTTGATGAGCATGAATGCAGAGCTCTAGCTTAGGTTTTATGGTTTGTTGAGGAAATTAATGATAATTTAATT
The DNA here is from genome assembly GCF_000332295.1 of Fortiea contorta PCC 7126. Lineage (GTDB taxonomy): Bacteria > Cyanobacteriota > Cyanobacteriia > Cyanobacteriales > Nostocaceae > Fortiea > Fortiea contorta. Next base: position 3,351,861 of record NZ_KB235930.1, on the reverse strand, counting down.
ATGCTGCCCTACAGCTTCGGAAGGTGAGACAATCATGTCGGCACTTAGGTTTCTTTTACTCGAAGACAATTTAGTTGATGCAGAAGCGATACAAGCTACGCTGAGGGCTGGCGGGATTGATTATGAACTGTTGAAGGTGGAGACTGGTGCTGATTTGGTGGCTGCTTTGTCAAGCGATGAGTTTGATGTGATTTTAGCAGCTTATAATCTGCCTGATGTTGATGGGATGGCAACGTTGACAATTGCTCAGGAGATTTGTCCGGAAACGCCGTTTATTTTTGTCTCTGGTAGTTTGGGTGAGGAGTTAGCGATCGCTGCTATCAAACAAGGCGCGACAGATTATATACTCAAGCAGAGGTTATGGCGGTTAGTGCCTTCTGTAGAGCGGGCGTTAAAATCAATTGAAGAACGTCGTCAGGTTAAACAAGCACAATTGATACTAGTTGAGCAGAATCGTCTGCTGGAGTTAACTGCTTCTGGGCGTCCATTGGCTGAATGTCTTTCCGCTATCTGTAATTCCATATCTCGGCTTAGTCCCCGCATCCGCGCCTGCTTTTTGTTACCGGATGCTCAACGGTTAATGTTCAAGAGTTTTGTTACCCCACATTTTCCGTCGTCCTTTAGACTCGGACTTGAGGATGCTCCCATTAATGAACTGGCTATTGGTACTTGTGGAACAGCAGTATACAGCGGCGAACCTATTAGTTGTACGGACATTGCTCACGATCATCACTGGTCACAACCTTGGCGAGATTTATGTGTGGCTCATGGGATACTCGCATGTCATTCTACACCTGTGCTAGCTGCGGATGGTCTGCCGCTTGGCTCATTGATGCTTTGCTTTGATGAAGCGCGGATGTTCACCGATTGGGAAGGTCAATTAGCTGAGTTTGGCACGAAAATTGCTAGTATTGCTTTTGAGCGCGATCGCTCTCTTCAATCTGTGCGAGCATCTGAAGCTAAATATCGCACGTTGTTTGAGTCGATCGATGAAGGTTTGTGCATCTGCGAAATGTTATTCGATGGAGATGGGAAACCGCATGATTATCGGTTTTTGGAAGTTAATTCGGTCTTTGAAGACCTCACAGGATTAAAACAACCTACAGGGAAAACGGCGCGAGAACTTGTCCCCGGTTTGGAAGCTAGTTGGTTTGAGATTTATGGAAGCGTTGTGCTGACAGGGGAATCAGTGCGGTTTGAGAATCAATCGGTCGCCATGAATCGGTGGTTTGATGTTAACGCTTTTTGCATTGGTGTACGTGAAAATAACCAGTTTGCCGTTTTATTTACCAATATTAGCGATCGCAAACGTGCAGAACAAGCCTTGCTTGTCAGCGAGGAGCAAAGCCGCAATATTGTTGAGAGCATAACTGAAGCATTCTTTGCGGTAGATGAAAACTGGCGCTTCACCTATGTCAATCAAACAGCAGAAACACTGCTCAATCGAATTCCAGGAGATTTAATTGGTAAAAGTATCTGGGAAGAATACCCAGGATTGTTTGGGAGTGAATTTGAGCAGATATATTGGCGCGCAATGACAGATCGCCTCGCTGGAGCAGTCACGGCGTTTTACCCAGATCATGATCGCTGGTATGAAGTCCATTCTTACCCAGCCGCACAGGGAATCACCATTTATTTTCGCAATGTTACTGACTACGTTCAAGGTGAAGTAGCTTTACGGGAAACATCAAAAGAACTCAAACAACAATTGCAGAAGTTTAATGCAGTGATGTCTGCTGTCCCAGACTTTATTTATATGTTCGATTTGTCGGGAAAGTTCATTGATGCTAATAAGCCGTTGCTTGACCTTTTGCAAAAAACATCTGCACAAGTCATCGGTAAAAACTTTTTTGAATTAGATTATCCAGTAGAATTAGCCGCCAGACTGCAAAAACAAATACAACAAGTAATTGAGACGCGCCAACCACTCAGAGATGAAGCGCCCTTCACCAGTGCTTTTGGTACAAGAATATACGACTATATTTTCGTGCCCATTTTTGATACACAGGGTGCGGTAGAAATGGTAGCAGGTGTCACACGAGACATCACTGAACGCAAACAGCTACTGCTGCAGGAACAAGCAGCAAGAGAAGCCGCAGAGCAAGCCAACCGTATAAAAGATGAATTTTTAGCCGTCCTATCCCATGAACTGCGATCGCCCCTGAATCCTATCTTGGGTTGGACACGGCTACTGCAATCTGGCAAACTCAAGGAAACCCGTCAAGCAGAAGCTTTAGCCACGATTGAGCGCAATGCTAAACTGCAAGCGCAACTAATTGAAGATTTGCTTGACATTTCTCGCATTATGAGCGGTAAATTGACCTTAACTGCAGCACCTGTCACTTTACCATTTGTAGTTTCTGCGGCCATGGAAACCGTGCGGTTAGCAGCAGAAGCAAAGAATATTCAAATTAAACTTGATGTTGACACACCGATCGCTCCTGTTTTTGGTGACGCTGCTCGTTTGCAGCAAGTGGTCTGGAATTTGCTCACCAATGCGGTCAAATTCACACCCGATCATGGAAAAGTGATCGTGGAATTGCAGCAAATTGATCGCCTAGCGCAGATTCGCGTCATCGATAATGGTAAAGGCATTCAACAGCAATTTTTGCCTTATGTCTTTGAATATTTTCGACAAGAAGACGGTTCAACCACCCGCAAATTTGGTGGATTGGGATTGGGATTAGCGATCGTCCGGCAAATTGTTGAGATGCACGGTGGTACAGTGAAAGCAGAAAGCTTAGGCGAAAATCAAGGCGCAACCTTCATTGTCCAACTACCCACCATCCAGCACACAACGCCCATTGTCTGTGAACCAGAGCCAACCCCAAATACAGAAATACCTCTGAGCAATATTCAAATTTTGCTCGTAGATGACGATACTGATACCCGCGAATTTCAAGCATTTCTGCTGCAACAAAGCGGCGCCGAAGTCACCGCCGTTACCTCTGGTTGGGAAGCATTGCAAGCCTTAGATCAACTCATTCCCGACGTTTTAATCAGCGATATCGGTATGGCAGAAATGGACGGCTATATGCTCATCCAAAATATCCGCTCCCGTCCAGCTAGCCAAGGGGGAATCATTCCGGCGATCGCTCTCACCGCCTATGCTGCAGAACTCGACCAACAAAAAGCAACTCAAGCCGGTTTTCAAATCCACATTACCAAACCCGTAGATGCAGAAATATTAGTTAGCGGTATTGTCAGTTTGCTCAAAAATCACTAATAAATTTTACATTCCACCTCTCTCTAGGCACAGAGGTAAAACCGAAATCAGAAGATGATGATTAATTATCTCCTATATTAGAAAACCTGAGAGATGCTTTATCAAGTCAGTCCAGTAGGATGCGTTTAAGCAACGCGTAATGCACCGCTTGATCATGGTGCGTTACGGCAATTGATACTGTCGCTGATACTCAAATCCTTTCACTGCCGTAACACATCCTACTGAATATTTACTAATTCACATTAAGAGTAAATTCTTGATACATAAATCAATGTTTAACCAGCTTCAAGAGTTAACCAAAAATCAACTACTAGCAAAGTTACCACATGAAGAACTAAAAAATTTACTTCCTAATTTGGAAATAGTTTCCCTCGCGCAAAAACAATATATTATCGAGCCTAATGAACCCCTTCCTTTTGTCTATTTTCCGCTTAACTCATTGCTCTCTCTAGTAACAGTAATGAAAGACGGCTCAACAGTCGAATGCGGTTGCATTGGGTGCGAAGGGATGACAGGTTTGCCAATTATTTTAGATGCAGATACAACACCGATGGAGGCTTTCACCCAAATCTCAGGACAAGCCGTGCGTATCCGATCTGCTATCTTCAAAGAAGCATTCGACACAGGCGGTGTACTGCAAAAACTTCTCTACCGTTACATACATACAACCATTGTTATTGCTTCACAAACCGCTGCTTGTAACCGTCTTCATCATCTAGAAGCCAGGATGAGCCGCTGGTTGTTAATGTGTAGTGATAGTCTAGAGTCAAACTCACTTCCCCTCACCCAAGAATTTTTGTCCACGATGCTTGGTGTGAGGCGTTCTGGAGTCAGCGAAGCTGCTAGCAAACTCCAGTCTAAAGGCTTAATCCATTACCAGCGCGGCCATATCGAGATTCTAGACAGAAAATGCTTGGAAACATGTGCTTGCGAATGTTACCGCAAAGTTAAGACAGAATATAACCGTTTGTTTAGCTAAAAGTCCAGCGCCGTCACATTTAATATTCATCACGATAGATTTAACTTCTGTTATCTGTTCCCCATTTTTTCTGAAAACTATTTTTATTTTATATCCGCTACCGGACAGACTAAAGCTTATAAATGTTTCTAACATATAGAAAGTTTGGTATTTGAATGCTTTTGCTAATCTCATGCTCAAAACTACGCAAACAAAGATGAATGCATTGTCATTACCATTCATCTCTATTAATAACAGATGCCGAAAAGAGGATTTTATTAAACATATATTGATTTGTGACGATGTGGCTGATGACTCTCTTCTCATGGAAACAATTTTAGCAACAGAAGAATCTGAAATTGAAACTGTAGATTCAGGTGCAGCAGTGCTAACCTATCTAGAAACCAGCCATAAAAAACCTGACTTGCTAATACTAGATGTTATGATGCCTGTGATGGATGGATTTGAAGTTGTTCGACACATCCGTCAATCAATTGAATTTCAATCTCTGTTGATTCTGTTAGTAACAAGCATGAGTGAAGACATAGCCCAACAGAATAGCGATGTTAAGGTTGATGGATTTATTCAAAAACCCATTGACCCTGATGTTGTCATCACTAAAGTGCAAGCAATGTTAGACCTTGCTGAAAATAATTAAGTCGTTGATTAAATTTAAATTATGGTTGGTGCAGAGACACAAAATTTTGCGTCTCTACCAGAATTTAAAAACTACTTTGCTTGTACCCGCGCCTGCTTTACCATTGCAATCAGCGTTTGGTGAGCATCTTCTGCATCTGCTAACACATGATCAAAGGTAATCCGAACTGGTACAGTTTCTGTGTTGACTTGTGCTGTCAAATCCATACCTTGAGCATCGATAGCCAACATTTGAGCTGCTGTGGCATCAGCGACACCACCAAAGGCTTTAGCATAGAGAACGATCGCATCACTGTGATCATCGTTCATATGCTTGCAAATACGAGAGCTAATTTCCGGTGAAAATTCTTCAGACATTGTAAAATTCCAATTTAGCTATACCATAACTGCGTAAATTTTACCTTTTTTAAGGAATTTAGATATGTGAAGCTGTAGCAAAAAAGTTAGGCAATATTATTTACACTAAGGACATGAGCGAAACTAATCGGCGTCGGCTTGTCATTGGAGATGTACACGGTCATTATGAAGGGTTGATGATCTTGCTAGAGGCGATCGCTCCTGGTGCAGATGACCAACTGTATTTTCTGGGAGATTTAATTGATCGTGGCCCTAAAAGCGCACAAGTGGTGAACTTTGTTAAAGAAAATAACTACCCATGTTTACTGGGAAACCATGAGCAAATGTTATTAAACATTCTCAGTAACGGAGGTGCTACCAGCGCGGCGATGCAATCATGGTTGTATAGTGGGGGACAGGCAACTGTAGCTAGTTATCAAGAGGGAACAATTCCTCAAGATCATTTAGAGTGGTTTCAGCAGTTACCCACATATTTAGATTTAGGCGATATTTGGTTAACTCATGCTGGTGTTGACCCTGAGTTACCTTTGGAAGCACAAACCTCGGAGCAATTTTGCTGGATTAGGGACGAATTTCACAGCACGGAGCAGCCCTACTTTCCAGATAAATTAATTATTACAGGTCACACCATCACTTTTACTCTACCGGGCGTCTCCCCTGGTCAATTAGCATTAGGCAGAGGCTGGTTAGATATAGATACTGGCGCTTATCATCCCCGCAGTGGTTGGTTGACAGCACTTGACGCCACAAATAGCTTAGTTTATCAAGTCAATGTTTTTAAAAAGCTTGTCCGCACTCTACCTTTAGCAGAAGCAGCGATCGCGATTGATCCATCACAAATCAAAAGCGATCGCCGCAAAAAGCAAAGAGCATAATCGATTGATTTTCCCAAAGCTCTAACTATCTTAAAAAGGCGCGGATATTAGCTTTATAAGAATTATTATCTAGACCGTAGCGTCCATTGCTAGGTTGGGAGTTAATGCTGCGGTTGAGGGCGTTAATGCGATCGCTGGTTGCGGGGTGAGTGCTCAAAAAAGCTGGCCCTGAACCATTCCGCAGCAATTTTTGCATAAAGGAAACCATCGCTGACGGTGCGTAACCAGCCCGTGTCAAAGTTTTCAACCCTCTCTGGTCTGCATCAAATTCATCTTGACGACTGCGGGGACGGTTCAGGGCTAATTCTACACCAATTCCCACCGCCTGATTGCGATCTAAACCAGCAGCAGTGGCTACACCGCTAGCAATGGCTCGCTGACGCATCTGTTTAACTAAGTGTTTACCACCGACATGACCGATTTCATGGGCGATGACGCTAGCTAATTCTGCTTCGTTGTCTGCAGCTTTGAGCAGACCTGTGTGCACATAAACGAAACCGCCTAAAGTCGCAAAGGCGTTGATGGCGTCATCTTCCACTACTTGGAAAGTATAAGGTAAATTCGGGCGATCGCTACTCGCTGCCAAACGCCGACCAATTTGATTAACATAACTAATCAACTGAGAATTGTCGCTGAGTCGCACCTCAGCACTCAATTCTTGATTCATCTGTTTACCAAGGTCAACTTCCTGGCGTTCAGATATATTAGATAGCTGAAGAACTTGGACTCCCTGTAACAGCAGTGGTAATAAGTCTATAGCTTTTCCCGGCGCAGGTGTAGTCAAACACACGCCCAAAGCCACTACCACAGAAACTAACGGATAAAACCAACGACGTCGCCACCAATGATAACTTGCAGACAAGCCTTTCCAATTAATCATGATCCGGGTTGATAATCATCTTAGGAGAATATAAAACAATGAGACGAATTTACAGCTTTTTAAGTTGCATTTTGCACCCAACTCCTTGAGAAAATCAGCACTAAAGCTAGAAATTAAAGGCTAGAAGCAAAGAACAAGAGATTTCTCTGCTCTCATGATAAACTGTCGCTTGAGTCAAACTTCTTGTCAATGCAATTCTCTAAAATCATCTATTCCCCATCAATGAAATCCTGGTCTAAAAATAATTCTCAATTCCGATAAAACCGCTGCTACAACCAATTACTCTACTCATATCTGGAAAAACTTGTTATGGCTATTTTAGATTCCAAAGGTCGCCTCTTCGGCAAAATCAACCTTTTAGATTTAGGTGCTGGGCTGGTAATTTTACTAGTTATATTTGGCATCTTTATCTTTCCTGGTACATCTGGTTCTGTAGCTCAAGTTGGTGCAAAAACAGTACCGATTGAGGTAGATTTAGTTGTCCGTGGTTTGAATGTGCGCGACCCCCAACAGCTATTTACTAATGGGTTAGCAAAAGGCGGTAAAACTAATGTGATTATCCGCAATCAACCCTATGGTGAAATTGGCATTAAATCAATTCAACAGTTACCAAGAACAATCAATGTTCCTCAACCCAACGGTACTGTTAAAGAGTTACCAGATCCCAAAGCTAATAATTTCAGCGCAGATTTTTTGTTGACTTTAGAAGGTAAGGCGCAACTTACTACCAATGGCCCAGTTTTAGGTAACAGTAAAGTCAAAATTGGTATGCCATTTGAATTAGAAGGCTTTAACTATAACTTTAATGCCACCGTCGTTGATGTGAGAGTCAATACTCAATAATATTTCTGTTTGGCTTGTTGATATTTAGCTTGGAAATAGGGGTTAGAGGTTAGGGGTTAGGAAATATTAAGTAGTGGCGTGACAAGGCTAAAATGTTGCAATAGATTCTTATTTTTGTAGGGTGCGTTAACGAAGTAACGCACCTTCTCGACTCAGATTTATTGGCGGTGCGTTGCGCTCTGCTTTAACGCACCCTACCATGCCGTTCTCTGTTCCCTGTTAAGAGTTCCCGACTTCTGCAAGAAGTCTAGTGTTGAATACACTTCGGTAAATTGCGATTTGTTATGTTTTATTTCCGAGTCAAAAAATTAACAATTTTTTAATAGTGTTTTGTCTTTTTATTTTACTTAAGATCATGCATGGTTATTGACCAAATTCGTATTGCCAAATACAATTCTTTTTTATATAAAAGCCTTTCTCCAGGCTGATGTAAATAATTTGTTCGGAGAATAATCACCAGCAAAAATAATAGAGAATCGGGGTAAGACTAATGAACGCTAAAATGTTTGCACCATTGGTAATAATCGCATTTGCCATTTTAGAAAGCCCGGTACAGGCGCAACAACCAATTACATCAAAATCAAATTCCCAAAATTACTTATTGACTGGCGATTCTTTGGTCGGTGTTGACCATAGAACTTCTCAAGAAGACTTCAGCAGCTTTTTTGAGCAAAATCAGCGCAATAGTGTAGATAAAAACGCTAACACAGATAAACTACACTTTCAAGAATCACCATCATTACCGGAAACACCTATTTTCTTGTTACCTACTCAGTCTTTTAACGGGAATGATGGAGCGCAACTAAAATTAGATTTAAATAATCAATAATCAAAGATTGATATCATACCAATTTGTTTAATGGTTGCGACTCTCACAACGGGCGGAGAAACATCGCCTGTGCAAATGTGTTAGTCGCATTCTTGTTTTCAAATCGGGATAACATTTGGTTTTCTAAATTTTAAATTTTTAATTGATATCAGATGTTATCTCTTAAAAGATGAGATAACACCATCACTAAAGTAGCCGAGTGTATCTTCGGGATAAGTTTTCATGGCGGGGGTTCATGTGTCTTCTGGCGGTTCAAATTTATAACCGTAACCCCGGACAGTTTTGATATAGTCCGCTACATTTGCATCAACTTCCATTTTTTTACGGAGTTGACCGATATGCACATCAACTACGCGCCCATCCCCAACATAGTCACAACCCCAAATTTTTTGGATTAGCTGTGGACGACTCCAAGCTTGACCTGGATGGCTGGCCAAAAAATGTAAAATATTAAATTCCAAAGCGGTTAAGCTTAGGGGTTTATCGTTCAGAGTTACCTCTCGTCCGTCCGGGTTAATTGCTAGCTGCTGAAAGACGAGACGTTGTGAGGGAGAGGGATTGATACTGCGGATACGCCGCAACAGGGCTTGGACTCTGACTTCAACTTCGGCGAGACTAAATGGTTTAGTCATAAAGTCATCAGCACCTGCTGCCAAGACTCTGATTTTATCAGCTTCATCAGTCCTACTTGTCAAGATCATGACTAAGACGTTAGTGCGACTCTGCATTTCTTGGCAGAGTTTATAACCGTTGGTATCTGGTAAATTCCAATCTAGGATGACGAGCGCTGGGTTAAATTGGTCAAACAATGATAGAGCAGTTTTTCCGTCTCCTGCAGACTCTATGTGGTATTTGCGACTTAAAAACCGATATATGAGATTGCGGACACCGTGGTCGTCATCTACAACAAGGATTTTAGGATTAGTAGCGGGAGCCATCACCATAACTTCTTAGCCTATTTTTGATTTGGCAATTTGCGATCGTGTCGCGATCGCTACTCTGTGAACAGCCGCAGTGTCAGCATCTGTGTTTGCTACATGGGCTGTGAGAGTATCTTCATGCTTACTTCATTTGTTGTATGCGTAGATGCGTAGCGACTTCCCCTAGGGTAGCCCCTGATTACCTGGTATAGCCACTGTGGTACTGGGCTAATCTTAATTTTCTCTGAAATTTCCCAAAAATACAGCAATCATGGTGATTAAAAAATGTATATTTTTTAGATCATTTGGTTGTTTTTCTTTGCTGTCATTGTGAACAGATCAGTTTTCTTTGTTAAGACTAATCTAATTTTAGTCGTCTGTAAAACATCTAGTCCACATACGTGGCTCCTATTTGATGGCGTGAATAAAATTAGTACACCTCGCAATTGCTTGTTGTCTGTAGATGCCGAGGTTGGGGAGCTACTTGCGTGGGCGGGGGCTACCTCCCCGTTGTAGCAAGTGGCGTCAAAGTGGCGTTAGAACCAAGTGAAACCCAGCAATCACAATGTCTGAGCCACGCAATCTCGCAAGTACCAGCAAGGTTGGGTTTGGTGATTCAGCGCAACCGAAAATCATTTTTGACTGAATCAATGAGATTTAACCGAAAATCGATGTAGAGAAACTGCTTTTGCTTCGTCTGAACAAAGGCTTTAGGTGAAGCATAATAACTTTCTGGTATCTATTTTAAATTCTTATTTTGACACCGTTTTTATTAATAAAAAATATGTTAAATAATGCTTTAAATAATTGAGTTTTAGCTAAAAATAGTTGATTTTATTCTGTATATCTATAGACATATATTAACAATAATCATACCAAAGAAAGAGCAATTAAATGCTCATTACTCGTTAAATTGCTATTATTGTAAACACAAAGGAGCAGTTATGGATAACAATGTGATAGGTGGTATTATTCCCCCGCAACCACCCATAGAACCACAATCTGATGTCTATGTGCTGAAGTCACGCTTAGAATGGGGAGAACCAGCTTTCACGATTTTGGATGTGTGCGATCGCAAAACCTATAATCAAGGGCATATTATGGGCGCTATGGCAACCCCCCTTGATGATTTAGTTAACATAGCTGCATCATCTTTGGATAAAGGCCGCGATATCTATGTTTACGGCGCGACTGAAGAACAATCTAGTCAAGCGGCGCAACTGCTGCGGTCTGCTGGGTTTGAGCATGTTTCTCAACTCAAAGGCGGATTGGCTGCATGGAAAGCTATTGGCGGCCCAACTGAGGGAATTATTGAATCACAAACCCCCGCAGGTGCAGATGATCTCAATGTGGTATCTCGCATCCAAAATCATGTAGAAAATCTGCAAAAAGACACTTAATTTTATTAACAATAAAAGCATCAACAGTTATCAGTTAACTCTCCACTGATAACTGTCAAATAAAGTCTTCTCAATGTTAAGAAATTAGTGTTCAAATAAATCTTTAAATTGCAGCAAATCTAAAGCTACTATTGTGGGTAAAACCTGAAAACAGGCTTGAGCTAGTTCCCACCTAGCTTCTCGTTTGAGCATTTGTGTAAGTTTTTGTTGTACACTCAGCAGATAGCGGACGTCATTAGCAGCGTAACTGAGTTGTTCTGCTGATAAATTATCGGCGTTACCCCAATCAGAACTCTGAGCACTTTTATCGAGTTCTACTTTTTCTAGCTCTTGCACTACGTCTTTTAGTCCATGACGATTGGTATATGTACGAGCTAATTTGCTAGCTATTTTCGTGCAGAAAAGCGGCTGGACTTGAATTCCTAAATGATGACGCAGGGTAGCAATATCAAAGCGTGCAAAGTGAAATACTTTTTGTGTATTTGCTGCTTCTAAAAGTTGTTTTAAGTTGGGGGCTGTGGTTTGTCCTTGAGCAATGCGAATTGCTGTCACATTTCCTTGGGGATTGCATAGCTGGACAAGACACAAGCGATCGCGCTGCGGTAATAACCCCATCGTCTCGGTATCAACGGCGATCGCTTCTGATTCTAAATACTGCGCTAGGGCTGCGTCACTCAAATCGCGATCGCTCACCTGAAAATCAGCTAATGTCATGAATTACTCAATAATAAATGCAGTGTCTACCAGACCAACGTTATCTTAGACACTACATCATTATTGTGCAACAAAATTAATAATTCAATCTATCTCGCCTGTACAAAAATCTGCGTCAGGTAAACTTCTCCTTGCTTATTCGCTGCAACACCGATTCCAGTCAGGTTATATTTACCTTTGATATTGACTAAATGTCCTGGGCTTTTGAGCCAACCAGTTACAGCCTCAGCAGCAGGATTGCTATACCCTTGGTTGAAAGCAACATTCTCCGCTGCGCTGTTGTAAATAATCGGGATAGCAGTCACTCGTTTTTCAAATCCTTGATGACTAAACGGGACTTTACCATTTGCCATATTTTGACTATGAATCCTTGCCTGTTTAGTGATATTTGCATTCAGGGTCAATTTTGACAATCCTCGAGCAACCCGATATCGATTAATTTGGTCAAAAACTGATTTTTCTAAAGCAGTAGTTTTAAAAGTAGTAGTAGATACTGCAACTTGATTAGACGCAATCGATAACGGCTGAGGAGCAAGGGATTTTTTCTTAGCAGTGTGGTCTGGAAAAGAAGCGGTTGTTAATTCACTGGCAAGGACAAGCGTACTTAAAGCGATGCCAAAAGCAGTCTGTCGGAACATGGAGAGCTACATAACCTATAGAGTTATAAGACTTATACTCTACCTTATTATCCCCTGAATATATACTAGGATACTATTAAGGATTTATGAAGTTAAAAAAGGTTTTTATGTCTTTTTCAGTAAATACAAGTAATTACTTCTAAACTGATACCAACAGAACTAAATTTACTGCAAAATTATGAAGCTTTTATCAAGCTATCAAAAAGTAATGTAGCATCTACTCAAAAAATTTCATAGACGCTACGTACTCTTGCGAAAATGAGAGAGCAAAAATTGAGATTTGGTAAAATTTAAGAAAGGAAGAAAAGTTGTGTTAGGTAGACTTGCCCGTCACTACTCTTAGCAACACCAATTCCAGTGAGAGTGAATTTTCCTTTGATATTAGCTAGATGTCCCGGACTTTTGAGCCAGCCTTGAACAGCTATGGTAGCTGGATCACTGTTACTGTTATAAGCGACGTTTTCCGCAGCGGATTTGTAAGTAATACCGGTGGCTTTAAATCGCTGATTAACTCCACTGTGTCCAAAGGCGACTTTTTTACTAGCCATGTTTTGGCTATGAATTCTCGCTTGATTATCAGCCGCAGAGTTACGTGTCAATGCTGGGAGATTGATAGAAGCTCTGTAACTATTAATTTGTTGGAAAACTGATGCTTCAATAGCAGCGGTATCTGCACTCGACTGTGTACCTTGGCTAGTAGGAGAATCTTGAGAATCTGTGGGTGTACCCTGACTAGTAGGAGAATCTTGGGGATCAGTGGGTGTACCTTGGGGATTATTGGGTGTACCTTGGGGATCAGTGGGTGTACCTTGGGGATTAATCGGTGTACCTTGGGGATCAGTGGGTGTACCTTGGGGATTAATCGGTGTACCTTGGGGATTAATCGGTGTACCTTGGGGATTAATCGGTGTACCTTGGGGATTAATCGGTGTACCTTGGGGATTAATCGGTGTACCTTGGGGATTAATCGGTGTACCTTGGGGATTAATCGGTGTACCTTGGGGATTAATCGGTGTACCTTGGGAGGGTGAGCGCCGAGGATAATTTCTACCTTGAGGGTAGGGTATGGCCTGAAGACTATCACTTGCAATGTCTACATGCGAAGACTTCGGCGTAGAAGTTTGATCTGCTACAGAAATAGCGTTAGCTCCACTGGTGAGCACGAAAGTTCCTAAAGCAATTCCGTAAATTGTTGTTTTGATCATCACTTATAGCCAGCCTGTAGTTGGTGAAAGTAAACGTCCAGACCATCTAATCAGACTGTTGTCAATTGAACAAATGCGATATCGGTTTGTATCTGTTGGCTTCTGGCGCTCTGTGTGCAAAATTTACCAGCAAACTAATAAATACACAATTTTACGGTCAAAGTTGTACGAGTAGAAAAATTTTTTCCTCTATATTAGGAAGGATTATTGTTAAATGTTAGTGGTTATTTATTATTGGTGATTTTTTGGTGTTTAAAGTGTATATATGTTTAGTAATAGGGTAGTAATTTGTCTAATAAAAACATCTTTATTTAGTGCCTAATTCTTATTTTAAAAACAAGTTTAACTACATTTCAAAGGACGATCGCTGAGTGTAAAAACGAAACTGCTGGAATTACACTTACGCGATACTTGCACCATTGTAATTTTACTATCACGACGATCGCTCTGGGTAAATCGAATGATTCCTGTGACACCTGTAACTGCAAATTCAGCCATTGACAGTGTTTGCTGAATTCCGCTGCGGCTGGGTTTTCTTTTCAAAGCGGCGCTCAAGACTAAAACTGCATCGTAGCTGGTAGCGGTGCGCCAAGTGATGTCTGTGTTACTAGAAAGACTTTTTTGGTCAATTTTCCATAACGTCTGAGCTTGCTGGAGAAATTGAGAGTTGATATCGTTGAGGGGATGCCAAGCGATCGCTAATGTTGTGCGTTCTATACCCGTTGAGGAAAGAATCTGGTCTGATTTAAGTAAGTCTGCACTGTATAGACTATCACCTCCTATCAGCCAAAATTGCTCATTATTTTCCTTGATAACTCGTAAAGCATTGGGAATCGCATTATACAATCCCACCCCTGCGTCGGGAATTAACACAACTACTGTCGCACCTTGAGCTTTAGCTTGCTTTAAGGCTGCGTTCCCATCAAAGCGATCGCTGGCGAGATTGAAGGCTGGTTGATGGCTAATCACCTGACCCTGCGAGGATTTCGCTGCTAATCGCACTGCCTTAGCTAGAGATTCCGCATAAACACTACCTTGACTGTAAAAAATTGCTATTTTTTGTTGCTTGAGTTGGGAAATTGCGTAGGTAGCAATTTTAGCTGCAGCCAGGCGATCGCTGATGTAATTTTTTCATAGACCGATTTAGCACCGAAAATCAGCAAAACTCCACAAGTCGCACTCAATAAAAATTTTTGCCATTGTCCCCAGCTATACTGCTCAACATCGGCTATTTTTTCTAAAATCGCTTGGGCTGTGGGCGGACGACGTTGAGGCTGAAAGTTAGTCAGTGCTTGAATTAGAGCTATAAATTTTGGTGGAGTGCGGCGGTCTTTAACGTATTTGTACCAAGTGCGGAAATTTGGAGCGCGATCGCTTGTAGGATCAATACCAGTCAGTAAATAAATAAAAGTCCGTCCCAGCGCATAAAAATCTGACTGCAAAACAGCGCATCCTTCGATTTGTTCCGGCGCAGTATAGCCAAGTGAAACAATTACCGTTACCGATTTACCATTAACAACAGTCTGCGTCATCTGACGCGCCGTGCCAAAATCAATCAATACTAACTTCCCCTCAGGATTAAGCATAATATTTGCAGGCTTGATATCTCGATGAAAAAAACCCTCCTGGTGCACAAATTGCAAAATCTGCGTTAACTGCTTCAACCAATCCAACGCAGTTTGATAAGATATCACCCCTGGATGGTGACTCAGCCAAGTTTGTAAATCTTCACCCTCGATTTTTTCCATCACCAAACAGCGTAATTGACGACCTGTAGATAAAATTAAAGGAAATAAAGTTTTCCCAGCAGGTAAACCAGGATGCTGCAAACTTGTTAATATTGCTGCTTCTTGCTCAAACAATCGCCATAAATCGGGAGTGACTTCCTTAAGAGACTTGAGCACCAATGGCTGATTTTGTGTAATTAAATCTTCAATCTCAAACACTTCTGTATAAGCAAACGCCCGCTGTTGGAGAGGGTGCTTAATTCGGTAGCGGTTTTGCAGCACTAATGGCGTTCCACAGTTTTGACATACCGCAATATCATCAGGATTTTCTCGCCGCGAACAATCAGGATTGATGCAGTACGCCATAAATTCACGACCAGTAGCAAAAAAGTAGTAAACCCATTGTAGAACTAGTTTAAAAAATAACAGAAAACGGGATTTGTCAAGCTCAGTTTTAGCTCACTACATCACTGAGCTAAAACTCAACTTGAATACTGCATGGGAATTAGCGAAATTATGCCTACAAGCAAATATTGCTGATACCAATTTGGAAAAATAATTTTATGCTCAATAAAATCATCCAAAGATTTTGTCTATTTGCTATTGCTCTATTTCTCACCCTGGCGCTTTCTTTTCATCAGGTCAACGCTCAATCAGTACCTTTTTATTGGGAATTTATTGATGTTGATATTGCTGTACAAAACAACGGTGATATGCTCATTTCCGAAACGCAGAAGTATACATTTACTGGTGACTATAAAAACGAACGTTTCCGCTATATCCCCCTCGATAAGGTTGATGAAATTACCGATGTTTCAGTTTCCGAAAATAGTCAACTATTAGAAAGTACAACAGGTGTGGAAAATAATCAATTTTGGATTCGTTGGACACACAAACTTAAAGCACCTGGCTGTTTTGCCAATCCCTCCCATCCCCGTAATCGCAACTAGGCGCTTTCCTTGGGCGATTTCCTGGGTAAGTGTCGCCAGTTCATAACGTCGCCCAAAAAATAAAGGAATGTCGGGAATTGTCGCCGATGAAAATTTAAGGGAACGCTCGATTAAATCTTGCCAATTCAACCCCAATACTTGACAAAATGCTTTAAATACAGAACTATCAATTCCCTTACCGTGCAGAAAGCGTTTCAATGTAGGCAAAGATACCCCTCTAGCAAACACCTCTGCATGTTCCCAGTCACTCTCAGGAACCAAAACTTGACTCGCAGACTCTAACCAAAGTGGATTATCAATCGTCCAACCTTTTTCTTGACGAGCTTGTTTGACGATTTTTAATCCAGCCTGTGAGAGTTTGAGGCTAGGCATTGGCACAAAAAATATTCAAGATTAATAACGAGTGATAGTATTTTGCCATGGCTAAATTTTTATTTCTTAGGTAAAAATTTCTAATTTTAGAATCATTACCAAAAAATCTTACATATAAAGTGTCAATGACTCCAGTAGATATTCTGATCTTATCAAACGGCCCTGGTGAGGTGACTACCTGGGTGCGCCCGGTGGTCAAGGCGTTGCGACAACAATTCGGTGATGACCGTAATCAAGTCAGGATTAGTGTAGTTTTATCACCTTGTCCCAATGCTACAGGAAAAGAAGTGGCGATCGCTCTGACTTACCCCGAAGTAGATAGAGTCCAAGGTGCAGAGCATTTTTGGCAGTTTTTGCTTTGGGGAAAAACTGCTCAAAACTGGGATTGGCGAGAATGTGGTGTCGTTGTTTTCCTTGGTGGTGATCAAATTTTCCCCGTCATCATCGGCAAAAAACTCGGTTATCGCACAGTAGTTTACGCTGAATGGGACGCGCGCTGGCACAGCTTAATTGACCATTTTGCGATCATGAAACCGCAAGTTGCTCAACAGGTTTCCCAAAAGTATGCTCATAAATTTACTGTTGTTGGGGATTTGATGGTCGAAGCCCAAGGGGGAAACTCAGGGGAAAACACATCTTCCCTCCCAACAAAAGAACTTATAGGTGTTTTACCAGGGTCAAAACCTGCTAAATTAGCTCAAGGAGTACCATTAACATTAGCGATCGCTGAATATATCCACGCCAACAGACCCCAAACTGAATTTGTCATTCCCGTCGCCCCTACCCTAGATTTACCAACTTTAGCGAGTTTCGCCGACCCCGAAAAAAATTCCTTAGTGCAAACCTTCGGCTTTAGTGGTGCTTCTCTAAGTATCCCCGCAGACAGCACAGATAATCCAGAACTGAAAACTGGTAAAGGTTTAAGTATCAGACTTTACCAAGAAAACCCAGCTTATGAATTATTATCCCGCTGTCGCATCTGCTTAACTACCGTTGGTGCAAACACCGCCGAACTTGGTGCCTTAGCAGTGCCGATGATTGTTTTGCTACCAACACAACAACTAGATGCGATGCGTTCTTGGGATGGTCTACCAGGACTATTAGCTAATTTACCAGGCGTCGGCGCAACTTTCGCCAAAATAATTAACTGGTTTTTCCTCAGACGCAAAGGTTTATTAGCCTGGCCCAACATTTGGGCGCAAGCAGAGATAGTTCCAGAACTTGTGGGAGAACTGCAAGCTTCAGTGGTGGGAGAAATGGTATTAGACTTGTTAGCGCACCCCGAAAAATTAGCAGCAATTCGCACCAACCTCCGTAATGCTCGTGGTGTATCTGGCGCAGCTCAGAAGCTAGCACAAATCGTCAGCCAGGAACTGGAGAATTTAATCTGAGGAACTCCCATCTCGGCGTCCCAATTCATAAATACCAGAACCAATGCAAGCCAGGATACCAGTGCTGATTCCCCAACTAGGGCCTAAGCTAAATTCTAAAA
The DNA here is from genome assembly GCF_000332295.1 of Fortiea contorta PCC 7126. GTDB lineage: Bacteria > Cyanobacteriota > Cyanobacteriia > Cyanobacteriales > Nostocaceae > Fortiea > Fortiea contorta. The sequence continues at coordinate 3,333,818 of NZ_KB235930.1, read as the reverse complement.
ACCAGTTACACAAAGCACCAGTAATTAAAAAAGGCACAATACTAAACACAGAGGCGTAAAAAGCGTTTTGAGATTCCCTAGCTTGACGGGTTTTGTCGAATTCCGATTGACTAGTATAGAGCGATCGCTCGGCAAAATTAAACCAGCGATTGAGTTGATCAATTACCCATTCACTCACCGACGAAAACGCTAAATATAGTGCCAAAGACCACAAACTCGCCCCAGCGATCGTGATTTTGTCCAATTCAAAGTGGAAAGGCAAAATTTCATTCAGCATAGTTTGTGGCAGTCCTGCAATGAGTCTAATCTTACTCTATAGCAAGGAACAGGAGATGCAAGAACAGTAGACTTCTTGCATAAATATTTTTTTTGCCTCACGCAAAGGCGAGCCAGTGCGTTGGGCGGGTTTCCCGACTTGAAGCAACTGGCGTCGCAAAGGCGCAGAGAGTAATACCATTTCACGAAATTATTGATACACATCACTAGACCTCTTGCAACAGTCTTGATTTTGGCGCTCTTTCTTTGCGCCTTTGCGCCTACCCTGCGGGAAGCCGCTCCGCGTCTATGCGCGAGAAAAAATCACCCATCAATCAGCGACGCCGATTTATCAGTGGAAACTTTAAATTCTCCCCCACAGAGTTGACCTGAGATTCCAAAATAACGCCATAAAGAGGGCTATTTTGCATCAATTCTTCGTGAGTACCTTGGGCGATTAAGCGTCCTTTATCCATGAGCAAAATGCGATCAGCATTCTTAACAGTGCTGATGCGTTGAGCAACAACAAACGTGGTACAGGCTTTTTGGCGCATGAAGTTATCGAGGGCGGTTTGAATGTCTGCGGCAGTTTTGGCATCTACGGCAGAGGTGCTATCGTCTAGGATGAGAATGCTGTAATCAGTGAGTAGGGTACGGGCGATCGCTATGCGTTGTTTTTGTCCACCAGATAAACCTATACCTCTTTCACCGACAACGGTTTCATAGCCATCGGTGAGGCTGCTGATAAAGTCGTGAATTTGGGCAGTTTTTGCTGCTAAAATTACTTCTTCGTTGGTGGCGTTGGGTTTGGCGTAGGCGATGTTCTCACGGATGGTACCAGAAAATAGGGTGGTTTCTTGAAAAACAATGCCGATGCGAGAACGCAGACTTTTGAGGGTGAAGTCGCGCACATCTCGCCCATCGATGCGGACTGCTCCCGCAATTACGTCGTAAAAGCGGGGAAGTAAATTCATAATTGTGCTTTTTCCGGAGCCTGTCATCCCCAACACGGCGATTAATTCGTTGGGTTTGGTTTCAAAGGAAACGTTTTTTAAGGCTTCGCTGGTGGCGCCAGGATAGCGAAAGGAGACGTTTTCAAAGGTGATTCTCCCGCCGCAGGTGGTGAAGGGGACGGCGTGGGGGCGATCGCTAATTTCTACTGGTACGTCTACCACTTCGTAAACTCGTTGTGCGGAAGCTGCGGCTTGGGCGATGGCTGGAGCGGCAAATCCAATTAACAGAATCGGTTGTAGAATCAACGCTAGGTAGGAGTTAAATGCTACTAGCTCGCCGATGGAGAAGCTACCACCAATTACCTGGGCGCCGCCATAGCCAAAAACTGCCAGTGTGACTAAGTTACTTAATAAAAAGATAAATGGAAAGGTGTTATGAATGGCGCGAATCGTTTTCATATTCGCCTTGATCAGGTGCTCATTCAGGTTGGTGTAGCGGTTTTTTTCGGCTGACTCCCGCACAAACGCTTTGACTACCCGGATACCGATTAAATTCTCTTGCAAAACGGCGTTGAGGTCACTGAGTTGTTCTTGTATTTGTCGAAAAAGTCCGTTATTTTGGGTGACGAATCGTGTCATCAACCATCCGGAAACTGGAACAACGGTGAGGGTAATTAGCGCTAACCGCCAGTTCATCACTAATAGTATGAGAGCGATCGCTACTAATGTCACCACACCGCTGATCACCTGGATCAAGCTCGTACCTACAAAGGTGCGAATCTGCTCAATATCGCTAGTGACGCGGGTGAGGAGTTGGGAAGTCTGCGCTTGGTCATGATAGCTGAAACTGAGATTTTGAATTTTACTGAAAATCTGGTTTCGCAATTGATAAGCTACACCTTGGGATGCAGCTTCTGCTAAGTAGCTTTGTCCGAAGTTAAATAAACCACGGGCGATCGCCGCTACTACCATCCAAGCTGCACTATATAATACGATTTGTAAATTTTGTTTGACAATACCCTGATCAATTCCCCAGCGAAATAATTGAGGAGTCAGTGCATTAGCAACCGTCAACAGCAACAAACTAACCAAGGCTCCCCATGAAGTCCATTGGTAAGTACGCAAAGTCTCCAAAACGCGCTGGAGCGACTGCATAGAGGAAGTTTCACGGAGTTCTGGTAGCTCAACCAAGGGAATGCACCGCTATATACGTAGGTACAGATTATCTCTTAGTCAAGCATTAATTTTCAACTGACCGTAGTATATATTCTGAGGCTGTCCGCTGTTGTAATTGCAAGTCAAAGCGTTGTCCTGGTGTGGGCGCAATCACTCGTGTATTTAAGTTATTTTTCTGTAGTAATGAACGAAATTCTTCCACAGTACCAGTTGCTTTAAGGAATTTCATTAATAACCCTGCAAATACTACGTCTCCTCCAGCAGCTGTGGAAAGAATTACTTGGGGTTGTAACCATTTAACTACTTCCAAAGCAGTGTTAGTTCCTTTAATAATCGACCCGACAAAAGGTATCGCTAAGTCAATTAATGGTGTGATAACTACATCGACTGGTGCAAATTCTTTAATTTGCGGAGCATGATTTCCATGAGGCTCATAATAGAGGGTAAAACCAGTTGCTAATTCTGTCAGAAGATAGCCATTTTCTACTAAATTGAGTCCCACCAAAGAGCCGGGAGTGGCTTTAATTTCCACTTGATGATCTAACACAAAAGTTTCACCATGAGCTAAAGCTGTGACAGCGGTGTAACTTAATCCCTGTGCGACTTTGGCGGCGCTGGGAGAGCCAACAACTGGAATTTGGCGCTCCATTTGTTGGAGTGTCGGTGGGTGGGTGTGGTCTTCTAAACTTTGAGATAAGAGAATTAGGTCTATATTTGGTGGTATGGGGCGTTCTTTTAATCGAGAACCTTTGAATAACCAATCTAAATTATTAAAAGTTAAGGAGCCTACTAACCAGGGGTCAAGTAATATCCTTTTACCGCCGATTTCTATCAACCAACTATTGCTGTCTAACCAAGTTAAATGCATAGTAAAGTCACCCGATTTGAGATTTTGGATTGATGTTATACTTGAAAACAGAAGCTTGTTAGGGTATTAAGTAAACAGTTTAAATCGTCCTAGCTGGGCAGCGATCGCTTCTGTTAAAATTTGGTTGAGTTCTTTGCTATCTTGGAATGGCAAAATTTGATGTTTAGGTAGGTCGAAGGAAAATTCCCCTTCTAAATCTGGACGTTGCATTTGCGCCAGCAAAATCTGTTCTGAGCGCTTGCTCTGAATAGCATAACCGATTTCAATACAGACGTTGGGACTAGGAATTAATTTGGTGGTTGCTTTCCCATCTACGCTAGCAATCGGTGTGGTATCAGCAATAAACAGCAAACTTTTGCGGATTTTTCGCATCATCCCCAGGTTCAGCCGTAGCGGCCCATCTCCAGGGCGGTAAGATTCTACTAATGATAAATGAATACGCGATCGCCGATTCAAATTTTCTAAACTTGTTTGCAATTCTTCCCTTAAAGCGTCACTCGCTGGTGCATACTCTGTTTGATAGCATAAAAAAATGGTTGGCTCTAACTGAGCTAACACTGCTTGCTTGGTGAAATAAATTTCATGGCTAATCAAGTCAATGTTAGCGACGCAATAACCACCGCTACCTTCTATATAAAATTCAATATTTTCTCCTTCCAGATAGCGCCCAAACCAAGTAGATTTCCTTACTTCGTCACTATCTTCTAGAAAATCCGCTCGCAATCCCGATTTCAGCAAACTTTTTTTACTGAGGCGAATATCTGGCTGACGCTTTTCTAATTCTGGAATTGGCTCGTAATCCTGAATATACCACGCTCTGAGCGCAATAATAGACATAAGGCGCTATTTCTACCGTCTCTCGTTATTCAACTTTCTCACAAGCTTACACCAAGGTGTAATACCAATTCACAATTCGCAATTCGCAATTCGCAATTGAAAAACTTAGATGCAGCAAAGCTTTCAGGACATCAGATTTTGTAGGTTGGGTGAAGTGTAACGCAACCCAACACCCTGATCTCAGTTGGGTTGCGCTTTGCTTTATCCAACCTACTTCTAATGAACTATTTTAGCTCTGTCAGTCCAGTACTGGTATTTTTTTAGTGTAATACTTAGATTTCGTGCGGATAGCTGTACGTAATCTCAGTATTAATTATTAGTCGTTCACTCCACGCGAATGACTTACGTAACCCCCGTAAGGGGGTTTTTTCTGTAAATAAAGTGACGGTAGTCAAACTAAGGAGCGAAAATCGTCATTTTAGTATCTATAAGTTATAGATTAAAGTGAGAATTCAGCCAGTTTAACATTTGCTCTGAAGGATTTTTATTTTTATCATCACCGTTCATTCTATTGACTAATTCTAAATATTTAGCTGCTTCTTGGACAGCTTTCTCTCGATAGATTTGCGACAAGGAGAAATATAGCCTTCGATAAAGTTCTCTGACTTTTACAGCAATTTCACCACTATTATATTCTTCTAGAAAATCTCTTGATTGGGTTTTGTTTAATATTGGCGAATCGTTAGTTATTTCTGTAAGACTAAACTGGGTGTAACCTAATTCTTTCAGTTTGCTTTCAGTTAATAATAAACATTTTTCTGCTTCAAAGTTATCGCCATTAGCAAAATAAATTTCAGCTAAATTTATGAGAGTTTCTAAATATTTCAAACTGTGGGGCGACAAAGATTCAAGAGTAAGAAAAAGGTGTTCAATTTCTCGATCAACATTAATTTTATAATTTATTCTCAGTTGAGCAATTTTTTTAAAACATCGCTTTGCTGTTTCGGCGCTGTTGTTTTCTACATAAGATTGGATTGCTTGATGATAATAAAAGTTAGCTTGTTTATAGTCAAAACCTGCTTTTCCATCGCTTGTACACATGAAACAATAAACGTCAGCTATGTCTTCCATGACATTAGCAATTTTATCCCGTAAATCTTCAGCTTTGTAGAGGGGATAATTGGGCGGTTGGAGTTGCAACAGTTTTTTATATTCTTGAAGAATAGCGATAAACTCTTGCAAAACTTGTTGATTAACTTTATCTGGTAATTTATTTGCTATAGCATTCAAATGACGCCGATCAATATCTATAAACCACCGCAATTTTTCTTCATCATCTAGAGACGAATTAATATCAGCTGTGGGTTTAGCCATATTACGCCAATAAAGCCTAATTTTTTCCATCCAGTATTCAAAAGAATCTGGTGTGGGATTCATAATCCTACCTCCGCTTCAATTATTTAGTTTTTTTATTTAAAAAAGGGGTGAGGGAATAGAGACTAGTACAACAAGGCTGAAGTATAAACTATAAAGTATGAAATGAAGAAGCTTAGATGATAAGCCTTTGGAAAATTTGTAATGGGTAGTTTATTTTCGCCGTGCTGTACTAGGGACTAGTGGTTCATCGAATTAATAATTAAAACCGTGTAGAGATGGGACATTTAGCGTCTCTACAACAAAAGCAAAATTAACGAAACAGACCACTGAGAAAAAAGCAGTGGTTGTTGGTGGGGATATGTAATTTCAACTGTAGTGCAACCGCTATAAGTTACACTGCGCCTCAGTCATTTTCCGTAAAATTTTGGATTTTTATTGAGAAATTTGGTTAAATTTTCTTGTAGATGCGGAAATTACTGAGTCTATCTCATTGGCTCTAAATATCTTGTTTTTAAATTAATACACGAATTTTCAGGATAAATTACTGACTGCGCCAAACTTTGATTTTTTTGTCAAAGCCGCTGCTAGCAAGGATTTTACCGTTGGGGCTAAAAGCGATCGCGCTGACCCAATCAGTATGCTCGTTAAGTGTATTAATTAACTCGCCTGTAGTTAAATTCCACAATTTAATGCCATCTCTACCAGCACTAGCTAGAGTTTGTCCGTCGGGGTTGATGGCGATCGCATTAATCGAGTTATTATGTCCTGTGAAGGTGCGAGTTAGTTTGCTATCGCTAAGATTCCAGAGTTTGATGGTGCGATCGTGGCTAGCAGTAATTAAATTTTCGCCGTTGGGTGTGAAACCTACAGCGCTGACTGTTTGCGAATGGGCGACAAATTCTCTGATTAACTTTCCATCACGCAAATTCCACAGCTTAATTACACCCCGAATATCACCACTCACCAAGGTCTGACCATCAGGACTAATCGCCAGTGTATCAATTGCATTCTCAAACCTGACCAAAGTTGACAAAGGGCGCTGCTGCGGTAAATCCCAGAGACGAATTCCATCTAAAGCACCGCTGACCAAAACTTTTCCATCAGGGGATATAGCCAGAGACAACACATTACTAGTGTGTCCCACAAAAGAGCGACTGAATCGCTGATTCTTGAGATTCCAAAGATTTATTGTGTGGTCGGTGCTACAGCTTGCGAGGGTGCGTCCATCAGGCGAAATCACCAAGGACTCTATTGCTGTTTTATGGGCTTTGCGGATAGTCCCGACGCGATCGCCATTCACTAAATTCCACAAGCGAATCACACCTTCATTTTCCGCACCCCCACTCACGAGAGTTTTGCTGTCTGGACTAAAAGCCAAAGCTTTCACCGTTCCCCCATGTCCGTGTAGAGTGTAGAGCAGTTGGGGACGGGTAAAGTTTGGTGTTGTTTGAGACTGGGCTGCTTGTGTGGCTGCGTCAACAGTTTTGATGCTGAAGCTTTGCCAAATTGGGACAACTGCAACTGTTGCCACCACCATCATAGATAAAATAATTCCAGAGCCTTTTTGACTTCTTCCCTCACTCTTCACGATTTCCCCTCACTGTTTCAAGGCGCGTCAATCAATCTTTTAGGTTAGGAGTGAGGAGAAAGAAGATATTCACAGATCAAACTTTCTTGACCCTTAACTCTCGACCCTTTACAAAGGTGGTTTTTTCTTAGTCACACTGAGCATAGGCAAAGTTGGACTAGAAGAACGAGAGGGTAAGTAGTGTTGTACCACGGGTTCCTCTGGTACAGTCCGACTTTGCTGGATGCGCCATAACTTGTAACCAAGGGATATTCCTGATATCCCTAAGCCAAAAGCAAATAGCGACCAACTATCATCCAATCCACCAATGAGCGCGTCTACTACACCCATGGTGATCAACACACTAACGATTGGTTCTTTGCGGTAGGCTGACTTTATAAAACGAGGCAATACAGCATTCATCACAGCTTGGGTTGATCCAGTTTAGCTTTTGTGTCAATTTACCAAGAATATCTGTACATCAGAGCGGTTATGCACTTGATCGACTACTTGCATTGGTGGTTGGTGATTGGTATGTTTGTTACCTATTCACCATACCCACATTCCCTAAATAATATCTAAGTGTTTTAGCGGCAATGACATAACTGATATTCAGACTGTTTTTGGTCTTGATTGGGTAAAGATATCTAGATATTATAATTTTCTTGAGTGGGAGGGGAAGTGTGGTAATCAGCCCTCTTGCAAGTGGTAGTCGTAACTCTAGGATAACACTGAGATTTTTTTTGCATGTTCCGGGCATTAAGTCAATACGACGTGAGTGTTTCAACTGGTTTGAACGAAAGCTGATACTGAAACGTTTGGGAAGCAAACCCCCGACTTTTTGGAAAAATCGGAGATTTGCTCCCCTTGCACACACTTGAACCTATTTGTACTGGCGCTTTATACGGTGACTACTTGAGGCCGAGCCAAGATAGCACTCCTTGATTGGTAAAGTATTCGATTACCACAATCAGCATAAATCCGATCATGGCGGCTCGACCATTCAAGCGTTCGGCATATTCATTAAAGCCAAATTTTGGATCTTCTAGTTTGGGAGTAACGGTTGGTTTGGGCTGTGTAATCATTAACAAGTCCTCTGGGCGACAAATTTAATTTGCTATCGATCAAGTTTGAGTAGAATCTGGCTCCGTTACGGTCAGTTCTCCATTAAACGCTATGCTGGGATGCCAAGATAGCTAGAAAAATCCGCTGGGAGGTTTTGGAGATAGAGCCTTGTAAACGTTTTGTTTACAATTTTTAATTATTCTTTATATATTCTAGAGAGACTGGGGTAATAGTCAAGAGTCTGACAATTGGGGTGATGGCAGGCTAGAGTTAAACAAAAATTCATGAGAGGCTGTACATGGAAATCGGCGTTCCGCGAGAGACTAAAGATCAGGAATTTCGAGTCGGGTTAAGTCCTTCGAGTGTGCGAGTTTTGCGAGAAAATGGTCATACCATCTTTGTGCAGACCCAAGCGGGTGATGGTGCTGGATTCACAGACCAAGAGTATATTCATGCTGGAGCGGAGATTGTACCGACACCAGAAGCAGCTTGGAATCGAGAACTGGTGGTTAAGGTCAAAGAACCGTTAACAACAGAGTACAAGTTTTTACACAAAGAGCAGATATTGTTTACTTATCTGCATTTAGCAGCCGATCGCAAATTGACCGAGCATTTAATTGATTGTGGCACGAGTGCGATCGCCTACGAAACTGTAGAACAAGCCGGTGCGAACAAACTCCCGCTACTCTCGCCCATGAGCATAATTGCTGGGCGACTATCAGTGCAATTTGGCGCCAGGTATTTAGAACGCCAGCAAGGCGGTAGGGGCGTCCTTTTGGGTGGTGTTCCGGGAGTCAAAGCCGGAAAGGTAGTGATTTTAGGTGGTGGCGTCGTGGGCACAGAAGCCGCTAGAATCGCTGTGGGTTTTGGGGCCACGGTGCAGATTTTAGATGTTAATGTCGAACGCTTATCCTATTTAGAAACACTATTTGGCTCTAGGGTGGAATTGCTTTATAGCAACTCTGCTCATATCGAAGCTGCGGTTAAGGAAGCTGATTTGTTAATCGGTGCGGTCTTAGTCCCCGGACGCAGAGCACCAGTATTAGTATCTCGCAATTTGGTTAAACAAATGCGTCCTGGTTCGGTAATTGTTGACGTTGCTGTTGACCAAGGGGGTTGTGTAGAAACTTTACATACTACATCCCATACCAACCCCATTTACATTGAAGAAGGTGTGGTACATTATGGCGTTCCCAACATGCCGGGTGCAGTACCTTGGACAGCGACCCAAGCACTGAATAATAGTACATTACCTTATGTTGTGCAGTTGGCAAAGTTGGGCATGAAAGCGTTGGAAGTTAACCCCGCTTTAGCTAAGGGTTTAAATGTGCAAAATCATCGGTTAGTGCATCCGGCTGTGCAAGAGGTATTCCCTGATTTGGTCAATTAAAGTATGAAGGGTGAGGGATGAAATTATCAAGTCTTGTGTTGAGGAGGCAAAGAATGTCATGCAACCAAGACTTATTTTTTTGTTTAAGTTTGACTGCTTGTCTTTTGAAATTTATCAATAATTAATTCAATATATAGAAGCTTTTTTCTTACTTGTAGTGTAAAAAATTTAGATGGCAACGTCTCTACTTTGGAATTGAGTTGTATTGATCTATAGAGGGATGTTTTAAATAAAAAACTAGTTTATCAGAGTAAAAGAATATAGTAGTTATTGCTAAATAAATCGGTGAGAATCAATCAAAATATATTAGGAAACGTAGCTGAAGTAAAATTACGGGCGTGAACCCCGCCCTAAGAATTTTCGTGGGGAAACGCTATTAAACCACAACTCTAACAAATAACAACTATGGAATTTTTATCTAATACCGTTGTTTTATCACGGATGCAATTTGCGCTGACTGCTATTTTTCATATTCTTTGGCCTGTGTTAACCACAGGTATGGGAATTTATTTGGTAATTGTTGAAGGCATCTGGTTGAAAACTCAAAATCCAGATTATTATTACCACGCTCGCTTTTGGTCAAAATTCTATGTTTTAAATTTTGGGATTGGTGTAGCAACTGGTATTCCTATGGAATTTCAGTTTGGCACGAATTGGGCACCTTTTTCGGAAGCAGTGGGTAATTTTTTCGGGAGTGTTATCGGGTTTGAGGCTTCTTGGGCTTTCATGCTGGAAGCTGCTTTTTTAGGGATTATGTTATTTGGTTGGGAGCGTGTCAATCCAGCGATTCATTATCTCTCAACAATCTTGGTAGCTGTTGGTGCGAATCTGTCAACTCTGTGGATTTTGACAGCAAATTCTTGGATGCAAACCCCTGCGGGCGGGGAAATGGTCAATGGTAAGTTTGTTGTCCATGACTACTTTCAAGCCATGCTTAATCCCTTCATGGTAAATAGTGTGTTGCATATGTTCTTTGCGACGCTAGAAACTTCTTTGTTTGTAATTGGTGGGATTAGCGCTTGGTATATTCTCAAAGAACGTCATCCAGCTTTTTTCGCTCGGTCTTTAAAGATAGCCTTAACAGCTGCGATCGCAGTTGCTCCATTACAAATCTACATCGGGCATTTGAGCGGTGAGCAAGTTTATCACTATCAGCCCACTAAACTAGCTGCTATGGAAGCACAATGGGAAAGTACACCCGCTGGACAGCCTGCAGATTGGAGTTTTTTAGCTATACCCAACGAGAAAGCACAAAAAAACGATTGGGAAATCACTATCCCCAACGCCCTAGGATACATTCTCGAATTTAAACAAAATCTTTCTGAACCAGTCCACGGTTTGAAGGAGTGGAAACCAGAAGACCGCCCCCATCTGGTAGGTTTAATTTATTACGCTTTCCGCACCATGATTGCTATCGGCTTTTTCCTTGCTGGCTTGATGCTATTGACTACACTGCAATGGTTACGTGGTCAATTATCAGTAGAAAAAATTACTCAGCAAAAATGGTTAATGCGGGTTTGGGTATTTGCAGCTCCTCTAGGATACATCGCCGTTGAGTCAGGCTGGATTGTCCGTTGTGTGGGACGACAGCCTTGGACGCTTTATGGACAAATCCGCACGGTCGATGCTGCTTCCCGTCTTCCTGCTAGTAATGTTTTAGTTTCTTTAATTGGCTTTGCCACAGTTTATAGTCTTTTGTTCGTTGCTGTGTTGTATTTTGGTAGTCGGATTATTCGCAGAGGCCCCAATCTTGAACTACCAGTACCTGGTCTAGAAATTAGTCAACCTGCTGTTGATACCACCCCTGCAGAATTTGTCCCCGATGAACGTCCTGTGGAAGCGCAACAATAAATGCAGGATTTAAGCAACTGGCGCGTCTATCTTTTGGTAGAAAAGTTATGGGAAAAGTTGATTGACGAGGCGTCAATTTAGTTTTGCAGATTGCTATAGCAGTAAATATTATGGAAACGCTCAAGTATTTTCTACCGCAAGTATGGTTTGTGATTTTAGGTCTATTTTTATTCCTGTATGTGATGCTGGATGGTTTTGATTTAGGGGTAGGAATTTTATCTCTCACGTCTTCTGATGAGGAACGGCGGGGAATTTTAATGACTAGTTTAAGCAATATTTGGGATGCAAATGAAACTTGGCTGGTGCTGATGGCTGGGGGTTTGTTTGGTGCTTTTCCTCTGGCTTATGGCACTATTTTAAATGCTTTGTATATCCCAATTTTGATGATGATATTTGGGTTTATCTTTCGGGCTGTGGCTTTTGAATTTCGGGAGCTAGCTAATCGCAAATGGTTTTGGAATTTCGCTTTTGGTGCGGGAAGTTTTGTGGCGGCTCTTGGTCAAGGTTTTGCTTTGGGTGCGGTGCTTGAGGGGATTGTTGTTGATGAAACGGGGCATTTTATCGGCACGACTTGGGATTGGTTGAGTTTACCATCTGTGCTGGTGGCTTTGACGTTAATTCAAGGATATGTGTTGATTGGTTCTACATATCTGATTTGGAAAACTAGCGGAGAATTGCAAGTAACTCATTATAAAACTGCAAAGCTTGCTGCTTGGACAACATTGCTGGGGGCAATTTTTATTACAATTAGTACGCCGATATTTTATGAAAGTACTAGATTGCGATTATTTCAGCAACCACTGGTGTATATATTTGCGATTATTCCTGTGCTGGGTGTGTTCTTAATTTGGCAACTTTTGATGAGTTTAGAACGCCAACAGGAAAGAGCGCCTTTTGTTTGGACAATTCTTTTATTTGTGTTGACTTTTATCGGTTTGGGCTTGATTGTTTTTCCATATATTATCCCTACGCAAATCACTATTTATGAGGCGTCGGCTGATCCTAGTTCATTAGTGATTATGATCATTTTTATTGGCTTTTTAATTCCTGTGATGCTGTTTTATAATATTTACCAATATATTGTTTTTCGAGGCAAAGTTAGTGGTGGTGAATATGGAGAATCTGCAGTCAAATAATAGATTTCCCGTACTCCAGTTGCGAGAGTAACAACTTGTATACACTAATACATTTGCTTGGAACCAGTATTTTGTAAAATAGTGGTATGCATGAGACATATTTTACAAGCAAAGAAGCATCAGAAATTACAGGCTGTACGCTCCGCCAGTTGCAGTATTGGCGCGATAAAGGGGTTTTGACCCCTGGCATCAGTGATGTGGGCAATGGACGTACTATTTATTACTCTAAGTCGAGTTTGGTAGAGTTGGCAGCGATGGTATATTGGCTAACTGTGGGGTTAAGTCTGGATTTAGCCTGCGAAACTCTCAAAAACTTGAAAGATGTGGAACCAGATTTGTTTACCTGTGGTAGAGGTAGGCGTTTTATGTTGTTACAGGAAGCATCGGCGACAACATTAAGCTTAGTAGAATATGACCGTAACCAAGCGATCGCTTTTTTGGATGCGGGAAAACCTGTGATCCCTGTGTGGATAGATGTGATTTATCAGCAGCTGCTGCAGAAGTTAGAAAAGCAGGCTGTGAAGTAAGAAAGTTATTTGTTAAGAATTATTTGGTGATTTTCCCCTTACTTAATTTTTGTTCTCTAAAAAAACCGTCGGCGCCGACGTCTGGTTTCTGGTTGGGGCGATCGCAATTGCACTATCTCGGCTTCATTGCTTTCTCGCGCTACCCGAATCAACAACGCTGCAGAAACTAAGCTAGCAATCATGGAGTTACCGCCATAACTAAACATGGGTAGGGGTAAGCCGGTAGTGGGTAATGAGCCGGTGGCGACGCCGATATGCAATAATGATTGTCCTACCATCAAAACCATGACGCCGATGGCTACTAATCGATTGATTGGTGTTTTGGCTCTCAGGGCGACGATTAATGCTAAGGTGGAGAATAAGGCTAATAAAATCAGCAAAACTGTACCACCAATAAAGCCAAATTCTTCAGCGAATACCGCAAAGATAAAGTCTGTGTCTTGAATGGGTAAATAGAACAGCTTTTGTTGCGAGAGTCCAAATCCAGATCCCCAAGTTCCACCAGAACCGACTGCTAGCAAACTTTGTACTAGTTGATAGCCATCGCCGGTCGCGTCAGCCCAAGGATTGAGGAAGGACATGATCCGTTTGCGTTGATATTCTTTGATACTAATACTCAGGACTGCTAATAATACTCCACCGAGTGCGGTTCCTCCTAAATATTTAAAAGGTATCCCAGCACCTAAGGCAATTAACCAAATAGTCATACCACAAAGAGCTGTGGTACTCAAGTTAGGTTGGGCGATAATTCCTAATAGTACTAATCCGAAAATTCCTAACCAAGTAAAACGAACTCGCCAACTAATTTTTTCCCACTGACCAAAAAGTTTTGCACTTTGCAAAATCAAAAAGGGTTTAATCAATTCTGAGGGTTGAATGGGAATTGGCCCAATGGCGATCCAACGTGCGGCGTCGAAGGCTTTTCTACCTAATCCAGGAATGAGGGTGACGAAAATTAATAATAAGAATAGGATTAAAAACCAATGGGATATACTCAAGATTTTCCGCAAGGGAAAATTGACAATTATGTTGAATAAAATTAGAGAAACTAAAACCCAAATAATTTGACGTTTGAAGTAATAGAGTCCATCATCTTGACGCGCATCAGCGACAGGATAAGAGGCTGAAAATAAGATGACTAAGCCGACAAATAGCCAAACAAATGTTAACCAACGCAATAACCGCGCTTCTAAAGCCCAAGTAGAGACGGAATCATCAAAAATGGGAATTAAGCGCCGGAGATTCGCCAAGAAATGGAATTTTCCTGTTTTGGCTACAGGGGGTTGGGGGGACAGGGTGTCCGTTTTGGGATTGGGGGAGGGTTTGATAGGTTTGATCAAAGTTATAAATATGCAAAGTATAGGTACTACTTAGTGATCAGATTTGTTCAATCTGATGTGCTGCTTGGATAGCACCGTTAATATAAGATGGCACAGATAACTTTTTGTGTGGTTCTATGTAATTTAGCAGTTTCTTGACGGTAAGGTAGATGTTTTGCAGGTGATTTTCCGAGGTTAAATCGGAAATATCCCCTACGCAATAACTTTTACTGGCTCTTTTTTTTTGGCGATCGTACAATCTTGTGAAAGCCAACGCTACCAAAGGTACACCCACTGCGGCACATTCGTAAACCGTGTTGTAACCCGCACCCCCGACGACGATATCTGCTGCTGCTAAACATTCAATTCCCGGATGATGAGACACCCATAAAGTCTCTGGACAAGTTAGGGGACAGGTAGCAGCTAAAATTTTTACAGCACATTCGGGGAAATTTTGCTGTAACTGCAGCGCTAGTTGACCGAATAAGGGCATCTCTGATATGTTACCACCTGCACAGACTAGGATGGTTTTGATTGATTGGTCTACTTTGAGGATTTGCGATCGCACTGTGATTCTATCTAGTAATTCTTCTGAATTACGAATTAGCCAAGGTGCTGTATGTTGCACGGTTTTTAAGTCACAAAAAGGTAAATCGTCCCCTTCTCCTGGGACAATTATTTGCTCAAAGTTGTTGATGACAAATGACTTTAATTGCGAGTATGCGACATAGCGCGAGTTTATATCTCGATGAATTAAAATTCGCGGAATGTGGTGCAATTGTGGTAATATATCTACTAATTCGCCCCCTAAGCCTCTGGGGAATGTATCAACAATTAAGCGATTAAATGTGGTTTGGTGGATAATTTCTTGCACTCGCAAACAAGTTGCAGAAAAACTAGTATTTTCAGGAATCCACTCGATTAAGCAATTTTCATTGTTGATTTGTTGTGCATAAGGACTATTAGTAATAATCCTAACTTTTCTTTGAGTTGCGGCAATTCTCCCCAAGGATAAAGCGCGAGTCAAATGTCCCCAACCACCGCCTAAAGCGTAAATTAACCAAGTGTTTGTCACTCGTTGTTTATTATTGGTTATTGGTCAATACCTACTAACTTGCGCCCATATTTTGCTCAAACTCGGCGTCGCTTTCTTGTTCTAAACTGATGGCGTCGGCTTCTGTAAAGTTTACATTACCTGTTTCTGGGTCGTAGGAGTAGCGATCGCGCTCGTCATAATAGCTACTTCCCCAATCTCCGGAACTATAAGAACCATATTCAGAATAATAGGCGTAGTCGTTATCGTAGGAATCGTTGCAGTAGGGACAGTCTTTGGTGTCGGTGCGTCCACAAGGGCGTTTGAACAAAAAGCCTACCATGCGATCGCACTCCCACGGTGTTGGTGTAAAGTTTATCATGATTTCGCACTGCCCGATGCGGAGGCGATCGCCATCTCTCAAACTCGCGCTACTCAACTGCACACCATTAATCTCTATCCCGCTGTGACTATTTTGGTCAAGAATTATTAACTCTTGGTTTTGCCAATCAATCAAAGCATGGTAGTCTGTAATTAAATCATCCTGAATTACTATTCTGGATATTCTTTGACTATTATTTTGCTGTGGCATGGCTTGAAATACACTGCCAATTGCCACTGGAGTATCTAACAATGGTTCCCGAATTTCTTCTGTATTAGGGTCTATCCAACTTAACCGAATCTGCAAAGTTTATTTTCCTCCTGTGGAATTTACAGCAAAGGCTAAACCAGCTTGTTGTTCGCGGGTAAGCACATCAAATCCAAAGCAAGCAACGGCGATGGGTGACAAATCAGATTTTGGTGAAAAACTAGTTTTGTTAGCTGTATTCATCAAAGAAGTTTTTCCGGCTTTAGTTATCACCTGATAAAACGACTTTTTATCTGGGGTTTCAATCTCAAAATTATCATCCCGCACCTTAATTCGATAAATTTCTTGATTCACCGCATCTTTTAATTTATAGTCACCATCATCCTGCTTTTTAAGAGTATATAACTCTTGATTTTGTTCCGAGTTTTTCAGTTTCCATGAATCTTTTTTAGCCACCACATAACCGATATTTTTACCAGCAGAATCTAGAATTTTGAATTTACCAGATTTTTCTGAGGTAATTGTGGCTAAAGTTTGATTTTTACCATCAACTAATATAGCTTCATCTGCTTTTTGGTTCAAGGAAAATGAATCTAAAGTGTTTTTTTGGGAATAATCTGTAGCTACGGGTGTAGTTGTATTATTTGCTATTTTATCGCTATGGCTACAACCAAATATAGTGGTGATAAAAATAACTGGTAATAAAGTCGCTAAAATTACAGGTTTCATTTAATTATTTGGACAGAAGCTTGGCTAAATTTAATACCTGATATAAACTCAAAAACATCATGGTTATGGTTTGATATATTTCTGCTTGATCATCTTCTACTTGCGGTGCTATTCTGACGTGCATATATAGAAAATTTTCCCCTACTTCTAAACTCCGCATGTAAGATAATTTTGGTAGTTTGACTGCATTGCTAATTTCATTTTTTAAAATTTTTACTGCTCCATAGCGACGCTGAGGATAGATTAAGTTTAAAATTACATCTAATCCGAGAGATTTTGTTTTGGTTTTATATTTACTTTTACCGCTACTGGTGCGTTTCCGACCATATTGAGTTTTAGATAATCCGGTTGTGGTTAAGATGAACCGAGTTTTATCTAAAAATTGTCCTTTGATTTTTAACCATTGGTGTTCATGTTTATCTATATTCCATGTTAGTTTATGGGGATGAGGGATAGTTGCAGTTTTATGTTCTTTGTTGACGATTTTTTGAAATGATAATCGCAACTCTACTTCAGCTTCCTTGTCCATATCTCTAGCTAGCATTTGCAAAACTCTTTTGGCGACTACATAGCGATAGTTATTAATATTCAATCTACTGAATTTTGCTCTATTAATTAAGGCATTAATGCCAGCGATTATTAAGCTTATAATAATTAACGAAAACAAAATTAATATCAAATTTGATGCTTGAAAATTGAGAATCAGAGCATATATAATTATTGATGCAAATGCACCTAAAAAGTAGTAAATTGCTTGTTGGTTATATTGCTTTTGTTGTCGTTCTGCTAGTTCATCTACCGATGTAATTTCCTGGATGTCAGCTATTACTTTGTTAATTGATGTTTTGGTTTCATAGGTTAGGGTTTTGTGGAATTCTTTGAGTGATATTGGCATTTTTTCAGCCTCGGTTTTTGTTTTTTAATATAATTTTTTAAACGCGGAGGAACGCTGAGAGTTTTTGAGCGTTAGTCGGCTAGTTGTTTGGATTTAAATATGTTAAAATTTGCGAGTTTGGCGCTAGTATAACAAAGGTGAATTTGGGTGTCAACGAGATTTATCGATGTTAATAGATGAACCGAGAATAGCTTATATTGTTTTTGATATTGTGCCTGCACCGAAGGGGGCTGCAATTCATATTACCGCTTTTGCTGAGGCTTTAGGGAGAAGTTTTAATAATATTCAATTAGTTACGGTTTCGCCGACGGAAAATAGCATAATTGATGAGGAAATTTTTCCCCAAGTTAAGCAGACGATGTTAGCTGCTATGGGTAACAATTTAATTGTCAGGGTTTTGGGTTTTCGGCAATTGTTGAAAAAATGGTTAGAAGGAAGACGGTTTGAAGTTTTGCAATTTCGCTCGATTTATGAGGGTTGGGAAATTGCGCTGAATAAACAAAAATATTGCGATCGCCTGATTTTTGAAGTGAATGGTTTACCCTCTATAGAGTTAAAATATCGTTATCCTGATGTGGCTGATGATCGGGAGTTATTGCATAAGTTATATTCGCAAGAACAAGTTTGTTTAACAGCAGCCGATTTAATTATCACACCTAGTGGTGTCACAAGTGCATATCTGCAAAGTCGAGGTGTAGCATCTGATAAAATTCGGGTAATTCCTAATGGTGTAGATTTAAATATTTTTACTTGGCGTGGGTATAATTCTTGTGATTTTGGTTCTAAAATCACATTACAAATGATATATTTTGGCACACTTTCTTCTTGGCAAGGTGTGAATTTGGCGGTGGAAGCGTTAGCATTAGTTAACCGCGATTTTCCTGCTTGTTTAACAATCATTGGACAAGGGAGAGACTATCAACTCAAAGCGTTAAAGCATTTGGCGCACAAATTGGGGGTAGAAGACAAATTAACTATCCTCGCGCCCACATCCCAACGACAATTAGTGGAATATATTCATAACTCAGATGTAATTTTGGCACCTTTGACGCCTAATGATCGCAATTTGGTTCAAGGTTGTTGTCCTTTGAAAATTTTAGAAGGAATGGCGACGGGAATACCTGTGATTGCTAGTGATTTATCGGTGGTACGAGAACTGGGGGAGCATCAAGTGCATTTTTTATTAGTGAAACCGGGTTCAGCTAAAGCAATTAAAGACGCAGTTTTGCAGTTGCAAAATCAGCGAGAGTTAGCTCATCAATTGGTCATAAACGCTCGTCAGCAGATTGAAAAACGTTATACTTGGCAACACGCGGGTGCGGCTTTAATGACTGCTTATGGGGAATTGGGAATTAAACGGTTAATTAAGGCGTGAAGTTGCAATTTCTCTTGATCTATGGAATATTGGGAAAGAATGCGATCGCGCGCTGCTTGCTTAACTAAATTTTTAGCCTCGGCAGACATCGCTAAACACTCCAGCACCGCTTCGCCCAATCTGTGCAACTGCGATCGCCCTAAAATAAAACCATTCTCACCATGTAAAATTACTTCAGGAATTCCGCCCGCATCACTAGCAATACAGCAACAACCGCAAGCCATCGCCTCTAATAACGCATTGGGCATACCTTCCCACAATGAAGGCTGTAGATAAATATCGCATAGCTGCAAATATTCTGCAACTAATTCAGGATGAGCTAGATGTCCAGTCACTATCACCCGGTGAGCATTTTCCGGCTGCTGAGTTTTATATTGCTGGAAAATAGATTCCTGTGAAACCCTAACTTCCCCAATAATTAACAAACAAGCGGGACGTTGTTGACGAACGGTTGTTAAAGCATTCAACAAAAACTGCTGTCCCTTCTTTTCTCGCAACTCCCCACAAAATCCCAACACCACCTCATCTGGAGAAATTCCCAAAGACTCTTTAGTTATCTCCCTGTTTGCATCTGGTGTAAATATCGCCGCATCAACAGCATTTTTCAACACCAAAACATCATCTCGCCCACAAAGTAGCTGAATTTTGCGAGACATATCAGCACTTACCGCCGTAATGACCTGAGCATTTTCTAACGTCCACCGCAGACGAGCGAAATCACCAGGAGGAAACATGGCGCGGTCAATGTCATTACCACGCGCACTCACCGTGCTAACTATACCCTGCAACGCCCCGAACCAAACAGCTAAAAAACCGCTAGGAAACAAATAATGTCCCCACACCGCATCATAGTTGCGAGACGAGTGTAACCACTCCAGCAAATTTAAAGTATGAGGCATCGTCATATCCCAGTGACGGTATAATCCAATGCGATAAAGCCCACACTTCTCTCCTCTCGCTTCCCGTGGTAACACTTCACCCGGTTGTAAATAGCGACTCCAGGTGACAACATCAATCTCCACACCCTGTTGAGATAACGTAGTCACCAATCGCGTCGCACTACTAGCCAAACCTCCCACATCTGGTGCGAATCTTTCTGTAATTAACAGCAGACGATTCATATTGGTCAGAGCGAAAAACGTTGTTGTATAAATGCGGGATGATTTTTTTTCACGCAAAGGCGCAAAGGCGCAGAGAGTGTGAGTTTGAGAGACTTAATTTTCATCCCTTGATTCAGCAACGCCAAAAACTCTGCGCCCCTTTGCGCTTTCCTTAGCGTCACTCTGTCTTGAAAAGTCTGCTCAACGGGGGGAACCCTCCGAAGTCGCCTCAACGGGGGGAACCCCCGCACGGCGCTTCTCTCCGCACGCAACTTTTCGCTGCGTTTCAAAAAATTCTCAAACTACCTCCCACCCTCGCCGGCTATAATTCCCCGGCCTGATACCGCAGCATAAACTAAGTTAAGCGATCGCATATCACCTTCTAAATAAGTCAGTCCAGGAAACGACTGTGTATTCGGGTCACTAATAGCAATCCAAGTTTTCGCCATATCCACTGACTTATATATCGTATCTTTTTTCGCGCCACCCACGCGACCAAAAATGTAGATATACGGTTTTTGTTCCGCATCTCCCTTGCCAAAGGTGATAAATTCACAACTATCTACCGTAGAAATAGCACTAAAAGTTTTGCCGCCGTCGGTTGAACGGTACAATTTATTAGAGTTCACATCCTCTGGATTGCGAGCAAAACTCATCCATACATCACCCGCTTGGGTAGGATTCGAGACAATCGCCGGACGCACCAGCCATTGCGGAAGTGTCCCGGAAGCGCCTTTTTGCCAATTTGCACCACCGTCTTTGCTGTAGTAGAATGTCCAGCCGTCGTAGTAGTAGAATGTTTTTCCTTGCGGATCTTGGCGATCGCTTGCCAAAATATAAGCACTCAACCACGGTGAAATACTATTAGCCCAAGCTTTCGGTAAAACGTTGTAGTGGGTATGGTCGTTGTTTTTGGGGTCGTATGGTTTCGGTTGTGGTGGATGGTCTTTGTTGATAGTTAAATTCCAGGTTTTCCCGCCGTCTGTGGTATAATGCGGCCAACCTCCCCATGTGGGCGCCCAAACCATATTTTGGGGATTTGTAGGGGACATAGCAATTTGACCACCAATTGGTATCACCTCTTCCAAACCTGACTTATCAGGTTTCCAAAGTTTTTCTGCAGGAATCGACTCGAAAGCTTGCCAAGTTTTACCGTTATCTTTAGTCATCCCATACACTGGCCAAAATTGCCATTGATGAGCGCCGACAAATGCAGCGTAATCAGGGTTTTTGTAAGAGTAATCCATCCCAGTAGCTCCCGCAACATGGGGAAATGGAACCGGGTACACTCGCCAATTAGGGTTAGCCCATTTGAAGGCTGGGTTAATGGGGATATTGACTGGGTGAAAGTTGATACTGGGGACTTGGTTGCGGTCTACATGGCGAAAACCTATTTTATCTTGGACTGCGCTTAACAAGTCTGCGCCTCCTTGGGCTTTGGGTTTGGGTGGAACCCGGACTAAGTTGGAGTCCAATTCTTCAAGATTTTGCATCACCCACTGATAAGCGGGGTTGGAGACGGTGACATCATCGGTGCGCGCTACACCCCAACCGTTCGTCCACCATACCTGTTTGGAGTTACCGGGATTAATGGCGATCGCCGCTGCACCCGTCGCCGAGTAAGATTGATAATAGGGAGGTGCGGAAGGATTCACCGGGTGTTGTGGTTCGTTGGCGTCGTAGGCACCCATATAGAGAGTTTGTTTGTTCCAGTTTTTACCTCCATTTGTGGAACGATACACATATCTATCAAAAATAGCCATAACTGTATTCGGCTGGTCTGCTTGTACAGTCACGGCTGCATAGACTTTATCTTTGCCGTCTGGGGTAATATCAGTCCAATTATTATTTGTATATTTGCGAACTCCTCCCGACGCAGGTTTCCCATTAGCAGCGATTGTGCCAAAGCTAACATAGAGTGTACCATCAGTAGCGATCGCACCCCGCACAGGATCTACACCACCACCAATATTAGTCCAGGATTGCCCACCATTAGCACTACTCCAAACGCCGCTACCATGCACACCTACGTAAATTACCCGAGAAATGCTGTTAGGTTTACCACTGCGTTTGTCGAACAAGACAAAGGTAAAACCAGGCACATCAGGATTATCAGTACCATTCGGCAGTTTATATTCAGGTAAAGTACTAGGATTAGGTAGCCCCCCAGAAACGCGACTCCAGTCTTGTTGACCGTCTTTTTTCCATAAACCGTCGCGGCGAGAAGCAAAATATATTAAACCAGATTTATTAGGATCGATGGCAATTCGTTCACCTGTATCGGAACGGTAAACTTGGTTGGGGCCGAGAAAAACGTTTTTTGGCGCTAGACCTGTGGGTGTCCAAGTTACTCCCCGATTCTCGGAAACCATCACCTCCGCACCATATTTATATTTATTTTTACCGTCCTTATCTTTAAAAGTAGTATAATTACGGTTGATGGCTACATAGACACGCTGTGCTTGTTGCGGGTCAACAGCCACACTTTCAACCCCAACACCCCCCTTAGCAAAATTAGTATCAAATTTATCTAGCAGCGGTAGCCAGACATTCCTGCTAACATCAAATCGATACGCCCCACCCACATCAGTACGGACATAAACATCATGGGGAGATAAAGGCGCGATAGTCAAACCAGTCACATAACCCATCCCTTGAATATTGACATTGCGCCAGTTGAACAACGGCGATGACTTCGACTGTTTAGGCTGTAACTGCACAAAACTTGACTGTTTAAAGCTCGGTGGTACAGGATTCGACTGTACAGAGCTAGATTGAACAAAAATTTCCGACAGCGGTCGAGAAAATTGCCAAACCAAAATTATCACTACTGTCAATCCCAGCAGCAGCAAAAACCGGGCTTTGCTTCTGGAGTACGCTAAACGTACTTGACGAAGAAGCGAATTCATAGTGTTTAGTTACTATAAGTTTTTCTAGAGAAATCGTAGATATCAAACCCGATGCCACAATAGTTGTACTGAGTCGCAGTTTATTTTTATCACAAATATGACAATAAAGACTTAATATATGTTTCCTTGTCTGACGGGTTTTTGCGTAATTACAACATACTACTTTTCAAATATCCTCTGAAAACTAATGGAAAGCGCTAGAATTTCAATCATTATTCCGACCTTAAACGAAGCCGGAAATATTCAAAACGCGATCGCCTCCACTCAAAATGGTACTAATGTAGAAATCATCGTAGTTGATGGTGGTTCAGAGGACGACACAGTTAAAATAGTCCAATCATTAGGGATACCAGTGATTACATCGCCTTCTAACCGTGCCGTGCAGATGAATTTAGGAGCGATCGCCGCTACGGGTGAAATTCTCTTATTTCTCCATGCAGATACACAACTACCAACCCAATATGATTGCTTGATTCGCGCCGCACTGCAACCAGGAATTGTCGCCGGCGCCTTTAGCTTGCAGATTGATGCATCACCTGCAGCCATCCGCTGGATAGAATGGGGGGTGAACTGGCGATCGCGCTTTTTGCAAATGCCCTACGGCGACCAAGCAATTTTTTTGACTAAACAAATCTTCCAGGAAATTGGTACATTTCCTGAGTTACCCATCATGGAAGACTTTGAACTCATGCGTCGATTAAAAAGCATTGGTAAAATAACTACTTTATCTGTGCCCGTTGTTACTTCAGCCCGGCGATGGTTGCAAAAAGGAATTTTATCCACCACACTATTAAATCAAATAGTCATCATTGCTTATTTACTCGGTATTTCACCACAGCGAATTCGCCGCTGGTATAGTCGAGAAAAATTTAAGGAAAGGGAATAGGGGAAAGGGAATAGGGAATAGGGAATAGGGGTTAGGGGTATACTGAGTTTTTTCAAAAATCAAATATGAATCCTATATATAAGTAACAGCATTAGCAATAATGACCAAGAAATTACAGACAAAATTCAAACTTTTATTTTGCAGTTGTCTGCTTGCCATTATCATAATTGCTAGCAAACAATTCAACTTTCAAGAATTATTCCAAAATCTCTTTCTCTGGGTAGAAAGTCTTGGTTCCTTCGGTCCAATCGCTTTCATCGCCATTTATAATTTAGCCACCTTACTATTTATCCCCGGTTCACTCCTCACGTTGAAAGGTGGCTGTTTATTTGGTGTGATTTACGGCTCTATTTATGTATTAATCGCCGCCTTTATTGGTGCAACCTTAGCCTTTTTGATTGGTCGCTATCTATCCCGTGATTGGGTATCTCAACAATTAGAAAAACATCCTAAATTTAAAGCAATTGATCAAGCAGTCGCCAAAGAAGGATGGAAAATTGTATTGTTAACTCGCCTTTCTCCCATTTTTCCATTTAACTTATTAAATTACGCTTTCGGCGTTACCCAAGTATCCCTCTTTGACTATATATTAGGTTCCCTAGGCATTATTCCCGGCACAATCATGTATGTTTATATTGGTTCCTTAGCTGGTAACTTGGCGATGATTCACACCAACTATCGCCCAACTAATCCCCAAACTCAATTCTGGGAATGGATAATTCAAATTCTAGGATTAATTGCCACAGTTGCCGTAACAATATATATCACCAAAATTGCTCAAAAATCACTTAATCAAAGTGTAGAGACAACCAATGACAGCAATAACCAAAAATAAACAATTTTTGAGATTATTTTCTTATAGTGTGGGATTGCTAATTTTTAGTATTGCCTTTTTCTTAAACACAGACACCGCTCTAGCGCAAACAGCAGCCCCAACTTTAAATCCCCAAGCAATTTTACGAGATGCTTTGCAGTGGATTGATAGCCTTGATGCTGTAGGAATAGTGGCTTTTATTGTACTTTATATAATTGCAGCGATCGCTTTTTTACCAGGTTCAATTCTTACCTTGGGGGCTGGTGTTGTTTTTGGGATAATTTGGGGTTCCATTTATGTCTTTATTGGCGCAACTTTAGGAGCTACCGCTGCTTTCCTGATTGGACGTTATTTAGCGAGAAATTGGGTAGCAGGGAAAATAGCCAACAACCCAAAATTTGCTGCTATTGACCAAGCTGTCGGTAGGGAAGGATTAAAAATCGTGCTATTGACACGCCTTTCTCCGATATTTCCTTTCAATTTATTAAACTATGCTTTTGGCATCACCGGCGTTTCTCTGCAAGATTACTTTATCGGTTCTGTGGGCATGATTCCCGGAACTATCATGTACGTTTATATTGGTTCCTTAGCTGGAAATCTTGCCCGAATCGGCACTGAAGCTCAGCCTACAAACCCTACCATACAATGGGCAATTCGCATCCTTGGCTTGCTCTCCACAGTAGCTGTCACGGTATTCGTCACCCGTCTAGCACAAAAAGCTCTAGCCGCAGAAGTGATGAAAAACTCCTAGGGGTGCGATTTCCGCACCCTTTGTAATACCAATTCAAATAATCTTTGCAACACATGAATGGTTATTCAGGGCGAACAACCGTACCCTACGCTCGTACAATAGGGCGAACAACCGTTCGCCCCTACGTCCCATTGTTTTTTCAAAATGGTATAACCTAAAAAAATCTTTCCCTAACCCCTAACCCCTCTTCCCTAATCCCTATCGAGGTATGATGAACAACTCAGAATTTACCAGAGTCACTGTTCGCCCTGCAGATGAATATAATCAACAGTTGGTATCTCAAGTTCATCCGCCAAATTGGGTCAACCCCCAACCTGCAGATATTTACGACTTGGTAGTCATTGGTGCTGGGACAGCAGGATTAGTCGTAGCTGCGGGTGCTGCTGGTTTAGATTTGGGTTTGAAGGTGGCGTTAATTGAAAAGCATCTCATGGGTGGGGATTGTTTGAATGTAGGCTGTGTTCCTTCCAAAACCATCATCCGCTCTGCTCGTGTGGTGGGTGAGATGTGGAAGGCTAAAGATTTAGGTATTAATGTTCCCAAACATATCGATGTTGATTTTTCTGCAGTTATGGCGAGGATGCGTCAAATCCGCGCGGGTATCAGCCATCACGATTCGGCGGAACGTTTCGCATCCTTGGGGGTTGATGTTTTTTTGGGTAACGGTCGATTTGCGAGTCAAAATACTGTAGAAGTTGGTGAGCAAACTCTGCGGTTTAAAAAAGCCGTTATCGCTACTGGCGCTAGAGCCGCACAACCAGCAATTCCGGGAATCGAGCAGGCTGGTTATTTGACTAACGAGTCAGTATTTTCCCTGATTCAAAAACCGGAACATTTGGCGGTGATTGGTGGAGGCCCCATCGGTTGTGAGTTAGCGCAAACTTTTCGGCGCTTGGGTTCTGAGGTGATACTTTTTCACACAGGTGCTCACATTTTGAATAAAGAAGATGCTGAAGCTGCGGAAATTTTGCAAAAAGTCTTGGTTGCGGAAGGAATTCGTTTGGTGTTGAATTCGCGGTTAGAGGAAGTGGTCACTGTCACGGAAGGGAAACGACTTTATTTTTCTGTGAATGGTCATCGAGATTCTGTGACTGTGGATGAAATTTTAGTGGGTGCGGGGCGTGTTCCCAATGTCGCAGGTCTAAATTTAGAAGCAGTCAAGGTAGAATACGACGAACGGCGAGGGGTGAAAGTTAATGATTACTTGCAAACAACAAACCCGAAAATCTATGCAGCTGGGGATATTTGCATGGATTGGAAATTTACCCACGCGGCTGATGCTGCAGCCAGAATAGTGATTAAAAATACCTTATTTTCTCCCTTCGGCTGGGGACGTGCTAAATTGAGTCATCTCGTCATGCCTTGGGTAACGTACACTGACCCAGAAATTGCCCATGTAGGCATTGATGAATCTCAAGGGCAAAAGTTAGGCATAAAGATCAATACAATTAAGATTCCTTTTAGTAGTGTAGATCGAGCGATCGCTGATAGTGAAGTATCAGGATTTCTGAAAATTCACCATCAACAAGGGTCTGACGAAATTCTCGGCGCGACTATTGTTGCTAGTCACGCTGGGGAAATGATTTCGGAGATAACGACAGCAATTGTGAATAAAGTTGGTCTCAACAAACTCAGCACTGTTATCCATCCCTACCCCACGCAAGCCGAAGCAATCAAAAAAGCCGCAGACGCCTATCGTCGTACCCTACTCACATCCAGAACCAAAAAACTACTCAAATTCCTCACCAAGTTTTCTTGATTGTCAAGACAGTAGCGCTACTAATAGCGCGAGTAGGTTGGGTAGAACAGAGTGAAACCCAACAATAACAAAGTTTTTGGGTGTTGGGTTTCCCAGAGCGTCAACCTACTAGCTACTAGCTAATTCAAATTCAGAGTCAATCCCAAATTAGAATTATTCCCACTCAATAGTTCCAGGCGGTTTAGAAGTAATATCATAAACCACGCGGTTGACACCTTTAACCTCATTCACAATCCTGGTAGAAATCACTTCCAGCACATCATAGGGGACGCGCGCCCAATCAGCAGTCATACCATCTTCGCTGGTGACAATCCGTAAGACAATTGGGTAAGCGTAAGTACGCTGGTCGCCCATGACACCAACACTGCGAATAGGCAGTAAAACCGCGAAAGCCTGCCATACGTCGTGATACAAGCCCCGTTGATTAATTTCTTGCCGGACAATTAAGTCGGCATCGCGTAAAATATTTAACCTTTCGGCGGTGACTTCACCTAAAATACGAATTGCCAAACCAGGGCCAGGAAAAGGCTGTCTTTGGACAATTTCTTCTGGTAAGCCGATGGAACGCCCCACCCTGCGGACTTCATCTTTAAAAAGTTTCCGTAGGGGTTCGACTAATTTAAACCGCAGGTCTTTAGGTAAACCGCCAACGTTATGATGGCTCTTGATTTTCACGGCTACCCGTTCCCCAGTTTGAGGATCAACGTTGGTGTCAGCGGATTCGATGACATCTGGATACAGGGTACCTTGGGCTAAATAATCGAAGTGACCGAGGCGTTTGGATGTTTCCTCAAACACGTGGATGAATTCATGACCGATGCGGCGGCGTTTTTCTTCGGGATCGGTAACGCCGGCAATTTTGGCGATAAACCGCTCGCGGGCGTTAACATACTCTACAGGAATATGAAATTGTTCGTGGAACAGCTTGACTAACCGCTCTGGCTCATATTTACGCATAAAGCCTTGGTCGATAAACACACAAGTTAGCTGTTCACCGATCGCTCTATACAATAAAAAGGCTAGGGTAGAAGAATCCACACCTCCAGAAAGCGCCAACAACACCCGCTTATCCCCAACTCTGGCGCGGATTTCTCTAATTGCTTCTTCCACAAAAGCTGCGGTTGTCCATGTGGGTTCGCATTCGCAAATATGGTAGACAAAATTACGAATTAATGCTATCCCACCCACGGAATGCACTACTTCCGGATGGAACTGCACACCGTAGAGTTTGCGCTCATGATCAGCGATCGCCGCGCAAGGTGTATTCTCAGTATGGGCTAACAATTCAAAACCTGGAGGCATTTGGATTACTGAGTCTCCATGGCTCATCCACATGGTTGTGCCATCTTCGACGTTGGTGAGCAGGTCTGTGGGATCATCTATATACAACGATGCTTTGCCATACTCACCCCTGTCAGCCTTGGCTACCTCTCCGCCTAGTTGACTGACCATCAGTTGCATACCGTAGCATACACCTAAAATGGGGATGCCCAAGTTCCAAATTTCCGGGTCTGGGTGGGGAGCGCTGTTACCATACACTGAATTCGGCCCGCCAGAAAGGATAATTCCTTTGGGATTTATTTGTCGTAATTGTTCAGAAGTAGTGCGGTATGAAAGAACTTCGGAGTATACTTGAGTTTCGCGGATGCGACGGGCAATCAGCTCGGAATATTGGGAGCCGAAGTCCAAAATCACAACCATTTGGCGATCGAGACGTCCCCAATCTTCTACTGTTTGAGGTGCTTGTTCAGTTAGTAGAGTCACCGCTGTGTTCCTGATGGTGAAAGTGTGTCAGTAATAATAATTCGTTGCTTTGTGGTCTTGTAGATACCATCACTTCCCCAGGGTTGGCTGGTAATGGTAATAAAATTCCCTACAGACGCGCTTTACACCGCGTCTGTCTAGCCGATGGACTGGTCATGGTATTAAATAAAGGACTTACCTTAAGTTGGTTACTGAAAGACTATTTATTTGGATAGTTTATGATAATTCATAATAAATTAGCATAATTTTCCGGATAAGATACAAGCAGTTTTGCTCTTTACAATAATTTTGCGATCGCGGTCGAAGAGAATCGAGCCGCAGATGGTATCTGATTTATCTCTGTGGCTATGGCTTTTGATGTATTCTTGGGCGCGGGAGTCGATAGCAGCAGCGATCGCTCCATAAACTTGGTTCACCCAATCACTACCCGTGTCTCTATCAAGCGATCGCAGATATGTTAGTGCTGCTTCAGCGGTAGCACTATGAAAAATTACTTGTATATCTGAAGACTTTAACCCAGCTAACGCACAGTGAGCCGCTAAAATTTCTCGCCGTCCATCAGCTAAATGGTGGTGGGTGTGAAAAATTCCCCCCGCTAGTTTCATTAGTTTGCCATGATACCCAAACAATAAGATTTCTTTAACACCCAAAACCTCGGCTTCTACTAACATTGGCCCCAGCCAATTAGCTGTTTTTACCAGTCTCTCAGGATTAATACCGATTTTGGATGCTAAATCTAAGCCATTTTCACCGATACAGAAAACTAAACTATCAAATTGATTAGCTTTTTGCTGTAATTCATAGCGAAAGGCTGTTAACTGATCCGGTGAACTTAAAGGTTGAGAAATTCCTGTTGTCCCCAATAAAGATAGTCCTTCCACAACCCCAAAGGCAGAATTAGAAGTGCGGACAGCTAGCGATCGCCCTTCTGGTAAAATTACTGTAACTGTAATTTTTTCCTGTGGTGTCAGCATCCTTTGCAAGTTTTCCTGCAGTAGGCGTTGAGCATAAGCATAAATAGCCGGCTTGTCACCAGCGTCAAGGATCCGCCCAATTCCTTCACCTCCCTGAACAATTACCCTTTCCCCCTCTCCCCGGCGCCATTCCACCAGCGCCCAAATCGGTGTATCTCTGGTCAAATCCAGATTATCTCCAGGGTCGCTGTGAGTAACCCCTAAAGCCATGTTTGCAGATAAACCCGCTACTTGCGCGATCGGTATTTCTGCAGTTTGCGCGGGTTGAATCAAATCTACCGCCGCGACTTTGAGAGTTTGATGATAGCGCAACCAGTGTAGCGCCGCCATAGCAGCCGCACAAGCAAAGACGGGAAGAGTGTATCCAGAACGGGACATTGGCAAAATTCAAAATTCAAAATTCAAAATTTCTGGTGAATTTTGTTTAAACACCTACTTCTGATAATAAAGCTTCCATAGCTTCCCAAGATAAACCTTGTTGAATGTAGCTAGGGGACGTAGGATGATAAGGGCTAGCCACTCGATCAATTGTGAGAATCTTCGCCTCATCTGGAAGCACGGGTACATCAGGATCAAATGCAGTTGAGTGCATCAAAGAACTAGAAAAGCCTTTGAATATCGCTATTTGGTCTTGCTCCTGAGCAATTTCTACCGTCACCAGTAAGACTTCTTGCGGACGTTTGGTGGTGTATTGTTCTAGCCGTTTACTAATAGAATTCATGCTGCAAAATTCAGTAATGTAGGGTGGGCTTTACTCACCCTACTATTCCCGGTTCCCCTTTATTGCAAAAGACCAATCATGTGTAAAAGCCCATGACCAGTAATCATCTCAATAATCAAAGCTATGAAACCTAACATAGCAATTCGACCATTCCAAACTTCCGCGCTACTTGTCATACCCCATTCCCAACCTTCTTGGGGATACATTTTCACCATTTTTTTCATTTGCGCTGCTTGTGAAAGCTTGAAGTTGGGTTTTTGCAGTGCATCAAGCACTAAATCTGCCAATGCTTTAATAAATAGCGGATGGGTGTTGGGAGCAGGAACGCGGCGGAAATTGTGAATTCCTGATTCTTCAGCAATTTCTCGATATTCGATATCGATTTCTTGGAGTGTCTCAATGTGTTCTGAGACAAAGCTAATCGGTACAACAACTAAATCTTTAACACCTGCTGCGCCCAATTCTTTAAGCGCGTCTTCTGTGTATGGTTGGAGCCATTCCACCGGGCCGACACGACTTTGGTAAGCTAAAATGTGGGCATTAGGGCGATTGAGGGTTTGCATAATCAACTGAGTGCATTCCTCAATTTCTTGTTGATAGGGATCGCCTGCTTCTTCTACATAGCTTTTGGGGACGCCGTGGGCGCTGAAGAAGATATGAACCTTGTCAGGTTGGGGAAATTGGTCGAGTTCTTGGGCGATGAGTTGCGCCATTGATTGCAGATAGCTTGGTTGTTTGTACCATGAGGGAATGACGGTATATTCAACCTGCTGGAGTTTTGGGTCTTCTTGCCAAAGTTTTTCTAAGAGTCGGAAACTAGATCCGCTGGTACTGATGGAAAATTGCGGATACAGTGGTAAAATTACCAGTTTTTCGATATTATCTTGGGTCAGTAGTGCGATCGCTTCCTCAGTATAAGGATGCCAATAACGCATTCCCACATAGATATTGGCTTCTTGTCCCAAATCGCCCAAATATTCTTTGAGGGCTTCGCCTTGAGCCTCTGTAACGCGTCGTAGTGGCGAACCACCGCCGATTTGCTTATAGTTTGCTTGTGATGTTTTGGTTCGCCGAGAAGCAATGAACCATGCTAGGGGTTTTTGCAACCAAGTGAATGGTAGGCGAATAATTTCCGGATCTGAAAACAAGTTAAACAAAAATGGCCCGACATCCTCTAACTTATCGGGACCACCGAGGTTGAGTAATAAAACGCCTACACGACCCATAGCAGCTACTTTCCCCCAATCTTTTCAGTTTTTTTACTAATGTTAACAATATATCTTTATTAAATATAAAGGTTTATGGGTAGGAAACAACTCATGGCAACAATATTCAGAGACTGGAGTTACCGCTATCAGTGGTTATATGACGCTATATCAAGGGTAGCAGCCTTAAGCGTTGGTGGCGAAGCCCGCTTCCGACAACTAGCTTTGCAAGGCTTAACGATTAACTCAGATACTAAAATTTTAGATATGTGTTGTGGTAGTGGGCAAGCAACGCAATTTTTAGTTAAATTTTCACAAAATGTTACAGGACTTGATGCTTCTCCCTTGTCTCTGAAACGGGCGCGACAAAATGTGCCCAATGCGGCTTATGTAGAAGCTTTCGCCGAAAATATGCCGTTTACAGACTGTGAGTTTGATATCGTCCATACCAGCGCCGCCTTACATGAGATGCAACCGCAACAACTACACCAAATTCTGCATGAAGTTTACCGCACACTCAAGCCGGGCGGCGTCTTCACACTGGTGGATTTTCACAATCCCACAAATCCGCTATTTTGGCCGGGGGTATCACTATTCCTATGGCTATTCGAGACGGAGACAGCTTGGCAACTTTTGCAAACTGATTTACCTAAACTGTTAACAGAAATTGGGTTTAATGTGGGTGAACCAACGCTATATGCAGGTGGAAGTTTGCAGGTAATTCAAACCAAAAAATAATTTTGCATTTAATCAATCATGACACAAGAATTAATCGACTTGCGAACTTGTATTCAAGAGGGAAGATACGCAGATGCTTTGGCAATTGTAGATGAATTAGAAGGGATGAGTAAACAAGCTATTCTGCGTAACATCCAAGCTTATTTAAGGATTTTGTTGATTCATTTAATTAAGAATCAGATAGAGCAACGCTTGACTAATTCTTGGGCGGCTTCTATTCGCAATTCGTTGATAGAAATTAAAAAGATAAATCAGAAAGAAAATAAAAAATCATATTACATCAATCAAGATGAATGGGATAGTTGGTTAGAAGATGAAATCGAATTAGCGGTTTGTGATGCCAGCCTAGAAGTCCTCAATGGAATGTACAATGAATTTGAAATAACAGAAATGGTAGATAGAAGACAAGTAACTCAGAACAGTTTGCAACTTTTGGCGCTGACTTACTCCCATTCAACTAGAGAATTACCAACAGTAATAGCTGAAAATTTAACTCAGCTACCCGGTGGAGAAGATTGGAAAGCAGGTAAAAGGTGAACAAAAATGACCCAAGAATTAATCGACTTGCGAAAGAGCATTATGGAAGGACGTTATGCAGATGCTTTGGCAATTGTAGACGAATTAGAAGGGATGAGTAAAAAGGCAATATTAAGACAGATCAAGTCATTTTTAAAAATCCTGCTAATTCATTTAATCAAAAATCAAATAGAGCAGAGATTAACAAATTCCTGGGCGGCTTCTATTCGCAATGCCATTATACAAATTCAAGACGTAAATCTCAAAGAAAATAAAAAATCATATTACATCAATCAAGATGAGTGGGATAGTTGGTTAGAAGATGAAATCGAATTAGCGATCGCTGATGCTAGTCTAGAAGTGCTCAATGGAATGTACAATGAATTTGCAATAACAGAAATGGTAGATAGAAGACAAGTAACTCAGAACAGTTTACAACTTTTGGCGCTGACTTACTCCCATTCAACTAGAGAATTACCAACAGTAATAGCTGAAAATTTAACTCAGCTACCCGGTGGTAAAGATTGGAAAGCAGGTAAAAGGTAAGCGAAAATGACACAAGAATTAATCGACTTACGAAAGAGCATTATGGAAGGACGTTATGCAGATGCTTTGGCAATTGTAGACGAATTAGAAGGCATGAGTAAACAAGCTATTCTGCGGAATATCCAAGCTTATTTAAGGATTTTGCTAATTCATTTAATTAAAAATCAAATAGAGCAGAGATTAACAAATTCTTGGGCGGCTTCTATTCGCAATTCATTGATAGAAATTAAGAAGATAAATCTGAAAGAAAATAAAAAATCACATTATATCAATCAAGATGAGTGGAATAGTTGGTTAGAAGATGAAATCGCATTAGCGATCGCTGATGCTAGTCTAGAAGTTTTACATGGTAAACTCAAGCGATCGCAACTTTCACAAATGCTCGATAAATCACAGTTAATCTCAAGAGCAATTCATCTTCTTGCAGTCACGTACACTCACTCTATCAAAGAATTACCAGACATCATCGATGATTATCTAGCTCAATTACCAGGAGGACAAGAATGGGTAAATAATTAGAAATAAAGCTATTTTTCTGAAACACTAATTATGGAAACCCTACACTTCAATTTAAAAAAATGAACCCAATTACACGACGCCAATTTATCACCACAGCCACCATCGCTACTGGCTTCGCTCTCGCTGTGGAACCCGTCACCGCTAAAGTCATCACAACTGATAGCAAAGGATTAATCGCCGGAGCCGTGAACATTCCCGTCAAAGATGGTGTAATTCCTGCTTACAGAGCGCAACCCGCTACTGGTACCAACTTCCCGATTGTGTTAGTAATTCAAGAAATATTCGGCGTGCACCAGCATATCCAGGATATCACCCGTCGCTTTGCCAAATTAGGATATTTAGCGATCGCTCCTGAATTATTCGTGCGTCAAGGCGATGTCTCCAAATTAAGCACCATCGACGAAATTCGCCCCATTGTCGCCACAGTACCAGACGCTCAAGTCTTCTCTGACCTCGACGCTACAGTCGATTGGGCTGTGAAATCGTCTCAAGGTAACGTTAATCGGTTGGGAATTACAGGCTTTTGTTGGGGTGGAAGAATTACTTGGTTATATTCAGCACACAACCCCAAAGTCAAAGCAGGGGGAGCGTGGTACGGGCGCTTGGTAGGTGAGAAAACAGAACTGACACCCAAACACCCCGTTGATATCGCCTCAACCCTGAAAACGCCCGTACTCGGACTTTACGGAGGTCAAGATACAGGTATACCCTTAAACACAGTAGAACAAATGCGCGATCGCCTCAAGTCCAGCAGCAGCAAATCGCAAATCATCGTCTATCCCCAAGCACCCCACGCCTTCTTCGCTGATTATCGTCCTTCTTACCGCGAGCAAGAAGCCAAAAACGCCTGGAAACGTTTGCAAGCATGGTTTAAGAAGAATGGCGTGTAATTATTGCCCCTAACCTTAACGAAACGTACCATCATAAAACCAGAAACACCATACCATTAAGTCTTGCAAGCAAAACAGATGACACAAGAATTAATTGACCTCAAAACTAGTATTCTGGAAGGAAGATATGCAGATGCTTTGGCAATTGTTGATGAATTAGAGGGCATGAGTAAACAGGCGAATCTGCGTCAAATTAAATCTTTTTTAAGAATCCTCCTAATACTCTTGATTAAGAATCAATTAGAGCAGCGATTAACAAATTCTTGGGCTGCTTCCATTCGCAATGCCATACGTGAAATTAAAGCAGTGAATCTCAAAGATAATCAAAAATCTTACTATATTAATAAAGATGAATGGGAAACCGTCATAGAAGAAGTTATTGAAGATGCCATAGCTGATGCTAGCGAGGAAGTTTTGAATAGAAAATATACTCGTTCTCAACTGTCAGCAATCTTAGATAGAAGCCAAATTTTAACTACAGCAACTAAGTTTTTAGCGTTGACATATACTTATTCAGCAAAAGAATTACCAGCAATTATGGATGATTATCTAGCTCAGTTAGCTGGTGGGGAAGACTGGATAAATCGGATAAATTCATGAAATTATGCAACACTGCCAATAGAAAAACCACAGATGAATAACTGTGGCTTCCTAGTTAAATTGACTTAGAACCAAGTTGACAAAATACTCATAGATTAGCGAGATTTACTACTACCAGTACCACTAGATGACTTGGCTTCTTGAAGTAATTGTGGCATACATTGTTCAATCTTTTGCGCCGTTTGTTCCTCTTGTTGTAAGTTTTGCTGTAACAATTGCACAACCTGATTTTGTCCCATCTGTTCGGCGCCCTTAATCAAGCCGCGATAGCAGGAAATTTCCAATTGTTCTACTTTTGCTTGTCCTGCTGCTAGCCCCAACTCTAAAATTTTGGGATTATCTGCAGCTAAAAGCATAAACCTCTGGCCGTCGCTAATCAAGCCAGATGCAGCATCACAATTAATTCGTCTGGGTTGCTGTCCCAAAGCGTTGAACACTTGTTCCAGGTTCCTAATTTGTTGCTCGGTTTCTCGAATGTGGTTTTCCATCAAGGATTTCAACTGGCTGTGTTGACAACATTGGCACATCATTTGCTGTGCTTCCAAGAAGCGATTTTCCGCATCGTACATCACACCAATTTCGTAGACAAACTTGTCTTGCAAATTGGAGATTTTTGCTGTACCTGGACGTTCACTAACTTGAACCATCGTGATTCTCCTAAAGGTTTGAGGCTGTACTTGACAGTCGTACCTTTAACCTACGTTCGTTACCCAAGCCTTCTCTTCATACCATAGGCACAGCTAAGTGTTAATTTTAACTGCTAAATTCAATACATAATCTCAGCGAATACCTTGCGGTTCAAGGGAGATGGGGAGTGTGGGGAGTGTGGGGAGTGTGGGGAGGTGGGGAGGTGGGGAGGTGGGGAGAGCGATCGCAATGCAAAAATTTAGCTGTGTCAGTCCAGTGGTGGGCTTTGTGACAAAGAATTCTGTAAAGTAAAGATAAGTAAAGAAAGTGTATGAAACTAAATGGCTGCTCTTAGTTTAGAGGAAATCTCTGCTCAGTTAGAAAGTCCAAATCTACGCGATCGCATGGTAGCCTTAGCTAATCTGCGTGATGTTGCCCCAGAAGATGCAGTACCTTTAATTAAAAAGGTTTTGGACGACGATTCTCTACAGTTGCGTTCAATGGCTATATTTGCCTTGGGAGTTAAACCAACACCAGAATGTTATCCAATTTTGGTGAAAATTCTGGAAACAGACCCAGATTATGGTATACGCGCTGATGCTGCTGGTGCTTTAGGATATTTAGGTGATGCGAGAGCTTTGGAAGTTTTGTCACGGGCGTTTTATGAAGATACTGATTGGTTAGTACGCTTTAGCGTCGCAGTATCTTTAGGTAATATTAAAGACTCCCGCGCCCGTGCTGTATTGATTCAAGCATTAGATAGCGACGAAACCATACTACACCAAGCAGCGATCGCAGCTCTGGGAGAAATTAAAGACATTGAGTCTGTGGATTTGATTTTGCGCTTCGCTCAATCTGATGATTGGTTAGTGCGCCAACGTCTAGCAGAAGCACTGGGAAATCTCCCCACACCCAAAAGTGTCTCAGCTTTGACATTTTTGGAAAAAGATAGCCATCCCAATGTTGCTCAAGCAGCAAGCATTTCTCTTGACAGACTTAGGAAGGGTGAAGGGTGAAGTATGTAGACGCCTGTAAGGCGGCTTGCCGCAGGCTAGGGTGAAGTATGAAGGGTGAAGGGTGAAGGATGAAGGGTGGAAATTCTATCCTTTGTGGGTTGTGTAGATTTCCCCGTTCCCTGTTCCCTTTCATGATTGTTCGGATCAATTTTTTCTTGTGTCAAATTTAGTCAAGCTGAAGATTAACACCTTCTGCTAGCTTGTAATAATAAGTGGAATCTTCCGTATTTTGATGCAGGTAGTTTTATTCATGAATATTGAAGAATTTTTTCAATTGAGTGCTGGTAAATGGTTTTCCCATCGCACTAGTCACCATCCAACTTTTAAGCAATCAAAAGATGGCAAATCAGATATCATCATTGAAACCTTAGCAACAGATGATCCACAAGTCGTCAAACTTTGTCAACAACATCAAATTTCTCCTAGTGACGCCTCCTGTGCTGCCAGAGTTACCTGGAACGGTACAATGGAATGGGACGCAACAAAACACAGTGGCTCGACTGTCTTAGTTTCCGTCCCAGATGCAGATCATCCAGATGTAGGCAAGTTACTACAGGAAACGGGAAACAGCAAAAAAACTTTAATCATTGGACACTACAAGCTAGGTCAAGATGAAGCCCTGACCTTAACCACAGAAGATGAAACCATGTGGTCTGAAGAACGTTTGTGGTTTGCTAGCCCTAATTTGCGAATGCGGGTAAGTGTACTCAAACAAGCTGATGGTTTGAGTATGGCATCCTTCAGTACAGAAATTCGCATGGGTGGTAGTCCCGCAGCCACAACCGCCCAGACTGCTAATTCCGCGTCCAGTTAGTATAGAGGACTAAAGTCGTCACGACAAACACATTTACCTATCAGGCTGTTCAGCCCTCCTAAACAGAGGGCTGGTTAATTATTGTCAAAAAATTTATATCTGCAACAAATTAGCGATCGCTTGCGGTAGCGGTAGTACAATTACTAACAATAAAGCCATTGTCAACAAACCTAACACATCTCGATTGTTATCCAATTCTGTGACATCATTCAGTGCAGGTTCATCAATTAAGGGAATAAATAATAAAATCATTGCCCACAAGAAAAATTCTGCCTGAATCAAAGAAAGTAGCAGCAACAACAAGCGCGCAATTTGACCAACCGCAACTGCAGTTCGTTGTCCAAACATTGCATGGATAATGTGACCACCGTCAAGTTGTCCTACAGGCATTAAATTTAATGCTGTAACGATTAACCCGATAAATCCTGCTATGGCTACTGGATGCAAATCAATCGCTGATGTTGATGTTAATGCACTTCCCAGGGCTATTTTCGAGAGCAACGCTAATAAAATCGAATATTTAGGATTAAGAGCATCAGGATTTAAGAAGCCTGTTTTTTCAGTTAAAGGCACCACGTCAGAATGAGCCAAGCCCCAAATTATAATCGGTAAAGTCACGATAAACCCAGCAATGGGACCCATAATACTCACATCAAATAAAGCCTTGCGATTGGGAATAGGACTACGCATTTGAATAAATGCACCAAAGGTTCCCAAGAAAATCGGCATAGGAATAAAGTAAGGCAAAGTCGAACGAATTTTGTAGAACCTAGCTGTCAAATAGTGACCCAGTTCATGGATACCCAAAATCGTCATTAACCCTAAAGCGTAGGGTAATCCTGTCAGCAACACAGAGGGATTAGCTAAAATACTTTGCGCTAGTAAAGTAAATTTCCAAATCGGTGGCAGAGTAGATACAGCATTTTGTGCCCCTACCAAAGTCGTAGTCACCAGAGTAGCTGCTAATAATAACAGTGCTAACCCCGGTCGAGTGATATTTTCCGGCTTGCTGGTATTTGCTTGTTTCGCGGCTTGAGTATTAGGAACTAGCACAAAAAAGGGCTTATTATTGTTACCCTCTTGAAAGATTAACAAAAAGCGATCGCCAAATTGTGCTTCAATATTAGCCTTAATTTGTTGATAAGCCTTATTCGGAGTAGTTCTTAACTGTCCCCTGCAGATTACAGCCTGGGGTCGATACTCAATATTTTGAATGTAATATACAGACCAGGGAAAACAATTTCGCAGCTGGGTTTCTTCTGTTGGCTCAATGGGGTGCACTGGTACTGGTTCTGCGATAGGATGAACAGCCGATAGTGGTTCTGAGGCTGGTAGTTCAGTCGGATACTCTCTAGGTGAGTGACGACCCAACCGAAACAACAACCAGAATAAAGGTGGGCAGATGACTATCAACCATAACATTAATAGTACCAATGCTCGTGGCGGCGGTTGTGTTTCTCCATATATCGCTATCCACACCGTCCATACCAATGCTGGCATCATTAACACCAGCCATAACACCCAAAATGGTGTACGGGTGCTATGAGCGACGATGCGCTGCACCATAAAATAAGTAACCAATCCCAGTACGAGGAGCAACCAAAATGTCATGTGAGCTTCAGTAATTTTGCAAAAACGCCCCGCTCATAGTGTCAGCACCACAGCAGTTACTACAAGCTAGACTGTAAAGTTTTATTTTTTCAACCACGGCTAAAAGTTTTCTCAAGTTAAACTTTTTCACCAGATTTTCTACAACTTCTCCAGCTCGTTTTTTGTCATGTGTCCCTTACCTCAACAACCAAGTCTCACAGTTAAACCACCACGAGCTGTACTCGACAGCATTTTTGCTTTTCCACCAAATCGGGACACGCTAGGAGGTACATCTTACTTTATTGTAGGAAATGAAGGCAATATCCTCATCGATTGTCCGGCTCTAGAGCAAACAAATCTAGATTTTTTACAGTCCCATGGTGGTGTCCGCTGGTTATTTCTCACCCATCGTGGTGCTATTGGCAAAACAGCCGAAATTCAGTCAGCTTTGGGCTGTGAGGTGCTGATTCAAGAACAAGAAGCTTATTTATTACCCAATTTAACCGTCACAACCTTCACTCAAGAAATTACTCTTAATTCCACTACACAAATAATTTGGACGCCAGGACATTCTCCCGGTTCATCTTGCCTTTGTTATAGTCAACTTGGCGGCGTCTTGTTTTCCGGGCGTCATTTGCTACCTAACTTGCAAGGTGAACCAGTACCATTACGCACAGCCAAAACCTTTCACTGGCCAAGACAAATCAAAAGCCTCCAGTTGATCTTAGAGCGCTTTACACCAGAAACACTCCGCTACATTTGTCCTGGCGCCAACACAGGTTTTCTCCGTGGTCAACGTCTCATAGACCAAGCATATCAGCGCCTAGCTTCACTAGATTTGCAGACTCTGCTACAAATGCAACCCCCACTGTGAGGAACAACCACCCGAAATCAAGAAACGCCTACCCGAATTCAACAAACGACCCCCCGAAATCAAGAAACGCCTACCCGAATTCAACAAACGACTACCCGAATTCAACAAACGACCCCCCGAATTCAACAAACGACCCCCCGAATTCAACAAACGACTACCCGAATTCAACAAACGACTACCCGAATTCAACAAACGACTACCCGAATTCAACAAACGACTACCCGAAATCAAGAAACTAAGACTAGGGACTGTTTTCACAGCTTAAATTAGACTTATACCAATTTTTTACGAGGCTGCATAGAATCCGAGTCCCCCCTAACCCCCCTTAACAAGGCTACGGTGTACACACATCTCTCTACCAAACTGAAATCATTATAGATCCATCATTATCCTCCTTAAAAAGGAGGACTTTGAGGGGCTTTTGCCCTGCTTGGAAAGGGGGTTGGGGGGATCCAATGTTAATCATTGTGTATAAATTTATTGACTACTTGGTTGTATAAATACTATACTGTCAACTATACTAGTACTAGTATAAATTTTGTCATAAACTAAAAAAGCGATCGCTAGTGTTCTGGGACAAACCCAACCAACTCACCAAACCCGAATTTTGTTGTGTCAGTGTTGCCTCTGGCGTGTAATTTTGTTGCGAGGCGATCGCTATAGCCACACAATTATTAGTGCGTGCGATCGCCTCTTTTTTTTCGCCACTTGTGGCATTAGTATTAGAGGCGTTTTTCACAGATTGATAGAATGAGGATACTAGGAATATTCACCAACTAGCCACAGAGAATCATGCCCTCCGAAATTGCTGTAGAGAAAATAAAGTTAAAAAATCCACCATTAGAGCTTCACTATCTGGGCGATCGCGTTCTTCGTCAACCCGCAAAACGAATTACGAAGGTAGATGATGAAATTCGCCTCCTTGTGCGTGAAATGCTGCAAACTATGTACAGCAAAGATGGTATTGGTTTGGCTGCACCCCAGGTAGGAGTTCATAAGCAACTAATTGTCATCGATTTAGAACCAGATAACCCCGCAAATCAGCCACTGGTGCTGATTAATCCCACAATCAAACAAGTTAGCCGTGACATCTGCGTTGCTCAAGAAGGTTGTTTGAGCATTCCCGGTGTTTACTTGGATGTGAAGCGTCCCCAAGTCGTGGAAGTAGCTTATAAAGATGAATCTGGGCGTCCCCAGACACTCAAAGCGAACGACTTGTTAGGGCGCTGTATTCAGCATGAAATGGATCACCTCAACGGTGTGGTGTTTGTAGACCGTGTAGATAACTCCTTGACTTTGGCCCAAGAGCTATCTAAAAATGGCTTCTCGTATCAAGCGGTGAAACCATTAGCATAAGGTGCTTAATAGTGTACATTACTCCAAAAAGCGGTTTATTTCTGGCTGGCTCCTGTATAACTGCGATCGCAGCTGTTGGGTCAATTTTTGAACTCAGCTCTGGACAGCCTGATTTTGGCGTCCCAACCACAGCAATTATCCTGGCTTTGAGTATCCCCCTCACAGGAATATTTTTCTTTGCCGCAGTGAAGGACACAAAGGCTAACATTAAATAAGCATCAGGTATATAAAAAGGTAAAAGGAAAAAGGAAAGATGCGAAACACATCCTTTTACCTTTTACCTTTTCTCCCGATCTTCCCTAAATAAAAATCTCTCTTCTCTAGCTAGGTCTACTGAAAATAAGGAATTTAACTAAAACAAGTATTTATACATTAAATTTTTATTTAAAATACGGTACAGAAATATAAAACTTCTGTGTAGCTGTGCCAAATCAAGTACTTATACGTAAAAAGATTTGTATAATATAGCTACAAAATTATGATAGGAAAAGGCTTTTTGTGTTTAAATATATACACAGAATATCTAGAATAAAGAATCTCATCTCAACTCTTGGCTGGTTGCAGACGTGTGTATACATGATGCAAGAATTTCGTTGCTCACTCTTGAAGGGAACGCAACCTTATACATTGATGTCCAAGAATGCTAAATATCCTTTAATGTGCCGTCCTGACACCAGTGATAAAAACGTTTTTGAGCAAATTTTCATTGAAACAGAGTATTCTTGCTTAGATA
Organism: Fortiea contorta PCC 7126; assembly: GCF_000332295.1. Taxonomy (GTDB): domain Bacteria; phylum Cyanobacteriota; class Cyanobacteriia; order Cyanobacteriales; family Nostocaceae; genus Fortiea; species Fortiea contorta. The sequence continues at coordinate 3,291,234 of NZ_KB235930.1, read as the reverse complement.
ACTTATCTGACGTAGATTTAGTAATTGATTGTGGTGCGAATGTAGGTTACTCATCTGCTTATTTCTTGACTCGTTTCCCTAAATGTAAAGTCATTTGTGTTGAGCCTGATTTATCTAACTTTACGCTCTTAGAAAAAAATCTTGCTCCCTACAAGGAGCGTGTTAAATTGATCCGCTCTGGTATCTGGTCACACACTGCTGATCTGAAAATATTGGAAACGCCATACAGAGATGGGCGTGAATGGACAGTTCAAGTCAGAGAATGTAACCAAGGCGAAGTTCCCGAAATGCGAGCTACAGATGTGGGAACGCTGTTAAAAGAATCAGGTCAAAATAGGATTTCGATTTTAAAAATGGATGTGGAAGGTGCTGAGGCTGTGGTCTTTTCCAAGAACTATGAGTCTTGGCTTTCATGTGTTGATAATATGGTGATAGAGCTTCATGATGATTCTTTCTTTGGTAAAGCTTCAGATATTGTTCTCAACGCAATTTCTTCCTTTAAATCGTTTAATATATCTACCTCTGGAGAGTTAACTGTTTTCAAAACTTGTACATAACACTTAACAAACCAAAATTAGGGAATAGAGAACAGGGTGCAAAGAAACTTAATTATCACGAGTAGTTTGAGACTCCAAATAAAAGCGATCGCTTATTTTGACTAACAGCGATCGCTTTTACAATATACTCATGCTCTCAAATCAAATCTTACGTATTTCTCAAGGACAACTTAATATCCTAGAACGTTGTCCCCGTCAGTTTCAACACACTTATCTAGAAAACCTCAGTTCTCCCTCAGACCCTGAACATGAGGAAAAGCAAACTCTAGGTAGCCGCTTTCACCTGCTAATGCAGCAACAAGAAATGGGTCTACCCATTCAGAGTATTTTGCAAGCTGATCCGCAATTGCAAAGCTGGATGACGGCTTTTGCTGATGCGGCGCCGGAAATTGTCGCCCCTGCTCACAGTCAAACTTTCCGCGAAAGCGAACACTACCGCACTCTACAAGTGCAAGATTATTTACTCACCGTTATCTATGATTTATTGATTGCAGATCACCAACAAGCCCAAATTCTCGACTGGAAAACTTACCCCAAACCAGAAAATAAACGCAAATTAGCTCAGAATTGGCAAACACGCCTTTATATGTATGTGTTAGCTGAAACTAGTACTTATTCACCAGAAAATATATCTATGACTTACTGGTTTGTCCAGTCAGCAGGTAAACCACAAAATATTGAATTTAATTACAATACTACCCAGCATCAACAAGTAACCAAAGAACTGAACGAACTATTAAGCGACTTGACAAATTGGTTACAACGTTATCAAAATAAACAGCCATTTCCCCAACTCCCGGAAGGTGACAAAGCTTGTGAAAAGTGTAAATTTGCTCCTCACTGCGAACGAACACAAGCCACTGGAGAGGGAACGGGGAAAGTATTATTACCAAATCTCGCTAGTATTGAGGAGGTGTCATTATAGAGTTTTTTGAACACAAAGGAGCGCGAAGTCAACTAAAGTATGAAGTATGAAGGATGAAGTCTGAAATTACCTCACATATAAAAGAATGGGGCTAGAACTAAGGAAAAAAAGTTTGACCCTTCGGCGTCGCTCAGGGTCAATTTTTTCGCCCACGATTCGATTCAGCTTGTACCAATTCTTGCTTCATCCTTTCTTCGGTCAATGCAAAGTTACGCGTCCTCATTACTCAAAAAAGTAGAAATTTACTTTATATGGATTTTTTAATGATGAATAAGTATGAAAAATATTGATGATATGGATGCAGTTTATGTGCGGGAATTAGGAATTGATGATATAGCCCCGGTTTATCATTTGGGAGAGGAGTTATTTACTAGCGATCGCTATCCTTATCTATACCGTACTTGGGATGAATGGGAGGTGATTGGACTCTACAACACAGACCCAGAATATTGTCTAGTGGCTGAAATTGATGGGGAATTGGGAGGATTTATTTTAGGAACCATCATCACTAAGGCTTCTTGGACTTATGGATATATTTTGTGGTTGGGGGTGAGTCCTCAGTTTCAGCGTCAAGGTGTTGCTGATAAGTTATTTGATAAAGTCGTCGCGCGGATGATTGAAGATGGGGCGCGGTTCATGCTGGTGGACACAGACCCTACCAATGTCCCCGCAGTCAAATTCTTTAACCGCAAAGGTTTTGGTAACAATCGCCAGCACATTTTCTTGTCAATGAGCTTAAGTAAACATCCTTATTATGGCAGACTTATTGATTACGAACATCAAAAAGCTGAACGCGCAGGCTACAAGCGATCGCGTCCCGCAATCCGCGCCCGCAAACCCGATGGATTCGCTAACGAAGTCATCCTCAATCCCCTAGTCACAGAAACGCAGCCAGATTTGATGATTAATGATGAATAGTCATGTTCCTACTCTCTGGGCCTTTGCGCCTACCCTGCGGGATCGCTTTCAGCGATTGCGCCTACCCTGCGGGAAGCCGCTCCGCGTCTATGCGTGAGATAAATTCATATCTCAATGCATCTACGCCAATCATCATTTGTGATTAATTATCCCTGACTCCTCCACTTCCCAAGTAAAATGCAATGGACTCTAGCAGCAACTGAACAACCTCCAGACTGGTTTATCCAAGCAGTTAAGCAATATATACCTGCGTCGAGTGGGCTTTTTGCTGCACAATTGTTGTGGCAAAGAGGTATTCAAAATGAATCACAATTAGCTAGTTTTGTCAACTATAAAACTTATCAACCAGCGAGTCCTTTTGAGTTTGCACAGGAAATGCATTTGGCGGTAGCGAGGTTGCAAAGAGCACTTGATGAGCGTGAGAAAGTTGCTATTTGGGGAGACTTTGACGCTGATGGGATTACTGCTACTGCTGTGTTGTGGGATGGTTTAGGACAATTTTTCTCGCACAATACCCAGTTAATTTACTACATTCCCAATCGCCTCACAGAATCCCACGGACTGAATCAGCAAGGGATTGCTAATTTAGCTCAACAAGGTTGCAGGTTAATTGTCACCTGCGATACTGGGAGCACAAATCATGATGAGATTATTTATGCTCAACAGCTTGGGATTGATGTCATAGTTACAGACCACCACACTCTAGCCTCAGAACGTCCGCCTGTTGTTGCTATTATCAATCCCCGCAATTTAACTGCTGAACACCCTTTATTTCATCTTTCCGGGGTAGCGGTAGCTTACAAATTGGTGGAAGCTTTTTATCAAACTCTACCAGAGATACCCAAACAACCTCTAACTGATTTACTGGATTTAGTCGCAGTGGGATTAATTGCTGATTTGGTACAGTTAAAGGGAGATTGTCGCTATTTAGCGCAATTGGGAATTCAACAACTCCAAGCAGATTTTCAACAACCAGCACCAGCGCGGAGGCGTCCGGGTGTGGGGCGATTATTAGAATTGTGTCAGAAAAGTGGCGATCGCCCCACAGATATTTCCTTCGGTTTAGGGCCGCGCATCAACGCCGTCAGTCGTATCCAAGGTGATGCTCGGTTCTGTGTAGAATTATTGACAAGTCGAGACATCAAACATTGTCAGCAACTAGCAGAAATGACGGAACTAGCTAACGCCCGTCGCAAATCTCTCCAAAAAGATGTACAAGCCCAGGTAGCACAAAAGCTTACCCAATTAGATTTATCTACTACTAGTGCGATCGTTCTTGAAGATTCGCAATGGCCCGTGGGTGTGTTAGGCTTAGTTGCTGGACAAATAGCCCAAGAAACAGGGCGTCCCACTATTTTATTGAGTACGGAAGCAGTCACGGAAGTAGGAGCAGAAATTACTTCTTCCTCATCTCCCCTCGCTCGTGGTTCTGCGCGTTCGGTGAATTCTGTAGATTTATATCAACTGGTAAAAGACCAAGCCCATTTATTACATCGTTTTGGTGGACATCCTTTTGCGGCGGGTTTGAGTTTATTAGTTGAGAATATTCCTTTATTTAAAGATGCAATTAACCAGCGTTTGCGGCAATTATTAGGTAGTATTACCCTCACACCCACAGTCCAAGCAGACATAGCTGTCAAGGTAGCCGATTTAGGAAAAGAATTATTTTTAGAACTGAAATTATTAGAACCTTGTGGGATGGGAAATCCCATTCCTAAACTCTTAATTAAAAACTGCTGGTTTGAAAATTCTTGGCACCGCAATCAGCAAGATTCTCAAGGTAAAAAAATACAATATATTAAAACAGAATTTGATATTCGAGATGACTCTACTAGAAACCCTTTTCCAGGGATATGGTGGGGACATTACAAAGATGAATTACCTATTGGTAGATGTGATTGCATAGCCGAAATTGACTATAACAGCTTCAAAAAACGCTATGAAATCAGATTAATTGCTGTCTGTCCCACTGTTAATTCTGTAGTTAATACTCAAACATCAGCACAAATTTTAGACTGGCGAAATCTTCCTTTGGAGAATGATTCAGCACTGGCGGTTACACAATGTCCCAGTAGTTGGGATGAGTTACGGGGGTGGTGGCAGAAATCACTTTACAACCAACAACAATTAGCTCTAGCTTGGACTCAACCTCAGCACCAACCACCTAACGAAATTTGGTTGACTTTAGTCGGAATTGCTAAATATTTAAGTCGCACCAAGCAAACAGTTACTCGTGTTCATTTGTTAAAAAAACTCGGTATCAGTGACCAAACTTTATTTTGGGGATTTAATGCTTTAAAATATCTGGGATTTACCATCGAGCGACAAGACCGTGATTTGCAATTCAGCCATAATCCCAAAAAAGTATCTCAACCTCTAGCTGATAGCGCCGCGAGCAAATTTTTAGCTGCAATTAGCGAAGCACAATTTCAACAAAAATATTTTACAAATGTCCCTTTATCTACTATTTTAGTGATGATTAATAGTCATACTAATTCGTAGTTCCAGGACTAAAGTCCTGACTACAAACACATTTATTTTTCAAAATTAATGCGATAGACCCCCGACGAATGCATCTTTAATACGGTAGCCACCACCTTCATGGTTCGGTTTACCGTATTTTTTAGCTTTGTCAAGTACTTGTAAAAATTATTTACATAAGGTTATATTTAGTTACATAAACAAACACAAGGAAAAAACAACATGACAGCTAAAGGCTTCACCATCAACGACCGCGGTTTACTCAACAACTACGCCATCGAACCCAAAGTATATGTAGACGAAAGCAACAGAGCAGGTTTCACTGAATACGCCGAGAAACTCAACGGACGTTTAGCAATGATAGGTTTTGTCTCACTCATAGCTCTAGAAGTCATCACTGGACACGGCTTAATCGGATGGTTGACCAGCCTCTAAAAATTTCCCAAATTCACTCAATAGCAATTAACAGCTAAAAATATGAAAACTGATTTTGATTTTCCCAAAAAAGACTTAATCGGCCCCGTTGTCTTTCGTTCCAGCTTCAACAATTTTGAAACGATTAATGTTAACCAAGCTTGGTCTTTATTCTTCACCGCTGGTCAAGACGACAAAGGGCTAGGACAACAAACCGAATTAGGTAAGTTTTTCACTAACGTATTAATTGCTGTAGGTGTCACAGGTAGCTTGTGGGCAATTTACTTCACCAATTTAGGATAAAAAATTGGTTAGAGTCCACAAGTTAAATAAAACTAACGAAGTCTTAGTTACATCAACTAAGGCTTCTTGTAATATCTAAAAATAATTTATCTTCGTCCCAAAATTATTGTAGAGACATAAAAATTCACGTCTCTACATTAAATTTAAATATCTTCAGGTTCAAATTGAGCCACCGTAATTGCATTCAAAGCAAAAGCTAAAACTAGGGGCATAGGAGAGTGGAACCACAAGGTAGAAAGAATAGCAATAACAGTGCCAATTAATGCTGATATCGTCCACAATGTTTCTTCAAAAGTTAATCCTTTCTCAGCTTTAATTAATTGCAACACATGAGTAGGAATTGGTTCAGGCATTACTCCTCCCGGAGGAAAAGCCCAGTAATTATTCCGTCGCTCGACAAATAAATCTGTCCAGCCATTTTCTTGACACCATGCTTCAATCCATTCGAGGGAGTAATGATCAATCATTGGAGTTACTAGTGAGAATTGTTGGGTTTGTGTAGGCTATGAATAAAAATATTTCGGTAACGACACAGACGCTGTATAATTGCTATATACTTAACCTTATTTCTCCACGACTAAAACTTTATTAAGCTGTTGAGACACAGTGCGATTTTGCTCAAACTTTGCTTATATTGATTACCAGCCTAGCAGTGGATAAAGACTAGCCAATTCAAAAGACAATAAACTTTACCTAACGCAGAGATAGTAAAGAATTGTAAAGCCTATCGCCATATTTGTTTGCATTTGCTGACTTAATTCTTAAAACAACTACTTAAAATTCAGAACAATTCAGCGTCAAAATTTTGCAGTATTTAGTGATACATAAAACCAATAAATCAAAACATTGCACTTCATGTTGATTTTAGGTGCGTTAAGACTAAAGTTCATAACGCACGCCACAGAAAGAGAACTATTTTCGGAGCACAATGAAAACACCGCCAATCCCTAAGAAGACTGGCGATGGAAATCAAACCGAGTATGATAGGTAGCCATGGCATCCCAATTAATGACATCTTCTAGCAAAGCTTGATAGCCTAGGGTGTTTGGGTGAAGTCCGTCATCACTTAACCGTTTACACCTCCAAGCTTCACCACGTGTCATCCATTGGTCGAAAATATCCAGATAAGGGATATGCCTTTTTTTACAAGCGATTCTGGTAGCTTCTTTGTAGCGATATTGATCAAGATGATTGTAGTAGAAGCAATCGAGAAAGGGCATTTTGGTTTCATCAACGGGAACCATACCGACAAACAACACCGGACACAGTTGCTGTGCTTGTTCGAGTAGAGAAGCGATTTCTGATTCAAATACCGCAAAATCTGTGTAATTTTTGCCGTTGGGACGAGTTAGCCGCGCTGAATCGTTGACCCCCACTGATAAAATAATTAAATCGGGAACACGGTTGCGGAGTTCACCACGGTGGCGAAATTCCACTTCTAGTCTTTGGGCTACTTGCTGAGTGCGATCGCCACGCACTCCCAGATTATACAGTACATGACCAGCATGGTCGGGCAGCATCCACCAGCGGCGCAGTTGTTCTACCCAGCCTCCTTTCTCGGGGTCGCCAAAGCCATAAACTAAGCTATCCCCCAGTGCGATAATCTTCAAAGGCTGACATTGGTTCGGTGCTACAGACAGCTGCATTGAGGAAGGAGCTAGAAATGTGTGCATTTAAAAAAATTTACTTTATATCTTTACAAGATTCTATACATTTCTATACCATTGGTGCTGATCTTTTTCTGCTCCTAGCCAGCAATTAACCTCTATTTCCCTCAGAGGCGTTGACTAGGTAGGGAACCAAGCCGTTTTTGCGGGGCCAATTGCGGGAGAGAAAACTTATGAGCAACGGTAGCGAAATCAGCATAAGTACCACGCCTACCCACCAACCAGAACGCAATTGTTCTAGTTTATACACCTCTGATGTAGTTTTGGAACCAGTAGAGAGCAAACCTATCATCACTGCTATGAAATTGTTAAATGCGTGGCAGGCGATCGGTACAATTAAGGTACGAGTCTTGATATATAATACACCCATAACCACGCCAAAAATAGTTAATCCTACGAAATTTGTATGTAAAATTCCGAACAATAGACTAGACACGAGCAAGGCAGATTGTATCCCCCATTTGCTAGCCCAACGCTGGAGAATAATTCCCCGAAAAAGAAATTCTTCGGTGATGGGGGCGACAATGACAAGAGCGATCGCAGATAGTAAATTATAAAAAGGTGATGCTGTAGTGTTGGGTGAGGGACTATTAGCCACTTCCCGCAATAAAGCTTCAATAAAAGACGGCGCAACCAACGACAGCAAATAAAACGACACTAAATAACCACTAATTGAAAACAGAATAATTAAAATCACTAAACCCGCCAATGGCAACCACCGCTGCTGGTTTGGTAAACTACCAATCAGATATTTTAAGTTGATTCCATAGCGATTAAAATCGGCTAATTGCCAAAGACAAAGTAAACCAAAAATCAAAATGTAGAGCACCAAAGTGACGACTTGAGGATTAAATGTTAGTCTCGTCGCCCCTTGTATGATTCCTAGCCCTATACCAAGGCCAATTGAAAGCAAAAATCCCCGCAAAAAAAGATGACGAACCTTTAGTTTGAGGAACGGATTATGGGAATTATCAGGTGTCATAAATTAATAGTAGACTCGCCTATAAATTGTTTGTTATTCGTTTAAGAAGGTGATTGATTTAACACCCACTTCCACCACTGACCGAAGGAACTCAAGGCATTTAAACGATGTAACCCTGGAGCGCGAATAGCGGCGAGTCCGTCAACAGCAACTAAAGCGGCGTATTGCAAACCCAAGAAACTATCAACAGCTGCATAGGGGCCGCCCAGGGTAATCGCCCCAGCCGCATAAATTTGACCTTGACTATTACGCATTTCTACTAATTCAAAATTGTTAGCGACAACCAATCGCCCCAAATGATTGAGGGGTAATTTGTAATGCTTGACCAAATCATCTAAAAGCGGGCTAGCTTCCACCTTGGCATCTAAGCCAGTGGCATCAATAATAAAGTCAGCAACCAGCGTCATTTTCCCAAAGCCGCCTTTTTCTTGAATTTGGGTGACAGTATGGTTTTGAGCATCTCGCTCTACACTCAACACATCGCCAAAGGTGGTGTGATACCAGTTTTCCCTAACTCCTTGTTCAACAATCCATTGCCAATCGTGACGGTCTGCAGTGGTTGTACCCCCCCAATCGGCTAACAAGCTTTTGCGCTCATCAGGGCTAGCTTTTTCTAACATTACCCGCAATTCCCCTCCCCAACAAGCTTTAGGCCAGTTAAAAGGTTGGAACTCGTAGTTATTTTTGACAAGGCGCTGCGCTTTTTGAAATTTGTTACCGATGGGTTTAGGCGATCGCATTAAATGCAAAACTCTAATATCACGATTTTTCTTCCTCGCTTCATAAATCCGCTGCACAACCCGCGAAGCCACAATTCCCCGTCCTCTAATCAACACAGTCCCACCTTGGCGCTCCAACTGCTCATAAACATGGTCATGGGCTTCATAGGCATTGACCACAGACTTAAAATCTTGATACTTTTCTCGATAAGCTTGCAAATCAGGCAAAAATTGAATAGCTGGATAGCCAGTAGCCAAATGTAAATAACGCGCCACCGCAAAAGCATAATCACCAGGGCCGCGAGAATAAGCCACACAATACCGACCATCATCAGTCTTGCGAATTGCTCGCACTCGCCCGTAACGATAAATTCGATCCCAGCCAATCCGTTTCGCTTCCTGGTCTATGGAATTAAACACATCTCCCGCACGAGGTGTATAAGTTTCGGCGTATGTAGGTTCTGCAAATACTTGCCACAAATACTTTAACGCCGATTGCAAGTGACCCTTACCAAAATCACGCCAAGCCTCGCGGATAGCATAACTAGGCCAGCCCCAAATATTATCAGGACAAGAGTCAGAATTAGACCGCAATCTTTCATGTAAAGGAATTTGCGAACTCAAACACAGGCGCTTGTAGCGCGCATAAGGGTCACTTTCTAGACCCAAAGCCAAAATTTTCTCAACCCGCACCCCACTAATTCGCAGCAAATCAGCCCAGATAAAACTACCCAATCCCGCCCCAATCGCCAGATAATCAAATTCATCTACGGGTAAACGTGTCGCATGAAGCGTTTGTACAGCGACCCTTTCTGCATGAAAAGCGGGAGGAGGGAAATTTTTTCCCAGAGGGGTGACAGGTGGAGCAGGACGCAAATTAGGGTCTGGGAGATTGGTGTTGTGATTAAACAGAATTCTGGAAGGGGGAGTAGTTATAGGTGTCGTCGGGACACTAGCCGCAAACGTCACCGTCATCATATACGGCCCAATTTGCAACGTATCACCATTCACCAAAACACTACGCTTTTGCAACTGACCATTCACAAACACACCATTCACACTGTCTTGGTCAATCACCACCAGCTGGTCTTGTTCCCACTTCACCAAAGCGTGGTAGCGAGAAACTTGATTGCTATTCAAAACCAGCCGCGAGACACGGATTCCCTCGATTAATTCCGGTAAAAGCGCGAATTCTCGACCAAAAGCGATAGGTGCACTCAGCCTTGGTTCTCGCCGTTCTCCCGTGGTGGGATCATCCCAACTCAATTGAATTTGTAGGTTTGTCATTGGTTATTTATTATTTATAATTGGGTATTAGGCATTGTTAATTGGTTGTTATACCAATTTTTTGCAATTAATACCGTTTCTTTGTGAAGCGGCATAGATTTACCCCCCGGCTACGCCGTCCCCCCTTGCCAAGGGGGGACTACAGGGGGGTATTATTATGTGCATCTTCATACGGAATTGGTATAAGCAATAGATGTGTAGATTGGATTGAACGCAGTCAAACCAAACATGAATACAGTCTTTAGGTGTGGGATTTCGCTCCTTAACCTACATGTGTCGCCAAGATTGTGTTTACTTTTATTTAATTTGAATGTGCCCAATTTATGCATATGTTTTGATGGGCGTTGAGTTTTTGGGATTCGCTAGTGTCTGTGAAAAAATTACATTTTAGTTTAGCTATTTTTTGAAAATCGTAAAATATACAATTTAATATATGATAAAATACGAGCCTTTTAACTTGAGCGATCGCGCCTTACAAAACTTCTAATTACTGCTACGAGTTCCGCTGGTTCTATCGGTTTAGCAATGTGTGTTTGAAACCCTGCTGTCAGCGCCTGAATTCTGTCTTCTGTTCTCGCGTAGGCTGTCAGGGCGATCGCTGGAGTCTGTCCACCTTGTTCTGTAGTCAAGCTTCTGACTCGACGAATTAAGGAATAACCGTCTTCCTCTGGCATCCCAATATCACTAATTAGCACATCTGGTCGCAATTGCGTAATTTTTTCTAGCGCCTCACTTGCAGAAGCTACGGCTGTAACTGTCGCTCCATATTGCTCTAACAAGGTAATCATTAGTTCTCGCGTATCTGCTTCGTCATCGACTACCACAATATTGATACCTTGTAAAGAAGGAGCGTTATCTAGAGAAACTTCACGATTAGCAGTGGAATGGACTCGATCTGGGGTATCCAGGGGGCGATGGACAATCATCAACGGCAAATTAACTACAAAAGTCGTTCCCTGTCCCTCACCTGGACTTTGAGCATGAATTGTACCCCCATGCAACTCGACGATATTGCGAGCGATCGCTAGTCCCAACCCTAACCCAGAATGTACTCTAGTGGTGGAAGCATCCGCTTGACTGAAGCGGTCAAAAATATACGGTAAAAACTCCGGATTAATACCTTGTCCTGTATCGCTGACGATGATTTCCACATGGGAATTAATTCGCTCCAGCCGGACTTGCACTCGTCCCCCTTTGGGTGTAAACTTGATGGCATTAGATAAAAGATTCCACACTACCTGTTGCAATCTATCTGGATCACCTGAAACTGGCCCAGCGTCAGAATCTAACACAGTTTGAATGCGAATTCCTCGCGCCTGTGCTGCTGGACGCACTGTATCTAAAGCCGCTTCAACCACCGAGATGGGAGCAATAGGGCGAACCTTCAGACGCAGCTTACCCGTGATAATGCGGGAAATATCTAGTAAATCTTCAATTAGTTGAGCTTGGGATCTAGCATTGCGCTCAATTACTTCTAACCCTTGCTCGGCTTTGGCATCGTCTAATCTGCCACTCCGGAGCAACTTTGCCCAACCGAGTATAGCATTGAGGGGTGTCCGCAGTTCATGAGAGAGCACCGAGAGAAACTCATCTTTTACTCGATTAATAGTTTCTAATTCTGCAGTGCGATCGCTAACTCTTTGTTCTAAATCTTCATTTAACAACTGCAACTGTTCCTCTGCATACCTTCGTTTGGTAGCATCCCGATGCAGGGTAAAAATTGCCAATGTCACCAAACCCAAAGCTAACAAATTGCCTAAAATAATCACTAAAGTAGTTTTTTGCGCCTTATCTTGAGCAGCAGCGCTACTTTGAGTTAACAAGCTGCTCTCTTGGGATTTCATTTCCCACACCAACTGACGAATTTTATCCATCAGTTGCTTCCCCTCACCCCCCCGCACCACCTGTAAAGCAGCCTCTTGTTGATTGCTTTTTTGTAAGGAGATTGTTTGTTCTAGTTCTGCTAACTTTAAGTTGATCTGAGATTCCAAAGTATTGAGTCGTTGCTGTTGAGTGCTGTTATTGCGCGTCAATTCTTGCAATCTTTGGACAGTGGGATTAATTTTTTTTAGTCCTTCTTGATAAGGCTTAAGATAGTCTTGATTGTTCGTTAACAAATAGCCTCGTTGAGCAGTTTCAACATCTTTCAGGCTAGAAATAATGCTCTCAAGGGTGTTCTGAATTCTCAGGGTATGTTCAACAGCATCAGCCGACTTTCTGTAGTTAAGCAAATTCAAATAAGCATTAACACTTACACCCAGCAATACAGCCAATGCCAAGCCAAATCCTACTGTTACCCGATTTGTAGTTAACCGCTGAAGCGCCATTTCTTCTTTGTGATATCCTTTGGCATTATCCAACATAATGACACCTGGGTCATCACAAATGCCAAAGACTAGCAGATACCATCGCTCATGTCATCAGTTCAAACCCCATCCCTTTATAGGCGAAGTAATTTCACCCTTCATACTTCATACTTCACCCTTCATACTTCATTTGCGTGATGTACATTGGGAAAGAGCGAATGGTGTGAACTTTCATGACAACAAGGCTGCTGAACAATCGCTATCAAGTGATCCAAGTACTCGGTGCTGGTGGGTTTGGCGAAACCTTTCTAGCGGAAGATACTCATATGCCTTCTCGGCGTCGGTGCGTGATTAAGCAACTCAAACCCATCTCCAACGACCCGCAAACCTATAAAATGATTCAACAACGGTTTGAGAGAGAAGCGGCGACTTTAGAGTATCTGGGTAAGAGCAATGACCAAGTTCCCGAACTTTATGCTTACTTTTCGGAAAATGGGCAGTTTTACTTAGTTCAAGAATGGATTCATGGGCAAACTTTACGAGAAGTTGTCCAAACTAAAGGATACGAAAGCGAAATTGTTGTCAAAAAAATGCTCCTCAGTTTGTTGACAGTCTTGGATTATATCCACAGCAAGGGCATCATCCATAGAGATATTAAACCAGATAATATTATTCTCCGTTCACTTGACAGCAAACCGGTTTTAATTGATTTCGGTGCTGTGAAAGAAACTATCCGCTCGGTGGTGAATTCTTCAGGATACGCCACGCAATCGATGGTAATTGGGACACCGGGATATATGCCTAGTGAACAAGCCCTAGGACGCCCAGTTTACGCTACAGATATTTATAGCTTAGGCTTGACAGCAATTTATTTACTAACTGGTCAATCACCCCAGGAATTAGAGATTAATCAACAAACAGGCGAAATACTTTGGTCTGAGCACGTTCCGCTAGTTTCCGCAGATTTAGTGCAGGTGCTCAATCAGGCGATTAAACCCCATGCTGGCGATCGCTACACCACAGCGAGCAAAATGTTGTATGCTTTACAATCTGTCAGTCATAGTGCGTCACACACAGCTACGCTACCTCCCACCACTGCCAAATCAAACCCCCAAACTGAAGCCTTATCCTCACCACCACAAATTTCTACCAGCAACAGTCAAAAGTCGGCGTTGATTGTCGCTAGTTTAGTGGTAGGTGGTTTATTCGGTGCAGTAGCCATTCCTTCCCTGTTCCGCCAGCCACAGCCAGAAGTACCCATCACCAGAGATACTATCCCTTCTCCCCAATCTCTAACTACCAACCCGGAACCTCTCAACACGCCAATTTCTACCCTACCCTCTCCTGCTCCAGTCGCACCCCCGCCATCGCCACGCCTACAAGTAGTTTCTCCCCCTACAATAGACCCGAATCCCGTAGTCACCGTCACGCCACAGCCAGAGATTCAACCAATTCCCGAACCTACTCCCACACCGTCATTAGCATCCACACCACAGCCGGAAGTTGAAAATCAGCCCACACCCACACCTACACCCACACCAGAAACATCTCCCACATTGCCACAAACCCAGCCCCTCAACTCAGTTAGCAACCGCAGTATTCCCACCTTCCCGACAGGTACAGCTAGAAGTACGGTGGAAGCTACCCTCGGTAAACCCAAAAGAGATTTAAGGGGTTTATGGCCTAATACCCGTGCAATTACCTATAAAATAGTTCCCAACCAAATTGATGTCGGTTACTTATTTGACCGTGATACCGGAACACTACGCCAAACAGAAGCCGCTTTTGCTTCGTCAATAGACCCCCAAGTCATGCAAAATACCTTAATTGGCATTTTAGGTGGACAAGCCACGGCAGAAATTAAACAGGGACTACAACAAGTGCAACAGCGTCAGTCTGATAATTTCCAGTTTACGAAAGGACGAGTTAAAGGTCAGATTGTCCGTCAAAACTGTGATTTTATCTACATCAGTATTTGGGATGCAGATTTACACGATTTTGTCAGTCCATCTCAAGCCAAACAGTGTTGAAACTTGGCGTTGCAGAGAGGTTAGGCGCAGAGCTACAAATAAAAAGAATAGGTAAACTTCAGATGAAATCAGAACTTCTTCCCGAAAATCTCTACAAAACTCTGAATTTATATATATAGATTTGTTGCTGCTAAATTGTGAGGTTATAAATGGATAGGCTGCGGTTGCGGACATTTTGGCCAGAAATGCTGCAAGTAGGTAATCGTGACTTAATACAAGAAAATACCCTCTCTCGTTTGGAACAACAAGTAATTGCAGAAATGAACAAAGTGCGGATGCATCCGGCTGCATATGTGCCTATTTTAGAAAATTGGCAACAGCGCTTCCAAGATGACAAAGTAAAAATCTCTGAGCGCCTTTATCTGCAAACACAAGAAGGGGTAAGCGCTGTTGAAGAAGCGATCGCTTTTCTGCACACAGTATATCCCGTAGGTGCCTTGACCGTATCTTCAGGAATGTCCTTTGGTGCTAGAGATCACGTCAAAGACCAAGGTACAAAAGGAACCACAGGTCATGATGGTAGTGATGGTAGCGATCCGGCTACTCGCATTAGTCGCTACGGTGATTGGCAAATTACAGCAGGTGAAAATATCAGCTACGGTTCTTACACAGCCGAAGATATCGTTATGCAGTTAATTATTGATGATGGAGTACCGTCACGGGGTCATCGACAAAACTTGTTTAACTCCGCATTTAAAGTTACAGGAGTAGCTTTTGGTATTCACGCCACCTACAGACAAATGTGTGTGATTACTTACGCTGGCGGATATACAGAGCATTGGTTTTTAGCGGCGATTGGCGATTAGTTATCGTCTCCACTTTTCGCCAAATCCAAAAATCAAAATTGGTGTGACACAATGAGAACTATTATTGTTCAGTAGACAAAACAAGGGTGAGTTATGGGCGATCGCCTTAGTTATACCACTGGTGCTGTACGCCTGAAGGTCTACGTCCAAGGCCAAGGATTCCCCATTCTCTGCTTACATGGTCATCCCGGTTCTGGTAACAGTCTGAGTGTGTTTACTAATCACTTATCAAGACGCTATCAAACTTTTGCCCCAGATTTGCGTGGATACGGCAAAAGTCGCGTTAATGACAATTTTGTCATGAATGACCATTTAACTGATTTAGAAGCGCTGATAGACCGATTTCAGATCGAAAAATGTTTAGTATTGGGATGGTCACTTGGTGGTATTCTGGGGATGGAGTTGGCGTTACGTTTGCCAACGCGAGTGACTGGATTGATTTTAGTGGCGACAGCGGCTAGACCCCGTGGCAATCACCCACCGATTACTTGGCAAGATAATGTTTATACTGGGATTGCGGCGCTGGTTAATTTGCTAAAACCGGGTTGGCAATGGAATATTGAAACATTTGGCAAGCGATCGCTATTTCGCTATTTAATTCAACAGCATACACCCACTGCTTACAAATATATTGCTCAAGCAGCAGTGCCCGCTTATTTGCAAACCTCTCGCCCTGCAACTCGCGCCCTCTGGCAAGCATTACAAGCTGGGTATAATAATATCCCCGAACTGCGGCAAATTCAATGCCCTAGTTTGGTACTTGCGGGTGCTCAAGACTTTCATATTACGGCTGATTCCAGCTTAGAAACTGCTCGGAACCTCAAAGATTGTCAATGGCAATGCTACCCTGAAACTGCTCATCTTTTTCCTTGGGAGATACCAGACCGGGTACTGAATGACATAGACTACTGGCTAGGAGCTTATCCCCAGATTACTGATATTCGTTAGCCTCTCTTACAAAGATTCAGAGACGCTCGCGGACTCGCTACCGCTGCGCTAACGGCGGAGGCCGCCGCTCCGACGCCAGAAGATTCCGACGCAAGGCGCTGAGGTAGCACTGGCTTGAGTTTTCGCTTTATGTAAGCGTCTTATCTTTAGTTAATAAACCTCTTGCAAAAGTACCTTTTCTACTCTCTGTTAAGAGTTCCCGACTTCTGCAAGAAGTCTAATGTCCTAACCTATGTGGCTATGGCTATAATATCCTATTTTGGGATTATCCGATAATAGGTTTATCGTACTTGACGTACACATAAGTGCTAAAGCCAAAGCACGATGAGATCTATTTCTCGCCAGGAGTATGACATATTCCGTCGCTGTATGATTGCGGCTCGCAAGGAAGCACAACTTACTCAAGAATCTCTCGCTAAATCTCTTCAAAAACCGCAATCTTTCGTTGCCAAGTATGAAAATGGTGAGCGACGCTTGGATGTTGTTGAGTTCCTTATAGTTACTCGCGTAATTGGTGTAGATCCTTGTGCCCTCTTGCGCGAGGTGGAACAGCAAATCTTTGAAGCATCCCGTGAGGAAAAGCCATGAACACACCGGATGTAATCAGACTTGCATCTCAATACCTCGCTAATTTAGCAGGGCATAAATTTGATGTTTTAGATGTGTCTAAACCTGTAACTGTTAATTCAGCAGTCAATTTAGCTAAGGTGATCTCAAAGCTTTCACCTTTACTTGGAAATTTAATTGAATTTAACACTGTTGAATTCTTGAATAAGCAAGATAATTTTTCTGAATTAGGAAGCTGGGAGAGACAAGATCCAGGATTTCCAGACACTATTTTTGTTGGAGACGTTCAACCAACACCAGGATTAGAGATTAAAGCATGGTTCCCATTGGCGACGGAAATAACTGCACGATTCAAAGATAGTCAGAATCACTTTCAGTTCGATCAAACTCATGTTGCAATGCTGGCATGGCTGCCTGAGAAAATTATTTACGGAAAACCCTACATTCTAGATGTTTGCGTTGTATCTGGTTTATCAGTAGCTTTAGCTAGAGACACTCATTATCATAATCCACCAGACTATCTTGTTTTAGAACCAGAAGACACAACCCAAAGAACTGCAAACCTCCAGCAAACAAGCACCAGTGGCTATAAGTTTCAAGGTTCTGCCGATGAGTTTTTAGAAGCTCAAGAAATAGTTGGAGGGCATCTAAACTTCGAGCGCATTTTACTCCATTCTTGCGCTGTTAAAGATTGAATACCGTCTAATGAGAAATAAGGCTTTCCTTCAGGACTACCATGTTCATTCGCGTAATTGACCAGCCTTTCAAACATCTCCGGAGGTGGAAAGTACCATAAGTGTCCCTGATCAAAATATTTTCGAGTAGCAGCATCTACTACACCACACGCATCGTTTGCTCGTCGCAATGGCAGTCCAGATCGTTTCCATTCATGTAGCAACCAAGTTTTTAAGGTAAGTTCATTTAGCTTAACCTCTCTTACGTATTGAACACATACCTCTGTAACTACTGGAAATCTGCGGATCTTTTCTGTGTTAACATTTCCCGCAATATGGCCCTTGCCTTTATTCCAAACATTGCAATTAACATATCGCCAGCCATATTTTTCTAAAATTGGATGCACGACAGCCCAGCCAATTTCTGAGTTCCAGAACCAGAGTGTTGTGCATGGCATCGCTGCATTTGACCATGCTTCAATATGAGGCTGATACCAATTGGGCAAGTCAATGTGATCGGACGTATCTCCCTCAAAGCCAAGAACACCATAAGCCCCGTCTGAAACGATTACAGTAGGTTGCTCCCAGTTTTGGTAAAATTCAAGGCTGTCACCGAGAAATAATGAAACGTGTTCATCGCTCCACTTAGAGAATTTGAGTTTGGTATTTAAGTTTACAACCTTACCGCGCCCAACTGTACTCGTAGCTTTTCGTTTCAAAACTTCCGCAGAACTAGCGTTTGAATTAGATCGACTCATTGATTCTTATGGCTCTCCAAATCGTAACGTGGGCATTTTATCCCATTTTAGGATATTTGCACATAATAGAGAAACTAAAATTAGTAGCGACCGTAGCTAATTTGCCAAAAGTTTCAGGGTAGAAAACTTTTGGCTGAGGGCATGAAGTTTAAATGATTATGACAAAAAAGCGGATATTATTGCTCCATCTCACAAGAGATGGTATAATTCCGCATTCCATACTTCAGACTTTATATTTCAGTTGACTATTGCCTAACTTACATTTGACCGCTAAAGGCAGGCTTTACTTTACGGTCAATCCGTTCCCCCAAGTCTTCGGCGATTGTTAGAGAACCGGGTTTACAACGTTTAATATTTACTGCTATTCCCTGCGCGCCTTCTAACTCTAAATCTTCTACATAGCCTTTAAGTGCGATTTTGGCTTCCGCAGAATTGAGAAACGGCCCGAAGTAGTATGTGCAAGAGGGGTTCTGTGTCACAATCTCTACCCACCAAGCCAAGCCAAGGTTGTTGACTGTATTAATTAGCGTTTCTTTGAGGTTATCCCAAATAGTTTTCATGGTACTTGCCGTTTTATCAAAAAGATAGTGGATGTTAAACGGTGCTTTGCTGGTTTTTTCCTTTACATTTCTTTATACTCTTTTACTCTGATTTTTCAAAGAGGTTTGTGTAACTTATCCAGATAAAGTGTGTTTAACGACCTTTGGCGATAAACTTCATAAAGTGCCATACCAGATGCTACCGAGGCATTGAGGCTGGGAGTTTTACCCTGCAAGGGAATTGACACTAAAACATCACAGGAGCGTTGCGTTAGCATACTTAGTCCTTCCCCTTCTGAGCCAACTACCAAAACGATAGGGCCACTGAAATTAACGGTATGCAGAGGTTCACTGCCTGTAACTGCAGTACCGTAAATCCAAAAGCCAGATGCTTTTAACTCTTCCAAAGCGCGGCCGAGGTTAATTACTCTAGCTACAGGAAATTGTTCTAAAGCACCTGCTGCTACTTTTACCACAGTCGATGTGATCCCCGAAGCCCTTCTTTGGGGAATTATCAGTCCTTGAGCGCCGATGGCTTCAGCCGTGCGAATAATTGCCCCTAAGTTATGGGGATCAGTAATTCCATCAGCAACAACAATTACTGGGTCTGCTAGGGATTTCGCCTGTGCTATGAGTTCGTGTAATTCGATATATGTGTAGGGAGCAATTTGTGCGGCTATACCTTGGTGATTGGCGCCGTCGGTGATTTGGTCTAGGCGCTTGGGTTCCACTTCGTCAATGACGGCACCATTTTCTTTAGCCTGGAGAATCAAGTGGTGAAAGCGGGGATCATAGCGCAGGCGAGTAGTAATCCAGATCCGGTTCAGACCGCGCTGACTTTCCAGCGCCGTCTGAACCGGATGACGTCCATAAATGAGGTCGCTTTCTTCAGGATCTGGTTTGACGATTGGCGATGGAAGGGAGACGCGGCGGGGTTGGCTGGGTCTGCTGGGGGCGGGGTTTCCTTCTCCCTGTCGAGGATGGCGAACCGGATTAGCTAGGATGCGCTTACCTTTGATTTTTACAGGTTGCGCACGATTTGGTTCGCCAGCAGTCTTGATTTTTCTTGGTTTATTAGTCATATAAGTATTTGGTGTTGCTTATGAGTGGGCACACTGATTCCCTCAATTTACAGAGATTACTTGACTGACTTTGCTTTTGTGGGGTTAGTCGCCCACTATTCCTGTAGATGGAGTTTTTGCAATAGTTCGGTTAAGCGCTGAAAATCGCTGAGATATAGATAGCCAATTAATGTTTCTAGACTAGTTGCTTGTTGATAAATTTCGGGATCAACTCGTTTGGGGCGTCCTGTGGCGGCGTTTCGGCCTCGTCGGACAATTTCTAATTCATTGTCGTTCAGATAAGGAGTTAGCGATCGCAAATGTAGCGCTTGTTTTTCCGCTCTTACCTGTGCCACTACCAGACGATGGTAAGTGTCTGGTCGCTGCAATGGCAGTAGATAATACATCCTAACATATAATTCATAGATTGCATCTCCCATATAGGCTAATGCCATCGGAGAAATTTGTGGCAATTGTGACTTAGGTATTTGTTGGTGTAAGTAGGTTGTGCTTGCTAAGAGGGCTTGAGTCCAAGATGAATCCTGTTTGGGGGCTTCGTCTTGTCCATTTAATAGATCTTCCTCTTTTGACCTCACAAATTGATTATTCCTTCACTGGCTACATTGGGGACGCATGTTTAGGGATAAATATCATACCTTAAGTAGCTCATTCAGCGCTACTTAATATTATCAATACTAATAAAAATTACTGAATATAGTAGAAAAATTAGGGTTGAGAGCGGCTGGCTTTGATTCCTCTCCCACGAGGAGAGAGGTGCGCCAGCTGTTCTATAAATTAAGCTATCCAGATCAAGCAATTGGATAGCTAGACAAATCTCTCTGGCCAAGCAATCAAGATGACTTGATGTTTTCTAGAGCCGCTTCAACGTTTGGTTGCAGGGAGAGAAACTTCTCTAAGCGAACAAGCTTGACTGTTTGAGTAACACGGGCGTTGGTGACAATTTGCAGGGTGCCATTAGCAGTTTGAGCTTGTTTGGCTAGCTGTACTAAAGCACCCAAGCCAGAGCTATCAACAAAGTCAATCTGCGAGAGATCCAAGATGATATGTTGTGGGCCCGCATCTATTTTGCCACCAAGCACCTTGCGGAATGTGGGTTCGGAAAAGGCATCTAACAATCCTGTGAGGCGGAATAGCTGACAGTTATCCCGGGCTTCAAGAGTGCCCCTCAGGCTCACGGTTAGATTAAGTGGTTCAGCAATAACTCCCTCCTCATGGTGAAAGTGAACGTTCAAGTATAGATGGTTTTTGGGCTAGTTGTCTACAATCTGTTGGATTAGGTATGGGTAGGGATGCCCAATGCCCCATTTTTAACTCACTTTGGCGATCGCTGCTTGTCGGGCGTCTCCCATGGCTTGGACGAACTGTGCAAACAGGTAATCAGCGTCGTGGGGGCCGGGGCTGGCTTCTGGGTGATATTGGACGGAGAAGATGGGCAAGGATTTGTGACGTAATCCGGCGACGGTGCGATCATTCAGGTTGAGATGGCTAATTTCCAAAAGTGCTGCGGGTAAGGAATCTGGGTCGATAGCAAAACTGTGGTTTTGGCTGGTAATTTCTACCCGTTGTTGTAAACCTGCAGGCTGATTCAAACCTCGATGACCGAACTTGAGTTTAAAAGTTTCTGCTCCCAAGGCGTGACCCAATATTTGATGTCCCATACAAATACCAAAAATGGGTTTTTGACTTTCTAATAATGCTTTGGCAGTGGCAATTCCTTCGATAACTGCTGCAGGATCACCCGGCCCATTAGAAAGAAAGATGCCATCTGGATTGTAGTTGAGGATGACTTCTGGTGAGGTATTCGCGGGAACAACTATCACCCGACAACCGTGACTAGCTAAACGCCGGAGAATGTTGCGTTTGACGCCAAAGTCAAGAGCGACGACGGTGAAGGATGGTTGAGAATTGGCTGTTGCATCTGGGCTGAACTCCCAAACTGGGGTGGTGGGATCTGACCATTCATAAATCTCCGAGGTGGTGACTTCTCGCACGAGATTTAATCCTGTCATGTTGGGGGCGGCTAGTACCTGCTCTAGTAACTCTGCTTCATCGAGAATGGCGGTGGAGATACCACCATTGATGGCGCCGACTGCACGAATTTTGCGGGTGAGGGCGCGGGTGTCAATGCCGTAGATACCTGGTATTTGGTGCTGCTTGAGGTAGTCGGGAAAGGATTGTGTAGAGCGCCAGTTACTTGGTTGGTAACAAATGTTGCGAGCGATTGTACCCCGAATCTGTGGTTTGGTCGATTCTTCATCATCGGGGTTGACTCCAGTGTTTCCCAATTCTGGATAGGTGAAGACGACTATTTGACCGCAGTAGCTGGGGTCGGTCAGCACTTCTTGATATCCAGTCATTCCGGTGTTGAACACTACTTCCCCGATGGTGGTACCTGTGGCACCAAAAGACCAGCCACGATATGTGGTTCCATCTGCTAGGACAAGTAGAGCAGGGATAGCGTCAGACAGGGGCATAAGCTGTGAAAGCTAAATAGTGTTCGGGCATGGGTATAGGTGAAACTGCTTACTTTCTAGCCTTGATTGCCGAGTAAGCTGCGATCGCTAATTATGCCATGAGTTGAGAAACTCCGACGGCTCAGGTCAATTAATAAAAAATTAAAATATTGAGTAGGCTATTAAATAGGCAAAAACTTTTCTGCAGAATCATTGGCAGGAGTAGATTGACAAGCTCTTGGGCAGGTAAAATCAGAATTAATTATGCTTCAGTCTTTTTTGATTCGTGCAACCCCTGTGTTTCTGGCAAGTGCTTTAGCGGTTGCAAGTGTGGGCTGTAGCCAAGACAAGCAAACTACAGCAAAGCTTGGTAATCAGCAGCCTACGCCGATGGGCAATTTGCCATTATCGCCGCCTGTGGAAGTCGCCACACCTTTATCTAGCCTCAAACCACAACCGTTAGCTGACGTGGTGCCAAACTCTTTTGAATTGGCATTAGACAAGGCAGCGGGGGCGCTGAGTATCAGTAAATCTGCTCAATCTCCTGATGATTGGAATTTGGTAGTGAGTCAACTTGAGGATGCGATCGCTCTGATGAAAAAGGTGCAGCAACAAAGTCCTAATTTTGTGGTGGCGCAGATCAAAATTTCCGAATACCAAAACCAGATCCAATACGCTTTACACAAAGCTAACTACGATCCCCAACCGATCAAGGTCACGGAACCAAAGCGGGTGGTGGTAGTTGTCCCCCAAACCAAAAGTCAACCTCAGCCCACCCCATCTCTATCTGCGGCTATCCCGATCAAAGTGTCACCGCCTAAGCCCATCGCCCGTGCATCAACACCAGTTACCCCAGAGCAAGAAGTAATTTCTGTACCTATAAAACGGCGAATTGGTGGTACACCAATTATTGAAGTTACTTTCAATGGTGAGCAGCACTTTGAAATGATTGTAGATACAGGCGCCAGCGGGACTGTAATCACTCAAGATATGGCTAGCGTCTTGGGAGTAGTGCCTGTCGGGAAAGCCAAAGCCAACACTGCTAGCTCTAGAGCGGTGGAATTTGCGATCGGCTATGTTAATTCTATGGCAGTGGCTGGGGTCGCAGTCAATCAGGTACCGGTGGCGATCGCTGGCTCGGAACTGGAAACTGGATTATTGGGGCATGATTTTTTTGGCAATTACGATGTCACTATCAAGCGCCATGTTGTGGAATTTCGCCCCCAAGGGAACTCTGAGGTTAATTCTTCAGGAACTGGACTAATTGCTCCAACTTTACCCAAGGAGCGCCACTATTTAGGATCTCCCTAGCGGCTTGAATTCCTTGCTCATGGGCTAACAGCGGAATCACACCAGCTACCTGCAGCGCCAGTGAAGCATTGAGAGCCACCACGTCCTGTTGTGCTTGAGTACTTTTACCTTGGAGTACCGCTTTCAAAATCTCCGCGTTTTCTTGGACATCACCACCCCGTAATGCACCTATGGGCGCAGGTGTCAAGCCAATTTCTTCAGGATTAACGGAAGTTAACTGTACTTCACCTGCAGATAAAACTGCTAAATCAGTTAAATCGCCCAACCCCGCCTCATCCAATCTTTCCCGTCCATGGACTACAATTGCTTTTTGCTTACCCAATTGGTGTAAAGCTTGAGCCACCGTTGCTAACAGTTGGGGATCGAATATCCCCACAACCTGTCCCTGGGGATGTAGAGGATTTACCAAGGGGCCGAGGAGATTAAACACAGTCCGTACCTTGAGATTTCGCCGCAATTGAGCCACAGCTTTCAGTGCAGGGTGCCAACCAGGGGCAAATAAAAAAGTGATTCCCACCTCTTGTACGGCTGCTTGTACCCTTTCGCCAGCAGCAGTTAAATTCACTCCCAGGGCTTCTAACACATCTGCACTACCCGTAAGACTTGACGCCGAGCGATTTCCATGCTTGGCAACAGGAACCCCATAAGCCGCCGCGACAAACGCCACCGCTGTGGAAATGTTAAAAGTTGATGACCCATCACCACCGGTACCACAGGTGTCGATGAGCAGGGGAGGGTTTTGCCTATCTGTAACGGCAATCAACTCATCTGGGCTGTGTAGAGCCGATTGAGATTGTAACACCTCAGCCATCCCCGTCAACTCTTCAGCCGAAACTCCTTTAAAGTGCAACGCCGTTAAAATTGCTCCTGATAATTCTAATGGTACTGATGCGGTCAGCCACCCTTGCATCAATTCAGCTGATTGGCTGCGAGACAGAGATTGACGGTCTAAGAGTTGTTGCAACAAAAGATACCAACTAGGAGATAATTCGGGTGTAGTGATTGATGAATTTGTCATACAACAGGTTTCTGGGTGTGGTTTAGTGTCTCCCATTACCAGCAGGTGCGACTGTTCGCCAGTATGAGGACTTGATTGGGGAGCGGGCTACCAAAAGTTATTGGTGTCTGGCTGTTATCCTACCGGAAAATAGCCAGTGATCAAAGTCTGGTGAAATTATTGTGATTCGACTCCAATAATCAAGTCGCATATTCTCTACAAAAATGGCTGCAATGAAAGCTGCTTTCTTCGCAAAAAGTCAATATTTACTGCATCGAAAAATTATGGGATATTTACGAGTTTATAGCAGGTGGTATTTAGATACGCCGCAAAGGGCAATTTTAGCAGCTTATGCAGCAGCGCAGAATATTCAAGCTGTGGAAATAGAACAATTTGCTGCACAAAAAATTGCTCCTGAATCAGGAAATTACAGTGAAAATGTCGTGTCTTATTGGCAAGAATACTTAAATAAGAATTTAACTATTATTGATGTGAGGTTGGCTGAATTTCGCCTCAGTTATTCTCTTGTCAATGTTGCTGATATTAATATTTTAGAAAAACTACAGTTTATTGATACGGTTGTATCTAAATATCACACGAAAATTCAGCCTGTGATTGACAATCAATTAAATTCAGTTGCTCAACCGCTATTAACAGAAAATAGTGAAATTAAGACGGGAAGTATGCAAGCCCAAGCTATTTCTAAAAAGCCGGGATTGTTACCTCGTACTTTAGGAATAACAATTAATAAAATCAAGGCTGATTTTTCTCCTCAAGCTGAAGCAGAATTTATCAAAAATCAGCGTTCTTCTAGACAGCGCACAAGAACGTCATTAAGATTTTTCCTCATTTTAATTCTTGTACCTATTTTAACGCAGCATTTTTCTAAACAATTAATTATCAGTCCGTTAATTGAAAGATATGTCAACAAAGACAAGCCGCAGATTTTTCTGAATTCTGATATGGAAGGCGAAGCTTTGGGTGAGTTGAAAATTTTTGAAGAAAAATTAAAGTTTGCTATGCTCTTAAAGTCAGCACCAGAAATTTCTTCAGAAAGAATAGCAGAAAAAGTTAAAGATAAGGCATTAGAAATAGCTGCGGAATTTCGCAAAAAAAGCCGAGATGCTATCAGTAATATCTTTGCTGATATAATTTCTTTAATTGCTTTTGCCGGGGTCATCGCTAATAGCAAAAGAGAAATAGTGATTGTCAAATCTTTTATTGATAATCTTGTTTATGGTTTAAGCGACAGTGCGAAGGCTTTCTTAATTATTCTGTTCACAGATATATTTGTCGGGTTTCACTCTCCCCACGGATGGGAAGTGCTTTTAGATGGATTAGCAGAACATTTAGGTTTACCGGCTAATCGCAGTGTAATATTTTTATTTATTGCCACATTTCCCGTGATTTTAGATACTATAGTTAAATATTGGATTTTCCGTTATTTGAGTCGGTTATCGCCTTCAGCGTTAGCGACTTTAAAGGAAATGAACGAGTAGTATCAATCAAGATAATCGAGTCATTTCAAATAATTGCTGGGCGTTGTTTCCGAGAAAAGCGTCAAAGAGTAAATGTTTTCCTGGCTCTACTTCTAAAAAATAGCGTTGTGCAATTTCGTAATAAGCATAAGTCCAGGGAATTTGAATTTCAGTATGATTTTTATCATCTATGACTGTTACCATTTCTGTGACTGCTTGAGTAGCGGTTTGGCGCAGACCACAGGTGATATTTCCTTCGATTTCTGCTTTCATGGGGACGCCTAAATTAGCCAAACCTCGCGCAGTGACGTCAATGTCTGGGTATTGGGAAGTGTTTTGGCGATTGACGTAACCTGTAAAGTGGTTGACTGCATAACCATGTAACAGTACCCAAGCGCCATATTGTGTTACTTGATTGACTTGTTGGATGACGGAAAGTTGGGGTGGTTTCCAGGGACGGGTGAATATTTTTTTGAATTTTTGAACAGTGTTTTCTTGGTTATCTTCTACTGTGAAAACAGAGGGAATTTGATAATTATATGTAGATACTGTTTGCTTGATTAACTGGGTAATATGAACGGGTAATTCATCGACAATTAATTCGCTAATAAACAGTTTAGGTAAATCAAATTTTTCTTGTTGTGGATGGCGATAATGACGGGCGTATAAGTGTGTTTCTGGAAAGAAATACTCGCCTGATGTTTCGTATCCTAAAGCTGTAGCAATTTGTCCTAGATAATCAATTCCTAAATTAATTTTACCTTGGGAACTATCTATGAATAAACGCAGTGACCGAAAGGCGATATGGTCGTTGGCGACAGTTCCACCTGCAGCCGTAATCATTTGTTGATAGGTGCGGGCGTAGCTGACTCTGGCGGTGTATTCTTGCCAAAGTAAGCTGTAGAGATTAAGGGCTATTTGGGGATTCATTGGTTATTTGTTGTTTCTCTAGGTTTGAGGAGTTTTTAGCAGTTCTCAAGCTCTAGATTCTAGTAATATTTCGCTGAGAATTTGTAGGGCGATTTGAATTTGGTTGCTGTCGATGACTAGGGGTGGACAAAAACGAATTGCGGCTTTACCACAACCTAGTAATAATAAACCTCTCAAAAATGCTTGTTGAATGATGCGATCGCGTAGTTTATGATCAAGATTACCTGCGATGTCAATTAAATCTACCGCTACCATCAAACCTTTTCCCCGTGGTGAAGACATTACAGGAAATCTTTGGTGTAAGTTTTGCAAACCGGCTTGTAATAACTCTCCCATAGAGGATGCGTTAGCCATCAAACCGTTTTCTAACAGTCGCATGGTGGTGATACCAGCAACACAAGCAACTGGATTGCCGCCAAATGTGGTAGCGTGGGCACCAGGAGGCCAGGTCATTAATTCTGGTTTGGCGAGAATGGCGCCTAGGGGTAAACCGCTGGCGATTCCTTTAGCTGTGGTGATCATATCAGGCATGACGCCCCAATGCTCGATAGCAAACAGACGACCAGTGCGTCCCATGCCTGATTGCACTTCATCTACTATCATCAGGATGCCATAGCGATCGCATATCTGGCGAATTCTCTGCAAAAAACCATCTTCGGGAACGATGTAACCTCCTTCGCCTTGAATGGCTTCGACAACGATCGCTGCTACTTCTTGGGGTGGTAAGGTGGTATTGAATAGTTGCTTTTCTAAATAATCTAAGCTGGCGTGAGTACCGTAGGGAATATGGGTAACTCCGGGAACTAGGGGCCCAAAACTGGCGCGTTGTACGACTTTGGAAGCTGTGAGGGACATGGCTCCGTAGGTGCGACCGTGGAAGGCGCCCAAACAGGCGACAATTGCGGAGCGTTTGGTGTAGTATCGAGCTAATTTAATTGCGCCTTCATTGGACTCAGCACCGGAATTGGTAAAAAATATTTTTGCTCCTTGGGGAAAAGGAGCGCGAGCGGCTAATTTTTCTGCTAATTCCACCATCGGTTCATAATAAAAGTCCGTCCCCGACATGTGCAATAAGCGTGCTGATTGAGTTTGAATTGCTGCTACGACTTCTGGGTGAGCGTGTCCGGTGTTGGTAACGGCGATTCCAGCGGTCATATCTAAGAATACATTGCCGTCAACGTCTTCTATCATGCAGCCTTCACCGCGCGCTACGACTAGGGGATAGTCACGGGTATAGGAAGGTGATGTGACGGCGCGATCGCGTTCTATAATAGCTTGAGCGCGAGGCCCTGGTAAGGAAGTTACTAGGTGAGGATGACGGGGTAAGTGGATATTTATCGGTGTACTCAGCATTTTTTTAGTAATTTTTTGTTAAATTGCGATTTGTTTAATGATTAAAGTGCGAAGTGCGATCGCATACAGTAACATTTGATTCTCTTTATGAAAAAATTAGCAATATATTCCCTGATTTTCACAGCAGCTTGGGAAGTAGTAGTTTGTCTCGTTAATTTTCATGAGTAGACTTCTTGCATAAATGCTTTGGTGTTGCTGACAATATCATTGAAAAGCTCACGCAAAGGCGCAAAGACGCAAAGAAGATCGCGAAAATTAGGACTTTTGCAAGAGGTCTATTTTGTAGTCAACACTTTAGTGCTTTAAAATTCACCAACTTTAGTTTTGACTACGAGCTTATTTACCTCTGGTAATTTCTGAGACAGACACTAGTACAAAAAGGCGTAAATAAAGCAACTATTACAAATCTATTAAAAGCTTAGTATACAAGCTTCTTCATTTCATACTTCAGACTTCATACTTCATACTTCAGCCTTGTTGTACTAGGTTTTGAGCAATTATTCAATGTTGGGAATGTTTAATTTTGTACATAATTGGAACATTATTTTACTAATATTCTTCAAACACTGAAGCATGTACAATTACTATCTGATAGTAGCAATTTTTTTGAGTTTATGCATATGCAATTTTCCCCAAAGTTTCGCTTCATAGCAGGTATTGCTACCTTATCATTTGTGAGTTTAGGTGTGGGACATCTATATACTCAGTCAAAAAATCAACAACAGCAATTAACTTTCAATCAACAAGCAGCCGCTATCTTACCTACAACTCAAACTTCTCTTGCTGGAAATTTGCTCAATTCTCCTGTTTCCACTGCGAAAGCGCCTAATATTTTCAGTCAACAAGTTCCTCCTGGGTCTACACCTTATCGAGTTATTGATGAGTGGAAAAAATATAAATTTAGTGTCAGTGGTAGTCAAGTTTTTTCTCAAGGAAAGCTTCCGTCGGCGAAAGTTAATTTTAATCACAAGGATTTATTAACTGTGCTGGTGAATACGAGAAAGTATTTCCAAGATTATGCTCAGGAAGACCCAGATATCATGAGCGCTGGGATTTTGGCTAGTCAAGGAGTAACGGTTGCAGATGTGTTGAAAACCTTGGATTTTATGATTAGCGTTTTGCAGGAAGATATTGCTAAAAACCGCGCTACTCGCTTACAAGACCCGAATTTTATTAACAACAATTTTCGAGTGATTAAATGGTCTGCGTATAATCCCGAAACTCCCAATCAAAAGAGATTGCGACTTACTAAATATGCTGTCTTTACTCATCCAGGCTCTCGTCAGAAAACCTCTGCTTATAATATACCAATTTACAGCTTGAAAGATAATTTAGCTAACGATAAGTTCTACACTAAATATACCAAGCAAGATGTGCTGTCAGGTATTTATGAACCTAATGGTAAAGAATTTGGTAAAGTTGAACCTCTAGCTTATCTAACTCGTCAAGGTTTGGAAGAAGCGCTAATGGAAGGAACCATCTTGATTAATTTCACTGATGGGACTCAGGCATTTTTTAATGTGGATAGAAATAATGGCATGTCTTATATCCGAGGACTAAAGGCTACAGCACAAAAGCGTTATTGGTATTTTAAACAAGTTGATGCCATTAAGGGTTATGGATATAAGATAGATGCCAAAATTTCGATTAAACCGGGAGTAACTTTTGCTGGGGATGTTTTGAATATTGGTTTAGGAAAATTGATTGTGCTTGAGCATAATCAAGGTGGAAGAAAACAATTAAGAATGGGAATTATTGCTGATACTGGTGGAGCTTTTTTACCTAATCTGCATCAACTGGATTTTTTGGCGGGAATTTTTCAGGATAAGCGAGATTTTGGACAGTATATTCAACAATTACCAGAGTATGCTAACGCTTATGTTTTGGTGAAGAAATAAGTAAGTTGGTGAGAAAAATTAAACATTAAAAATTCAAAGTTTGTGGAGCCGAAGCCCCACAAATATCGTTCACTGCTGTTCCGTGCGGTTATCTATTTGGGCGCGTTGTAGATGACCAGAAAAGTCTACGTAGACACTCTTCCATTCAGTGAACACATCTAAGGCTGTGGTTCCGGCTTCGCGGTGTCCGTTACCGGTGTTTTTCACACCTCCGAAGGGTAAATGGACTTCGGCGCCGATGGTGGGGCCGTTGATGTAGGTGATTCCAGCTTCAATGTCGCGTATGGCAGCAAATGCGCGGTTGATGTCGCGGGTGTAAACTGAGGAAGAAAGACCGTAGTTAGTGTTGTTCAAAACTGCGATCGCATCTTCAAAAGAGTTAACCTCAATTAGCGCGACTACAGGCCCAAATATCTCTTCTTGCGCCACGCGCATGTCAGGAGTAACGTTATCTAAAATAGTTGGTTGAAAAAAGTAACCGTTTTTGAGTGCGCCCTCATTGGCAATTTTGCCACCAATTAACACCTTTGCTCCTTCTTCACGGGCAATATCTAAATAATTATTCACCCGTTGTAGCTGGTTAGCATTGACTAACGGCCCAATATCTGTATTTGGGTCTGTGCCGGCGCCGAGGCGTAACTTGCTGGTACGCTCGTAAAGCATGGCGGTAAATTTTTCCTTGATGTCGTGATGTAAAATCAAGCGACTGGTAGCTGTACACCTTTGACCGGTTGTACCGAAGGCTCCCCAAATAGCCCCATCTAATGCTAGTTCTAAGTCGGCATCTTCCATCACGACTTGGGCATTTTTGCCACCCATTTCTAAACAAACGCGCTTGTGAGTGCGTCCGCAAGTGGCGCCGACAAAAGCTCCAGTTTCTGAGGAGCCGGTAAAGGAGACTAAATCTACGTCGGGATGTTCGACTAGAGCTTTACCTGCTTCTTCACCCACACCATGCACCAAGTTAATCACGCCTGGGGGTAAACCTGCAGCGGCAAAAATTTCGATTAATTTAGTTGCACAAGCGGGGGTATCTTCGGCGGGTTTGAGGATGACTGTGTTACCGCACACTAAAGCCGGCATGGCTTTCCAACAAGGTATGGCTATGGGAAAATTCCAAGGTGTGATTAAGGCACAAACACCTACAGGTGTCCGCACGGTCATCGCAAATTTGTTAGGCATTTCTGAGGGTGTAGTCTGTCCAAATAATCTCCGCCCCTCCCCTGCGCTATAAAAGGCGCAGTCAATACCTTCTTGCACATCGCCCCTAGTTTCAGTTAGGGGTTTACCCATTTCTCGGCTCATTAATTGAGCAAGTTCCTCTTTGTGCTGCAATAAAAGTTCTCCCACGCGGAACACATATTCGGCTCTGGCTGGGGCGGGAACTTTTCGCCAACTACGGTAGGCTTGGCGAGCCGCAGCTACTGCTAAATTAACGTCGTCGGCTGTAGAGCGGGGAAAGGTAGCTACAATTTCCGTGAAGCAAGCGGGGTTAGAGCTTTCTAGGGTGCTTCCCCCAACAGCACTTAGCCATTGACCATCTATATAATTACGACAGGTGAGCGGAGTTGTCATTTTCCAGACCTCCTCTTAACGATGCACGGGAACTTTTGCCCTCAGTTTGCCTTGGTTTAGAGGTTGCCGTCAAGTGGCAAATAATGGGAAAAACGCGGTTTTCGCTAATAGACTTCTTGCAGAAGTCGGGAACAAGGAACAGGAAACACTCTATTTATTCATTAGGGCTTACTCCTTTGGTGGGAAGGAGAGTAGTTTTTAGCTGTGTAGGATGGGACGAGGGGCTGTATCAATTTGTAATTCGTAATTTCTATAGGACTTAGGTAACAAGTGTCATAATTTTCTCGGAAGTTGTTCAGAGTCAAGTGTCTAAAAAATTCTGACTCTGGAAAATCTATGTGCTCTGTGCGTAAGTCCTGTAAGAAAATCAGAATTCTCTCAGCCTTGTGGTCTATTTAGAGGTTTGATGATGACAACGACGGGACTAGATATTTTTGATGCTACTGTCCAAAAGACAATTCCTTGGGTGAACGATTTAGCGCGTGAGCTGGGATGGGATAATAAGCATCAAGTTTTTCAGGGTTTGCGGGCGACGTTACACGCATTGCGCGATCGCTTAACTGTACCAGAAGCTGCCCATTTGGGTGCACAATTGCCTATACTCCTAGGGGGGTTCTATTATGAAGATTGGCGACCTGGTGCAACCCCTACTAAGGAGCGCCATAAAGAAGAATTTTTGAACCATATCCGTGATTATTTCCGGAATATTAACCCTGATGTTGATGCGGAATATCTCGTGCGGGCTGTTTTTAAAATCTTGGCTCAACGGGTTTCCAGAGGTGAGATTGAAGAGGTTATTAACATGATGCCACCTGCTTTGCAGGAACTTTGGCCGGAGACGGCACGTACGCATTAACAATTAAGTAAAATAATCTCCCGTTTCCGTAGTCCACTGTTTGATTAGAGCGATCGCTGTTGAGCATCTTGTGGCAACATCAGTATAAACTAGGTAGCCCCTAACTACCTGTAAATTTCAGGTGGTTAGGGGATTCAAATGTTGCAGCAAAAAGTGAATTAGTATTCAGTTAACAGCTTTTAGGTTAAAATTTCAATAATAATTGGTTAAGCTTTTTTAAAGTAAATATTAAGTAAGCATGAAGACGCACAAGGAATCCCAGCTGCAAATCGCCAGAATGCCTAGTGTGAAAGAGTTATTGTGGTTTGCGTAAATTTATTAATTTCTTACTCACTAATATTCCCACAGCAACTAGGTTTGCTGTGAGAGGGTTTTCCCCCCTCATACTATTTGCGGCTATCTTTGGTATTGGGAATTCGGCTCTAACTTTCGCCCCATTCTGGTTGAGAGTTATAAACATAAGGGGATGGTAATGACGAATTCTGCACCTTGTCCTGGTGTGGAAATACACTCTAGCTGACCGTGGTGTTTCTCGACAATAATCTGATAGCCAATTGATAGACCCAAGCCAGTACCTCTACCTACAGGCTTAGTGGTGAAGAAGGGGTCAAAAAGGCGATCGCGTATTTCTTGATTTATCCCTGGCCCATTATCAGCTATGCGAATCGTTACGCGATTGTCTTGCAAAATAGTACGGATAAAAATTTGAGGATTATTAGTGATTATACCATCACTACTCAATCCTACCAAAGCATCGATAGCATTATTTAACAAATTCATAAACACCTGATTCATCTTCCCGGCGTCACAAACTACCTTGGGGAGATTACCGTATTCTTTAATTACTTGAATTTGCGGATGTCCAGACTGGGAATTGAGGCGATGTTGCAAAAGCTGTAAACTACTTTCGATACCTTCATGAATATTTACCCGTTTCATCCCTTCTTCATCCACGCGAGAAAAGTTGCGTAGAGATAGAACAGTTTGGCGAATGCGTTCAGCGCCATTATTCATGGAGTCTAAAATTTTTGGTAAATCTTGACGCGCAAAAGCTAAATCTACTTTAGCCGTTGGCGCTTGACTGGCTGGTAATGGTGGGTAGTATTGTTCATAAACTTCTAGTAATCCTAATAATTCTTGGACATATTGTTTAGCATGACTAATGTTAGCGTAGATAAAATTAATCGGATTATTGATTTCATGAGCAATCCCTGCAACTAATTGTCCCAAACTTGACATTTTTTCTGTTTGAATTAGTTGTGATTGGTGCTGCTGGAGTTCGTTTAAGGCTTTTTCTAGTTGTTGTGTTTTTTCTTGAGTGATAGCTGGTTCAAGAACAATATTTTGGTTAGTTTTATCAAGTTTACAAACATAAACCATAACTTGCCATCTGGGCAATGGTAAGATTCTAACTTCGTATTTAGCTTTACCTACGGGTAATTTTAAAGAATATTCAAAACTGATTAATGATTGAGTTTGTAAAACTTGAGCGACTATTTCTGCGAAGCGTTTTCTGACATTCAACGGTAAAAAACCTGGAAATTGTTTTCCTAAGAAGAATGCTGATAAAACTTCTTTTTTTTGTTTACCTCCTGGTTGATAATCTAAGATTTTTCCGTGAGTGTCTATGCGAAAATAAACATCATTAAATACTTGGGAAATAGCTGTTGGTTCTAAATTTATGGTGTGTCCTGGTTTGCTGTGACAATAATTGCTTTTCATCATCTTGCATATATTATATTTAAGTATTCAGTTTGATTTATCACTTTGCTAAAAAGATATCCACTACGTATACAAAAACCTTCCCTACCTTTTTGCACAGATATATTAGTTAATGAGCAGCAATCAAATTGTTTTTTATTCTCTGTTAAATTTTTAATTAAGCAGTGGTAAATCTACTGAACGCTTAATTCATATATACCTTTGAGATATCAGGAATATTTTCTGTATTGATTGAAAGCGGTGGAAAACCCATCCCAAAAGTGGGTGGAGTTTTCATGTTGTGGCGTCCCGGCACAAGCGATCGCATTTTTTGTGCTATAAAGCTCACAGAAATTGAACTCATGGGGAAAACTATGGAAATAGAAAACCTGGAGCGGTTACAAAAATACGCTGAATTTATCCTCCAGAAAATCGACTCAGTACCCCAATCCCTATCAGAACAAGAAGATTGGATACCAGCAAGCCTCGATCAATGCTTAGTAAATTTACGGGAAGCTGCACAAAAAACTGTAGAACTTGCTACCTCACCAGTGAAAATCGGCGTCATGGGAGAGTTTAGCAGTGGTAAAACTTTACTTTTAGGTAGCCTCATCGGCTATGGAGACGCTTTACCAGTCAGCGAAAACCCGACTACAGGGAACGTAACTGCAATTCATATTGTTCCCCAAGATACCTTTGCTACAACACAATTAAGTAATTTTACTATAGATTATCTCGATGATGAAGAGGTGGAAGAATGTTTAGGCTTTATGTTAGCAGAAGCCAACCGCCGGACAATCGCTGCTGGACTTCCCCCAGCGCTACTTTCTAAACTCAAATCAGGAAAAGATATTCTCAATTGGTGTGAGGAAACATGGAATAGTAGTAAAAATTTAGAGTTGCGTTATTTGCTCAGAGAGTTAATATTATTTGTTCGAGCTAATCAATCTTATGGAGAAGCAATGTGTGGTGGGCATTATCAAATTGATGCTACCACTGCTCGTGAAGGGTTGCAATTAGCTGAACAACCGATGGCTATCCAAACTCTCAGTTTTAAAGATTTACCACCAGCCCATATTCGCCTACCTAGTCCACCCCAACAATTATCCACAAAGTTATTACAAAATAGTTTTCCTTTGATTCGTCGTGTCGATATTGAAGTGAAAATATCGCGGGAAATTTGGGATGTGTCTGGTGCGACTGAATTTATTTTGTTGGATTTTCCAGGATTGGGTGCTGCGAATTCAGGAGCGAGAGATACGTTTTTATCACTGCGAGAATTAGCAGAAGTTCAGACAATTTTAGTGCTGCTAAATGGTAAATCACCGGGTAGCGATCGCGCTAACAAAATCTTTACCATGATGCAGCAACAACGACCAGGACAAGACCTCAAGGATTTAATTTTAGTGGGTGTAGGTCGTTTCGATCAATTACCTTTAGATAGTGAAGGCGGCGAAAGAGAACTTGATCAATTAATTGCGGATACTGCTAATAATAGCTTACATATAAATAGCGTCTTCTCCAAGCTCAAAGTTCTGCAAACTACTATTGATACTGCAAGTGCATTTACTAGCCAAAAAG
Organism: Fortiea contorta PCC 7126; assembly: GCF_000332295.1. GTDB lineage: Bacteria > Cyanobacteriota > Cyanobacteriia > Cyanobacteriales > Nostocaceae > Fortiea > Fortiea contorta. The sequence goes on along the minus strand of NZ_KB235930.1, from coordinate 3,255,138 downwards.
ACAGAATTCTTTTGCTATCGCCCCTCTTAGGATTAGCCGATTTAGCTAAACGCTCCAGTACAATTAAAGCAGGAACACCAGAGTTTTTAGCTAATTTAGAATATCCCAATTATCTAGACCAGTCTCAGCGATTGCAAGAAAAATGGGGACAGTTAAGCGAAAAATTGTTAGCGACAGACCCCAGGAATTATTTAGGTAAACAACTGAGTTACTTTGCTCAGGATGGAAGTATCGCCAAGTTGCGAGAATTGATTGAAAGTCATGTAGCAACTCATGGACTGAAGCAACTATATACAGATACTCAAAGAGCGGCTGAAGCAGTGCGTCAAGAACAAAACAATCTCAAAAATATGCTCACAGAAATTCATGAGCAAGGGATACAAACGAGAGAAAATACAGCTTTAATTGACTTGCGATCAGCTATCGAAAATTTAGATAAAACCTACCGAGATTTTCTCAAAAATTTAACCCAAGAACCTCTGAAAGACCGCAAGGGTGTGAGTGTGAGTGATGTAGTTAAAGAAGAGTTAACTTATAGAATTATCAATTGGCATCAGTGGACTTTGTTATTCAATAAAATCAATAATGGAGTGATAGCGATCGCTGAATCCAAAGGTGCGGCGGGTAAGTTATTTGAGCGAGGAAATAGAGCTAATAATACCCTCCCTACCAAAAGCGATGATTTTTATCCAGCCTTTGCTAAAACCGTCAAAGAATTAGAAGAATTTGCCCGCGATCGCATTCAGCAAGCTGTGGTAGATTGGTTAACTAAATTATCTCATCAAGTAGCTACAGAACGCGATTATTTAAAAGGTATTCTTAGTCCAGAACAAGAACAAGATATCGAAGCAAAATTTGGTGTTGAAGAAGCTGATCTATTTTATAAACTGCTCTTGGGATGCGATCCGCTGCAATGGAAAGATGCCATAATTACCGAAATTAATAGCCAAGAAAAAACCATCGCCCCAGAAGTGATATTTCCCCTAGCGCGCCAAGACGATAAACACAACATTGGTCAAATTTTTGATTGGGCGCCAGAGCGAAATCAAGGTATATCTAAATCAGCTAATCATCAAATGTTCGTATTGCGGCTGCGAGATGAAATTACAGCCAGCGCCAGTCTCCATCTTGTGCAATATGTGAGCGAAATTAATCAACAAGTTAATTTGGAATTAGAGGGAATTTTAGATCAAATTATTCCCAGTTTGCAAAATATTTCTAAAAAAGAAAGCTTGTTGAGGTTTATTGCAGATGGAGATTTAACAGGTGAAGCAGCTATTCCTACTTGGTTGGAAATATTAGCTGAAGTTACTGATATTGTTTGAGTTGCTATAAATGATATTACGCATCTCGAATTAACACAAATAACAACCCTCATTAGTTATCTTTATTGCGCCGCTCTATTTAGGAATATACTGTGATGAACCCTTTTCAATTGCAAAATCATACTGATAAACAAACTACAGAAAAACCACAAAAAAGGTTTCCGGGATGGTTCGCTTTAGATTTTGGTACTTCTAATTCGACAGTGACACTCTTCGATCCAATTGAAGTTCCAATTGCGGAGATTCTCCCCAGGGAACAGGAATTAAGATTACGCGAACGCTTGGGAAAATGGCTCAGTTCTCCAGTTGAGGAAGCCTTACCAGATGTAAGTGAGAGTGATTGGGAAAAGTTCCTAGCCGATATCAGCAAAAATTTGCAGATAGAACCGAATCAGTTAAGTGAGATTTTTGAAAGCGATAATCGAGAAAAGTTTTTAGAAACCATTCGCCAAATTGAACTGTGTTTAGGTAATAGCGATCGCTTTCGTCGCGCCGTCAGCAAAAAACTCTATCAAATCTATCATGAAGTGTTCCGCGTCCCCACCTTGGAATCACAAAATTTAATTCCTGTAGTTTTAGATATTGATCGGCGTCACACAGAAATTAAGAGTGAGTTAGAAATCGCTCAAATTCCCAACTTACAATTACGCATGGGTAGAGAAGCTAGCGATAACCGCAAAAAAGCGATCGCTCAAGGAACCAGCAGTTCTTTAAAGGAAATTATCAGCAGATTTCACCATTCACCTAAACGATACTTTGGTCAAGATAAGTCTTTCCCCATAATTTTAGAAGGTAAAGAAACCACCATTAATGTTAACGAATTAATTCAAGCTGCTTGGGGACATTTAATTGAGTTAACCGAAGATTATCGCCAACGCGCTAGACGGAGATTTTCTGAAGGTGATTTTCTCACAGCAGTAGTGACATATCCTACCGTCGCTCCACCGCTTGTGCGGAAACAAGTCAAAGAACTAGTGCAACAATTAGGAATTGACGACGTACAAACTGCTTATGATGAGGCTGTTTCTGTAGCTATATTTTTTCTGTGGCGCGAATTTGGTGGAAATCTCAATATCGGAATTGAATCTTTCAAAACCCGTTGTCATCAAGATGGGAATAAATGGTTACAAAATGTTTTAGTTTTAGATATTGGGGGTGGTACTACCGACTTAGCTTTAATTGAATTAACCCTAGAAGATAAAACTCCTTTCTTCGCTGACAATGAAGATAGAGGTTTAGGAGGAAGATACTATAAACTGACACCGAAACTATTAGGTTCCTCCGGACATTTACAGCTAGGAGGAGAATTAATTACCTTGCGAATTTTTAAACTTTTAAAAGTAGCGATCGCCGATGCTCTCCTCACAGCAGTTACCACAGGTAACTTAGCCAGCGATAAACTAGAAGACTTAATTAATTCTGAATTAAACGAGCGGTTTCTTGAACAAGGAAAATTCAAAACACGTAGTATTTTCAAATGTTTAGATAAAGAAAATCCTGAAGGAGATGCTGCTTACAAAGATGCTTTAGATACCGCTGAGAAAGTGTTACCTACCCGTTGGCAACAAGCCCCCCAGCGTCTACAAACATTTTATACCTTGTGGGAACACGCCGAAGCAGCCAAACTCAAACTCGGACAAAAAGCACCAGCAACTTTCACCCTTTCTGAACAGCAAATATCCGAACTGCTGACCCAAAGTGCTATTAAATACCAAATGCGAGACAGCAGTACAATTAACGTCACCCTTGATAGCGAACAATTTGAACGAGCCGCTACCTCAGCCACCAGAGAAGCAATTGGTATCGCTAAAGGCTTAATGGAAAGTCGCCTACTTAATACTACGCAAAAAGTTGACTGGTTAATTTTATCCGGTAAAACCTGTAATCTCGACCTCGTACAACAGCAAATCTATCAAGAATTTAGCAAATCTCCATATTTCGTCTGGAATCCCGAACGCATTACCTTTGTTCTGGAATTTACCAAACTAGCCACCTCTGCTGGCGCCTGCTATGCTGAAAAGTTGCGAAGACTCAGATTCGACCCTGAAGAATCTAAAGGATTGCTGCGTAAAGGTGCTAACCAGCTAGAAATTAACGTCAAAAACCTATTCTATTATTTGCCCTGCAACTTCAAACGCAAAACCCAAAGTAACGAACTATTATCCATATTTAAAGCCGGACAAGAACTTCATCAAATCGCTCCTTGGGAAAACATAGCCAAAGTGCGTACTGCATGGCAAGGGATACAATTAACTAACATTATATATCGCCAAGATTACGAAGATGGAGACTTAAGATTGTGGGGGAGCTTCGACGGTAAAACCCTCATGGAAAAACTGGGAATGGAAGAAGCTGAGTTTCTAAAAAAAATCAAAATTCAATTTGAAATTGACCAAACCCTACAATTTAGTGTCTTACTTTCTCAAGGAAATCCCCACTACTTAATAGATGTTTCTGGAATTGATATCGGTTCAGCAATATCTGCAGTTGCTGAAAATTCTCCCCTATTCACCAACGAGCAATTAAAGTGGAATATCGCCATTGAACGCCCCCATCAAGACTTAAATGATGGTGATATCGCCATCAACGTGATTGAATCTGCAACCGTTGATCAACCAGATGCATATCATTTAGTTTTTGCAGCAGATAATACACACCAATCAGCCCTACAACAGTTCCACTATCTTCTTGATGGTTCGCCCCAACCCGAAACCGGACTAATTAGTAATCCCTTACCTCCCTTCCCCCAAAATAGTCAACACACCTTCTATGTTTATCAAACTGATATGACAACCAATACCAAAAAATGGATCCGAATTGGTGCTCTTAATAAACCAGAAATTACCACAGATTATCCTTGTCAATATCGCGTCAGCCTTGACAACAAAGGTATCCTACGAATGCACGCAGGTGAAGTCCCCTACTGGACATCAAATAATCCAGAATCTCTCAAACAACCGGGGTGCGTTTTTCGGGCTGAACTAGAATTACAACCCAATGAAGTTGATAAAGAACGCGACCCTTTTTGCGGGATACATTAGACATATTTGCAAATGTAGAGAAGTTGTTTTGCAACATCTCTACAAAAAATTCTAAAAATATCTACTAAAAACATCACTTGATCCTAATTATCTAAGCTGAAATTACAAATTATAAAAGCAAATCTCAAGGTAAAATTCATGCAGCATTTACGTCAGCTATTAGAAATACAAAACTCAGAATTAGCCAAATTATTGAAATATAGCCTACACGGACTAGAAGCTGCTCTCACTCAAGCGCGAACAGCATCACCAACAGATCCCGGTGCGAAAATCTGCGATCAAATCCTACAAGAATTGCATCAAATTTTACAACCAACCTCCCTTGCGCCCACAAATCATCGCCAAGAATTAAAACTCAATCACTTGCGAACTGCTTTCGATTCAGACCCAGAACTGAGCTTGTATTTGGGAAATTCCTCACTACAAAGCCAGACAGACTCAAATTTATGGAATGAAGTTCAACGCAAATTGCTACGAGTGCCAGAAGATACAGCTATATTGTGGCGTAACCGAGCCTTGGAACTAGCTCAAGCTGCTGGCGCCATTGAAAATCAAACTCATGTCCACCCCTTACCATTCATCCGAGATGAATTAATTTACCCTGGACTCAGTGGTACTATTCAAGCTCCGGGTTTGTGTTTATCACGACAAGCTCTCTTAGATGCAGAAATTTTCTCCACTCGCGCATCTGAAGATTTAAATTTATTAGCTGGATTTCTACTTTTGTGGATCAAGTTAATTGAAATTGACCCCGATTTACACCATACCTTAAAAAGTGTTTTTAGCTTCGATGTCATGGCGCTACATTCCCAACCAGAGCAAAAAACTCAGTATATCGATGCTTTTATTAACCGCTTTTGGCGTGTCCAAAAAGCTGATGAAAATGCTGACCCATTGTTAACTTTGCGCGCCTGGATTGACATAGATGAAGCAATACATTCTTTGGTATTTATACCACCGGCTGAACGCTATTCTTGGTGGGGTAAATTGCAGCAAGAATCACGGCGAATCTTGAAAAAAGTAGCTGATAGAGCAATAAGTTTTGATAACAATGTGCGGATTCGTCAACTATCAGGGCTTTACGCTGATATTTGCCACTTAACTAAAGATGATTTGCAACTAGATTGCGGTGGTACACCAGGGGAAGTGCTGACTTGTATTCGCGTCTATTCACAAATTAATCAAGAAGAGTTACCAGGACGCGTACTATTTCGTTCCCTCCGCTAGAAGTGTGCCCAAAACAGCAGCAAGCGTCACATTTTTTATTATTTATAGTTTCTTGCCAATTTTTTGATAAGTTTAAACTATAGCTCAAATATTAATTTTTCCCAGTCTTGTTCCTTGTTGGAAAGGGAGGTAGCTAGCGATGGATACTGTTGTTCAATATGATATTGAGGTGATTAAAGAAGAGGTGCGACAATTACTCAAAAAAGGACTGATTAGCCGCCAACAACCCATTTATTCTCTGTTTAAATACATTTGTGACCGGGATTGGGAATCTTTTGAGCTTGAGTTAGAAAATCGTGAGTTTTTACTCAGAGATAGAATTATTGATTTATTAGGTCGTGAGGACTGGGATCAAGATTAAAGTGACATAAATAGGGCGGCGCAAATCAAGTTAACTAGTGGTGTTCTCATTTTTTATTTGTGTAGCCCTATGTAGAAAAAATTCCCCCCAAATAAATAGAGACGCTGCAATGCAACGCCTCTATTTGTGTGATAAAAATTAATCAATGGAAATCTGCTGAGGCCCAGAAGATTTACCGTTCTGTGCTTCATTAAAGAGGCTGTTGTAACTAGTTGTTTTTAGATTTTTGTCCAGCCAGCTTTTAACAGGATCATCCGCTAGACTGAGGCGAAAAACACCGGAGAATAACCCACCCAAGAATGAGGCTGGGTGTTGGGTAAATTCTTTGAATATTGGCGACAATTCATTAAGAAACATATGAGAGACTCCTAGCGCTACCGCAAAGCATGACTACTTAATTAATCGTAACTTGAAAAACAAGAGTTGGTGAGATTCCCAACTTCTGCAAAAAGTCGGGAATTTAACTGCTTGTTAATTTGGCGGTTGTTCGGGAAACATACATTTATCGGAATCGCATCCAGCCGGGCCAGCTTCTGCTAATTCACCTAAATCATAGCGGCTGAGAACTGCACAAAAATCATCTGTTTTCCGTCGAGCTTTCACCTCTTGAACTAAGCGTTCATAGGTGTGTTTATCTATTGGTTCAAACGGTAAACGTGGGAATGATTGCAAATCATCAAACCGCGCGAGTAACGCCGCTGAAATATAACCTTCGTCATTTTGAATCGATTCATAAATGCGTTGACCTAGAGGTTCTATTTCATCAGAACGTAACTCTAAAGTAGCAGAAGTGTTGTGAGTTACATACCAACGCTGCACCTGAAGCACAAAATCTAATTGAGCTAAAACAGAGAACTGAGAAACATCAATTTGATCAGCACCAGGAACGTCCGCCCAAGGTACTGCAACGGGGATTTCTACTAACCATTCACTGACTCTAGGATCAAAGGGATCATTTAACAGATTTCCTTGTTCATCTTTGTCAGATTGAGAAGGAATGACATTGTAACCATAGTCAATACAAGCCAGAGCTACAGGGTCATTTTTGCCGAAGGTAATGCGGCGAATAAATCTTTGGGCTTTGGGGGGGTGCCATCCAGAACTGGCGCCGGTGAGCAGCGCTTTAGTACCGCTTGGTTGGACTGTGGTACAGCGATTGGGGCGTTTAAAATTATGGCGATCGCAATAATCCCAAACTACTCGATGTACAATATCTTTCCAATAGCTAAGATATTTCTCTTCCTCTTTTTTAAATGCTAATCCTTGGGAAGTCGCAGGTCTTCCCGCTTCCCACCAGCGCAACCACTCCACACCAAAAGCATGGACAAAGAAATCAAATAAACCTGTGAAAGAAACCCCCACAATTGGGTCTAATTCACGGCTTTTTTGATAGCGTGGTTCGAGGAATTTATGATGTAAAAGTGCGGCTACAGATAGCGCTCCTGCAGTGAAAGCTGCTTCTTGTTCTTGATAGTTATGTGGGTCAATTTGATTAAGATGAACCTCAGACAAATTACAGTGAAAATTGCTACCAATAATTTCCATTTTTGTTACCCTAGAAGCTTTTTATCCTCTAGTTCTACGAGTTCCTAATTCCCCGTAGATCCGACTATATTTTCTACTAAATATTAAAAATAAAATTAGTAGCCGGAGACTCGTGGAGCCGTTTTTAAAAACGAGGGCAAAACCCAGATTTTATTCTTTTTACAATTCAAAGTAAATTGGAAATTATGAATTGTGAAAAGGTTCACTCTCTAGTCTGTACGGTGTCAAAGATGCTTTAATTTCTTTGATTACCTCGGTATTCCCAATCGCAGGGTTCACCGATTTTCTCCGGTGTTTAACGTGAGGCAAAATTACTTACCACACGGGTTCAATCCATACCGTTGCAAACGATGTTCTAATTCATCAGCCTCAAGATTGGGATAGCGTTCTTGCAACCATTGTTTTGCTGTCCCCTGAGTATAAGCCTTCAAGAAATCAACTTTCAATGCTTGTGTTTGCAGTAAATCAAGGTTGGCTCTAGCGACAGCTTCACCAGCCCATTGAATCGCGCCTTCGCCACTGTAATATTGCTTACGAACGGCATCAACACATTCTTCTAATGTGGGCTTGCGGTGAAAAACTCTGGTATGATTTGCCATTCTCAAGGCGTCACGTTCAGGATCAATTCGCCAGTTGCCTTTTGCGTCTTGTTGCCATAAATTATCTTTGGCAGTGGCGGCTAATTGATCATCAGCAATAAATTGACGCATCCCCGCGCTTCTCCGGATATTGCCTGCAACAATTGTCACAGCAGCTTGGTCGATTAACAAACAGCATTCAACAGAATTTAACTTTCTACCTAAAGCTTTATTGAGAATGGCGGCACAATTTTCATAAAGTATCGGCAATTTCACAGGATTAGCCACGCCACCAAAACCGTTCAAGGTTTCGCCTGCTTGGCGGACATCACTGATATCAACTGTTACTTGTACATCACCTGTAAATCTTTCATCTGTGGAGAGTTCTAACAGCGTTTGATAGGACTTTACCCAACCTTCGCGGCTGTCTCCAACAAAGATAGTAACGTTATTTCCCTCTATATTCGTTTGTGTATATTCACGACGTAGTTCTTTTGTTGTGTTGCCAATTTTACCTGCAACGGTGACATGGAGATGATTGCGAATCGGCGGTAGCTGGTTAATATGCTGTGGTTCGAGGATCGCTCCCGTACCGCAGCCCATCATCGCTAAATCCATCATCAATCCGAAGGCGCTCCAATCTTGGAGATTGGTAGAGGTGCAGTTATAAGCCCCGGAAAAGTTTTTCGGCTTGGCTATCCAATCTGTACCGCCAACCCATAACCAGCGTCCACTGGGTAGGGCTTTTAAGTTGCGTTGCATTTGTTCTAGGATCGCTGCTTCTTGGGGGTTGAGCTTTCCCAGTTCGATGAGTCCTTGGAGGGTGCGTGAGCACACCTCGTCCCATGTTTCCCTCAACCCTGCGGGCGTACGGCGACTATAGGTTCTAAAAAATACGGGATTGGCAGCGGGGGCAGTTTTGGGAAAATTTGCATCCTGACGTTTTCTTTCAAGCTCTCTAACCATAAGTCTAATTAATCTAATTCTTCTTGCTTCTTTTGTTGCTTACCAACAGATTAAGACTATACGCCAAGTCCATCCTCGATGGAAGCTTGCCAAAAGAGACAACTTACCCTTACTCTACGACTGTAATCACTGCAACGGAAAATCAAAATGTCTCTTGCACCTTGGCGAAGTGCGATCGCCCATGCTCTCCATCGCCACCGCTCTCTGGCTTACGCCCGTTATCTACAACTGGCGACAGTGCGCGCAGATGGTTATCCGGCAAATCGGACATTAGTCTTTCGCGGTTTTTTAGAAGATAGTAACCAATTAAAATTCGTTACTGATGCCCGTAGCGAGAAAGCCGATCAGATACAGCAACAACCCAAAGCAGAAATTTGCTGGTATTTCCCCAACACGCGGGAACAATTCCGGCTCACTGGTCATTTAACACTAGTCCGCAATGATAATTCCTCACCGGCTCTGCAGCCAGCCCGCATCACCAGTTGGCAAGAACTGAGTGACGCGGCGCGTCTACAATTTGCTTGGCCTGATCCTGGTAAACCGAGAATTGAAGACAAAGCAGCTTTTCAACCACCATCACCCAATCCTAGCGAACCACCGCCTAATTTTTGCTTATTGCTACTTGACCCCATACAAGTAGATCATTTAGAACTACGCGGCGAACCACAAAACCGCCGACTTTATCAGCGCAACGAAAATCAAGAATGGTTTTGCCAAGAAATTAATCCTTAGGAAGGATGAAGTCTGAAGGATGAAGTCTGAAGGATGAAGTCTGAAGGATGAAGTCTGAAGTCTGTAGACCCCTGCAAGGCGGCTTGCCGCAGGCTATGATGAAATTGCGCCACCCATAAAAGGATTGATACCTCTTACTTTCATACTTGATACTTCATACTTCAGCCTTCTTGTACTAGCTATATCCCCGCACCATCCAAAAATTCTTGAATGGCTTTATCTCTGAGATAACAAACAGAGCCATCCTTTGGTAATTCATTTTTTTGACAGACTAAACTACCTGCCAAAGCGGGGGTTTTTGTTGATGAATAGGATTGTTGGAGAGTTTGTATTTGTTGTTCTAGAAATTCAATTCTGTCAACCAAGGCGCGGATGACTTCGGCTTCGGAATCTGGTAAATTACTATGTTCCAGGGGAGCAACCCTGACGCCAGAGCGGTAGATGATGCGACCAGGGACACCCACGACAGTGCAACTGGAAGGTACATCCCTCAAGACAACAGATCCAGCACCAATGCGGACATTGTTCCCAATTTGAATATTGCCTAAAACTTTAGCACCAGCACCAACGACAACGTTTTCACCTAAAGTAGGATGGCGCTTACCAGTTTCTTTGCCAGTACCACCGAGGGTAACACCTTGATAAATCAGCGCATAGTCACCAACGATCGCAGTTTCGCCAATGACTACACCCATACCGTGGTCAATAAATACACTTTGTCCAATAACGGCGCCTGGGTGAATTTCGATGCCGGTGAAAAACCTAGCTAGGTGCGAAATCAGACGCGGAATTAAAGGTATACCGATGCGATGCAACCAGTGAGCCAGCCGATGAGATGCCAAGGCTTGCAAACCGGGGTAACAAAATAAAACCTCCAACCAGTTACGAGCAGCTGGGTCACGGTCAAATATGATACGAAAGTCAGCACGCAGTGTAGATAGCACGGGATAGCAGCCTCGGAAAGCACAACAAGCTACTATCTCATATTACCGTTGCGGGTGTGATCTCAATCAAGACGGAATTAGGAAGAAGCGGTTTTCCATCAAATCTTCTAGAAAGCAAAGGAATTTTCGCAGTACCATATAAGCGCAAAGCAATATCTCCACAGATGGATGTGCGACGATGCCTTTACGTCAAACCCTTGCCAAGTCTGATATCCAGCTGTCTTATTGGGAGTGGAATCAAGGAAAAGAACCCTTGCTGCTATTACACGGTTTAGGCGACCATGCTTTAGTTTGGTCTAGTTTTGCAGATGATTTGTCTGCAGATTATCACATCATCGCCCCAGATATGCGCGGTCATGGCGACAGCAGCAAGCCTGACAAAGATTATAGTTTTGCCAGTGCGATCGCTGATTTGGAAGCACTGATGGCTCACGTGGGATGGTCTAGTGCTCATATTGTCAGCCACTCTTGGACGGGTAAATTAGCAGCTATTTGGGCTAGAGAAAATCCCCAATGCTTGCGGAGTATGACTTTGGTTGATCCCATCTTCATTTGGAAATTTCCCGGTATCTTTCAAGCCACATTTCCGCTGTTGTATCGTGTTTTGCCTTTTCTCAAAAGCATGGGGCCCTTCACCAGTTATGAAGCAGCCGTAGAGCAAGCCCGTAATTCCAGCCAATATCAAGGCTGGACTCCCCTACATCAGCAAGTTTTTCAAGCCGGAATTGAGCAAAAACCTGATGGTCGCTGGGGAAGCAAATTAGCCGTTGCTGCTCGTGACGGAATTTTTGCCGAAGTGATGCGGGTTGCTGGTTTAACAATTCCTATTGACATTCCTACGCTGTTTGTGCAACCAGAAAGAGGCGTCAATCGCCAAAATTGGCAACTTAAACCCTACAAAACCTACCTGAAAAATTTAACCATCTGCCAAGTTCCTGGTAATCATTGGCCGTTTTTAGCCCAACCAGAAACATTTAACCAAACAGTAAAAGCTTTCCTAGAACAAAATAGGTGAATGATTCTGATTAATATGAGGGGGCTAAGGACTAGGGTGCGTACCTCAATATTAAGAATTATGAAATAGTATCATGAGCCTTTGTATTAATCCCGTTTGTCCTCAACCGCAGCAATCGGATGATGATGAAAACCGATTCTGTGCAGGTTGTGGTTCGCAATTGTTATTGCAAGGGCGCTATCGAGTAGTGCGCTTGTTGAGCGAAAGTACTGGCTTTAGTCAAGTCTATGAAATCCGCGATCAAGACACACTAAAAATCCTCAAAGTTCTGAGAGAGGATTTAGCCAAAGACACAAAAGCCGTAGAACTATTTCAGCAAGAAGCAAGTATCCTGAAACAACTAAATCATCCTGGTATTCCTCAAGTAGATGAATACTTTCAATATCAAACTAGAAATGATTTGATATTGCACTGTATTGTCATGGAAAAAATCAATGGAATTGATTTAGAAAAATGGTTACAACAGCAAGAAAATCAGCCCATTTCTCAAGCCCAAGCTATAAATTGGTTGAGACAATTAGTTGAAATTTTAAATTTATTACATAGCCAACAATACTTGCATCGAGATATTAAACCTGCTAACATCATGCTGAGATTTCCCGTTGTTGAGCAAGATAAAGGAAATCTCGTATTAATTGACTTTGGTACAGCCAGCGAAATCACGACCGATAAAACGCCAATTATGTCATCTGGCTATAGTGCTGTAGAGCAAATGAGTGGTGAAGCCACACCGCAATCAGATTTCTATGCTTTAGGACGCACCTTTGTATTTCTATTAACAGGATATCATCCCTTAGATATGTATGATATTCAACAAAACGTCTTGCAATGGCGCGATCGCGCTCCTCATATTTCTCCGTCGCTATTGAATTTAATTGATTGGTTAATGACGCCACAAATAGACAAACGCCCGATAAATGCCCAAGAAATTTTACAGCGATTAGAAGCAATTACACAACAGTTAACACCACAGCCAGAAACTGCACAATTAACGCCAAAAAACCCGAGAAAAAAACTACCACTGCTGGCTTTATTAGCAGCACTAGTGGCGTCATTGGGATTAATTGTGGTATTAGGATTAATCATGCGATCGCTTAATTTTAATCCAGCCATTAATTCCGCACAAACACCACAAAAAAAAGGACAAATTGATTATTTTACCTATGCAACAGGACAAGACAATCAAGGGAGAACAGCCGAATTTAATATAGCCATTTTATCAGGCGAATATCAATGGCTTGCAGGTAGCAACTTTCAAATTAAAAATAACGATAAAATTATTAGTCTTGACCTACTAAAATTAAACTTAGAACAAGAAAACATACAAACAATCATAGAAGAACCAACCGAGATAATCTCCGTTGGAACAGCTTCCTGTGGAGGTAAAATCAAAACTGCACAACGCCGCGCCCTAGAACGTGCTCAACAAACACAAATTTTAGCCAAAAAACTATTTAAAAACACAGCCACAGTTCAAAATTATCGCTTATTAAACCTCGGTCAATTCCAGCGCAAAGACTGTCAACCAAACCAAAACTATACAACATATCAAACCAGCGTAATTATCATCGGCGTCAGAAACAAAACTCCAGGCGTAATTTTAGATCAAGCCTTAAAAAATAGATTAGAAAAAAATCCCTTCGCCGACTTCAAACCACGAGATTATTCTCTAGGTTCTCCAGCCAAATTTAAAACCATACCCAGCAATATCTAATCCTACTTTACTAGACTTGTAGGTGGTTTACTTTTCCCTATTCCCTGTTCCCTGTTCCCTGTTCCCTTTCATTCACCGACGATATTCATCACCACAATCACCAATTAACTCATACAAATCTCGTGACTGACCAGATACCGTTTCTATCAAATTTAAATCTTCAGAACTCAAAGCAAAACTAAACACTTGAGAATTGTCAGCTAAATGCTCAGATATCCCCAGTCTCGCACCCACAATTACACCACCCACAGCAGGCTGATCTAAAATATATCTGACTGCAACATTAGCAATACTAACTGCATATCGATCAGCAATTTGTTTGAGAACAGAAAGCAAATCTTGAAATAATCGCCAACCACCCCAAGCATCAATCATCTGCTTATATTTTCGCAAGCTAACGGTAGCTAAATTTAACCCTCGTGGTTCGGATTTTCCTAAATACTTTTCTGATAATAGACCACCACAAACAGTCCCATAAGTAAATAGTTTAATCTCATGTTGTTGACAAAACTTGCTCATATTTACTTCTGGACGACGATCAACTAAAGAAAATTGCACTTGATTAGACACTATCTTGATCCCTGATTCCACAATAATTTGCAGATGTTCTGTATCAAAATTAGTCAAAGCCAAATGTTTAATCTTACCTTCAGTTTGCAGTTCTCCCATATATTTGAGAGCATCCAGGTAATTTTTATCCTGGTATTCCCACCAGTGAAATTGCATTAAATCTAATGAATCCACATCCATCCTTTTCAGGGAGATATTAATATTATCCTCAACTATTTTCTTAGTCATTTTCCCAGGACGAGGTACCCATTTAGTGAAGGCTTGTAAGTTAGATAAAGCCGCCTGTCCACGGGTCGCAACTAGTTGACGACGAAACTCACCAATTAAATCTTCAGCAGGGCCGTAATGGTCTGCTAAATCCCAAGTTGTAAAACCTGCATCTACATATTTAAACATAGTTTCGATAGCAGTTTTAGCATCGATGCGTCCATGACCACCGGATACTTGCCACATACCATTTAAAACTCGGCAAATGTTTAAGTCGGAAGTAAATTGTAGGCGACTAGCTGTTGGTAGATTCATAATTATGCGGGTAATAATTGATTATAAATAACAAAATAAACCAGCCAAAATTAATACTATAAAGATTCAAAATCTGATGTAAATCCTGGCAAATTTGCACACTCTTGCTGAAAATCTTCAGCATCGTTCACATCATCAATTTTATATGCCATGATGCGAGTTCCGTCAGGCATTTTTTGAGAGGAGATACAATCATACTTTGCTGCTAGCGTTTTAAACGCAGTTGCGTTGATCTTCCATGCTGCTTCCGAACAAGTGATATTTACTCGCCACATAATAAAATTTTAATGATTGCCAGTAAAAAATTATCATCTCACAAATAGGGTACTGCAGCCAAGACAGGAAATCTTTACGCCTAGTCTTCTCAAAGGGAGAACCTCCACACGGAGATGGCTTACCTTGGCGTGAAACAAAAGATATTCGTGGAATAAATCTGCTAAATATGTCGAATAGAATTTGCAAATTCTATCTCAAGGAAGTACCTAACCCAACCAAGCAATACCACAATAAGAATAGAGCATGATGTCTCTAATTTCTCCAAACTAACTAAATCCCCAGAGTTAAAAATGGCAGGCAATATCAAAGAGCAAATTCAAGCTGATTTACAGCAAGCCAAAGAAACTGGACAGTTAAGAACTGACAGAATTCGAGAAATTGTCAAAGCTGCAGTTTCGCAAGTAGCGTCTGAGTTTAAAGAGGGTTCTATTGAACTGCGCGCCCTCGTTAAAGATGCTGTTTCTGCTGTCATTGAAAATTTTCAAGAAAAGGGCGGCGAACTTAAAGATGAGGTGACAGCTTCAATTGAAGGCGCAATAGAAGGTGTGAATAGCAAAAGACATGAAGCTATTATTAAAACTCAGTCAGAATTGAAAAAACTACAGGCTCAATTAGACAGCGAAGAACAAAAACTGCAGCAAGATGTTGAAGTAATCTTGGCTGAAGTTGAAGAAACAGGTAAACAAAACTCAGCTAGTACTCAAACTGCGGTTGATTCCGCAGTTAACGCCATTAAAAATAGTGAGGAAGTGGCTTTGTTACAAAAACGCTACGCTCAACTTCAAGCCCAACTAGCTATTGTCAGAGCGAACTTAGCCGCTCGTTATGGCGGACGTTCTCAAGAAGTGCAAGAATATTTAGACGAAGCGAAAAACTGGTATGATCAGGCGCGTCCCCAAGCGGAAACACTGGCTGCACAAGTAGAGCAAAAGAGATCACAGTTAGAAGATAAGCTGGGTGAAGCCGGAATAGCGATCGCTAAAAAAGAACTCCAAATTAAACAAACTTTACGGGAGTTATTACTAGCTGCTGCTGATTTATTCAAAGATAAGGAACCTGCTAGCAAAGATAATCAATTGACTAAAAAATAAATCGATTATCTTTAGTTAAATATGGCGTAGAGACGGGAAATTTCCCGTCTCTATATTATTATCTATTTTAACTGAAATAGGGTGGATCATCTCCACCCTATTTTGCATATCAGGCTTTAGTAAACACTACCGTCTCTGCTTAATTGTTCTTCATGCTTGGCGATTACCCAAACAGCGTGGATGCTACCGGGAAGCCAACCTAAAAGTGTTAATAGAACATTGATGATGAAAGTAGGGCCAACACCAACTGTTAAAAATACACCTAGAGGAGGTAATAACAAACCTAAAAGAAAACGAACTAGTTTCATGATTTTTCTGCGACTATTTTGTGAGTTTAATTAATGCAAGTGGTTATTTATCTGGAAGGTAATTCGCCTGAGGTTTTGATATCTCCGCTGCTCAAAGCCAGATTTCTTTCCGCAAAATATTTAGTGATGAAGGTATTAGCGAAAGATAAAATCACGGGACCAAGAAGAAAAGCGACAATTCCTCGCACTGCGAACCCAGGAACTAGTACGGCCGCTAACCAGAAGCATAAGCCGTTGACGATGAGTGAAAATGCTCCGAAAGAGAGGAAGTTAAGTGGTAGAGAAAAAGTCGAAAGCACGGGTTTCACTGAACCGTTGATGAGTCCAATTACTAAAGCAGCAATCATAGCTGCAGGGAAGTTAGCAATGTTAACACCGGGAACGACTAAATCAACAATCAGCAAGCTTAAAGCTGTAGCTAACGCAGTAAAAAGTGTTGTTGCCCACATGGTTTTTACCTTTAAAAGTTAGAGATGGTTTTTTGGATTTCCTCATTCCATCTTTAACAATCTACGCGGCTCCAACATCTCTTAGAAGATAGATTTGCACTCTACCACTTGGTAGATTATCGAGAAAATCCTCAGCCATAGTTCCCCAATCTCTCACAGAAGCCGTAAGATTTAATGTTGATAATAAAGCGAAGATTTATATAAAACTTGTTCTTGATGAGTTTCTAAAGTGCAGTCAGATAAAGGATAAGTTACACAAGTGACCACATAACCAGCTTGGATTTCCTGGGGACGAAGAAATTTTTGCTCACTTTGGTCAACTTCACCGCTGATGAGTTTCGCTACACAAGCAGAACATTCGCCTTGTTTACACCCTGATGGTAAACGAATACCAACTTCTTCGGCAATGTCGAGAATATATTGATCTTCTGGTATGGGAATAGTCCGGTCTAATTTAATTGCGGGATTAATTAATCGAATGTGATGAACTGTCATCTGCTCTGATTCTAATTTTTATTGTTTAACTAATTTCATTGATAAACTAATCCGTCGCAATTTCTCATTTACTTCTAATACTTTTACTTTCACTACTTGTCCCACTTTGACAATTTTTTTAGGATCATCTACGAATTTATCAGCGAGTTGAGAGATATGCACTAATCCATCTTGATGGACGCCGATATCAACAAAAGCACCGAAGTTAGCCACATTAGTGATGATACCTTCTAATTCCATTCCTACTTGTAAATCTTTAATTTCTGTAATACCTTCTTGAAAGCTGGCGTATTTAAATTCGGCGCGCGGATCTCTACCCGGCTTTTCTAGTTCGCTGAGGATATCGCGCAGTGTGGGTTCACCTACGCTGTCAGTAACGTATTTTTTGAGGTTGGTTTTTTGCAGTTTTTCGGCAATTTGAGTAACTTGATTTAAGGATACATGCAAATCTGCAGCGATCGCTTCTACTAATCCATATCTTTCTGGATGTACAGACGTGTTATCTAAGGGATTTTCACCGTTGCGAATTCGCAGAAATCCTGCTGCTTGCTCAAAGGCTTTTGGGCCTAATTTTGATACTTTCAAAAGTTGGCGGCGATTTCTAAATGCTCCATGTTCGTTGCGATAGGTAACAATATTGTTGGCAATTGTGGGTGTAATTCCTGAAACAAAGGTTAACAATTCTTTAGAAGCTGTGTTTAAATCCACACCAACATAATTAACGCAGCTTTCGACGGTTTCATCTAACTTTTTTTTCAACAATTTCTGATCGACATCATGCTGATATTGTCCCACACCAATTGATTTTGGATCTATTTTCACCAATTCCGCCAGGGGGTCTTGTAGTCGGCGACCGATGCTAATGGCGCCGCGCACGGTAATATCTAAATTGGGAAACTCTTCTATTGCTACTTTGCTAGCAGAATATATAGAGGCGCCAGATTCATTTACCATGACTTTAATCGGTTTATGTTCGATAGATTGTAGCGCTTGGGAGACAAATTCTTCTGTCTCACGGGAGGCTGTACCGTTACCGATCGCTATTAATTCAATCTGGTAATTTACAATCAGGTTTTTGATAGTTTGCGCGGCTTTTGTGCGTTGTTCAGCTGCTTGATGGGGAAACACTGCTTGATATTCTAAAAATTTACCAGTTTGATCTAGTACTGCTACTTTACATCCAGTTCTAAACCCTGGGTCAATGGCGAGGGTGGGTTTCATTCCCGCTGGTGCAGATAATAGTAATTCCCGTAAATTTGTTTCAAAGGTTTTGATAGATTCAACATCAGCATAGGCTTTCTTTTCGGTTATAACTTCTCCCATGAGGGACGCTTTCATCAACCGATTGAATGCATCTTTGAGCATGGTTTGATAAAAGTCACGAATTGCTTTAACTTTGGTTTTAATTTCCTGGGATTCTAAATAGGAAAGTACTACATCTTCGTCAAAGGAAATTTCAAAGTTTAATATGCCTTCAGTTTCTCCTCGACGCAATGCCAATATATTGTGAGGGGCAATATTTTTCACACGATTCTGATAGTTACGGTACATTTCAAATTTTGTTGTCCCTTCTGGATAATCGCCTTTGATGCGAGAGACAAATACCCCTGTTTCGTGCATGTATTCACGGATATATGCCCGTAACTCAGCTTTTTCTGCTACTTCTTCCGCTAAAATGTCGGCAGCACCTTTGAGTGCTTCTACGGCTGTTTTAACTGCTTTTTCTGGAGAAACGTAATTTTCGGCTGCGGTTTCGAGAGTCGCTGACACCGGATTCTTTACATTCAGCGATTTAATCAACTCCGCTAGGGGTTCTAATCCTTTCTCCCTGGCGATTGTGGCGCGGGTGCGGCGCTTGGCTCGATAGGGTAAGTATAAGTCCTCAAGTTCAGTTTTTTGCAGGCAGGATGCGATTTTAGCTTGCAGTTCGTCGCTCAGTTTACCTTGTGTGGCGATCGCATTTAAGATAACTATTTTTCGTTCTTCTAATTCTCTTAAGTAATTATACTTATCTGACAAGTCACGCAATTGGACTTCGTTCATCTCACCAGTGCGCTCTTTACGGTAACGTGCAATAAAGGGAATTGTTGCATCCTCCGCTAAAAGTTCCAGCGCGTTTTGCACCTGATAGGGTTTGAGGTTGAGTTCAGTTGCCAATAATTCAGGAATGTTCAGCATCGAAAGTCTGGAAAAAGCTACTTCTTAAGGTATTATGCAAGATTACTGTCTTATTGCTAGGATAAGATGTTGTGCAAATCTACCTCTGTGCGCTGCTATTATATATAGCGGATTGCGTTTTAATTCTAACTTAATGTAAAATTAACCACAATTTCAATCCGATTATATCAACTCTATACCTTTGATTTCAGAGGTTTGTAAACATGCCTTTGTTTTTTTTGGTCACGCTTTTTGCTGGTTTAATTACTGGCTATTTAGTGAGAAAATCTCATGACGAAATAGCCTGTCTAATTGGCGTATTTGCCGTTATTAGTCTGATTTTTAGTTTAGTCGTAGCACCTTGGCAAATTCAGCTAATATTGTTAATTGTTGTGCTGGTTAGTACTAACAAACTCTTATCCAGCAGGGATTAACAATTAACTTCAGATTTAAAAAGGCGACCAAATGAAACTAACGTAAGTTTGTTAATGGTTATTTGTCAAGAAAAAGGCAAGGGGCAATGTAATAATTAAGCATTGCCTGTTGCCTTCTTTATTCCCACTTTTCGACTTAATTAATAATTGTGGGAATTACCCTTTTGTCCGTTACTAACAACGCCCAAAACATTCACAGAGGCAATTTTCAGATGATCAAGAGCACGTTCTATAATTGTCGAATCTGTCTTGTCAATCCTCACAACTAACAAAATACCATCAGTGTTAGATGCTAAAAAACTAGCGTCAGCCAGCCCAGATAAACAGGGAGTATCATAAATTACTAGGTCGAAATTGTCATGAAAATCTGCCATTATCTGCTTCATATTGGACGAAGCAAGCAACTTTATTGGTTCTGATGTGATGGCACCGGCGGTAATCACAGATAATTGATTGAGCGTTGGCAATTGTTGTATTGTTTCCCCAACTGGTAAGTTACTAGTAATTAAATTACTCAGTCCCCATGAATTATTTAAACCTAGTAATTTATGAATTATAGGTTGGCGTAAATTAGCATCTACTAATAGTACTCGTCGTCCCATGGCTGTAGCTATTTGCGCTAAATGCAAAGCAATTGTAGACTTACCATCACGAGGCATTGCAGAACTAATAATTAGAGAATGAATGGAGCGATCGCTCTCAAGTAATTGTAGATTGCAATACAGCACTTGTAAAGCTTCTAAAAACTCTGGTGAGTAGTTTTTGTAATCTTGATAGGGAATGACAGTTAATTTAGGAATAATTGTCGATGGTGTATTTTTTGACTTAATTTTGCGAATTTTTTTGGAGAAAATTCGATATTGGTTATTGGTAATTTGCTTTTCAAAGGGGATATTTCCTAATAATGGAAATTTAAGTTGTTTTTTTAAAGTTTGGATACTATGGTGAGTACGATCAATTTTCTCAAGCAGCAAAGCAACACCAATTCCACAAACTATGCTTGTACCCAATGCTAATAACAAACTCCTAGCTATACCTGCAACAAAAATGGCTTTTTGTGGTTGTCCTGGTGCTTGAATTAATTGCCAACCAAGTTTTGTTTGTGATATCTGTATTTGCAGGTTTTCTTGAATAGATAGAAACCTATTTAAACTCTCAGTACTAGTTTGTAATTTTCGCTGTAATTCTGCATACTGTCGTGATAAAACCGGCCATTGCTTGCGTTTTTGTTCTAAAATTTTTTCTATTTTCGCTAGCTGTTGACTTTGAAATTCTAGTGCTTGTACCTGAGTTAATATTTCTGCAAACTTGACATTTAAAAAACGCTGTGATTCTTGATTAAGTAACGGTAATAAGCTTTCTCGTTTCTCTTGTAATGTTTGGATAGTTGGATTCTCTGGTTGTAAGCGGCTAGATTCGCTAGAAATTTGCGTATCTAATTGGTGTACCTGAATTAACAATTGCTGATATAGTGCAGCGTTATTCAACGCCGCTATTTCTCCGTCTTTTTGTTTGAGGCTAGTAAAATTAGCACGAGCCTGGGCTAACTCTTGCTCTATTTTTTGTCTCTGTTCAGATAAAGAATTGAATTGAATAGCAATTTGTGAGCCTTGATTTTCAGGATCAAAAAAATCATATTTTTGTCGAAATGTTTGTAGTTCTTGTTGGATAGAATCAACTTGTTTTTGGATAGATGGTAATTTTTTTTCGACAAAATTAATTCCCTGACTCAATTTGCTTTGTCGTTTCTCTGAACTATATTTGATGTAATCTTTAGCAATAGTGTCTAAAACAAATTTCACCTGCTGGGAATCTTGACTGCGATAACTAACTTGTATAATTTTAGTTTCATTTAAACGAGTAATTTTTAAATATTTAAGTAGAAAATCGTAATTGATATCTGGATAACGAACTTGTACCTTTTTAATTATACTACCCATTATTTCTGGGCTTTTCAACACCTGTATCTGACTTTCATAGTCCAGATTAGTCTGTCCTGTATTAGTTTCTTTAATTATCTCTAATGCTTTATTATCTTCATTAACAGGTTCCACTAAGAGTCGAAAATTACCTTCATATTCTGGTGTTTGCTGGCTCAGTTTCATGTTGAGAACGAAAGTTATCATCACAGCAGTAGTTACACCAATAATTATTAGCGATCTCCGCCGCAGCATACTTATAAATTCTCGAACATTTCCATCATCTCTGGGATAATCAAGCGGTGTTAAAGCTGGCTCGTCAACAAATTTAAGGGGAAGTTTGCTTTGGTGATTGTGATTGAAAATGCGAGAGTAATGATTCTCCATAGTTCGATATTCTTTTCAAGAGTGTTAACAACATCCGCGACAAAGTTAATCAATTGTGCTCATCGCTTCTCACAAACTCGTGCATAAACCTAGCCTACAGTAAGCTCCTACTAACTAGAAAATTAAATACTTCATTCTTGGGATAGAAGACAGTATTTTTTTTAATATATGATTAACTTTGTTTGAATAATAGTTGCGCTCTATTAAAAATTTCATAGTTTATATCTGCCACTGGACAGAAGACAAAGATATGGAAGCATAAAAGCAATCATCTATTAATTAGGTATTTAAATTAGATAAAATTTGCTGATATCCATGCAGAAATATGTCTAAAAATTATTATTCTTTTAATCTAAATACTGGTTGCATAATTAAGATTTTCTGGAAAAGATTATTATTTTTTCATGAGATATTTAGTCTTTTTTTAGACATAATTCAATAAGTCTATCTAATTAAAGGCTTACAAGTTTTCTTTCCCTAGGCAGAGGATAAACATATAATTAAAGTAGGATTGACTCTAACTATTCCTATGGTATGAATTAAATTCATCATCCAAGAATTATAAAAATAACTAGTGTCCAATTGCTGT
Source organism: Fortiea contorta PCC 7126 (assembly GCF_000332295.1). Lineage (GTDB taxonomy): Bacteria > Cyanobacteriota > Cyanobacteriia > Cyanobacteriales > Nostocaceae > Fortiea > Fortiea contorta. The sequence continues at coordinate 3,232,493 of NZ_KB235930.1, read as the reverse complement.
ACGAGCTTAAATGATTTTTTATTTTCTGTGCTTAAAATCCCAGTCTGTAAGCAAAAGAATAGATTGAAAAATATTTAGTTCAGCAATAATATGGTTGCTTAAAGTATTAGTTTTTATAATATTATTTTTATTTACTTAGATTAAACTGTTTGATTTATAAAGAATTTGTCAAACAAAATATTGGTTGCATGAATTTTGTATAAAGCATTCACACTAAGTTGAAAAATGATATTATGAAACCAAATTGCATGTAATCGGAAAGTAAAAGCTTAGTATTCAAGTCAAAAGTACATGTAATCCAAAAAATAATTCAGTAATATCTCAATTTCGATTCACTCAGATACTGCCAATTTCTCAGTGGATGGTAATTAAAAGTTGTGGTTAATGTTTTATCCACCTTAGAAATTGAGGAAAATTACTTGGAAGTCTTTAGGGTAGCTTGTCGTGTGAACCATCTTCGTGGCAAAAACTATTTTTTGGTGCTCATGATTTTGCTGATTTAGCTAATTTCTACTTTAAAATAACCAAATCTCCAAAATTCACTGAGTAAAATTTTGTATTAATCGTTGGGATTACGAGCGAGGCTGACAACTAAATTTGTGAGCCTTAAGTAAGGTGTGTACAGTGATTGATTAATACATTAATTAAGAGCGCAATCGGACTTTACAAAAGCACCGTTTGTCCAATAAACCATGAATAGAGAACATGGTAAGCTAACGCAACAGCCATATAGATTATCCCAAGTCATTTCTTAATTCATATCATCCGACATGAGATTTCTCTAGTAAATAGAATACATAGGATACAGCTGATGAGACTTAACAAATGGATTAATCAAAAATTGCTTGAATCCATTTCAAATCGGTTAGAAACAAGGGAACAACATGCTATAAAAACTCAGCAATCTATTAAGTTGTCTGTAATCACTCAATTTTTTCCTCCAGACTATGCGGCCACGGGACAGTTAATAGATGAACTCGTGAAAAACTTAAGCCAACAAGGAATAGATATTGAGGTCTTCACAAGTCAACCAGGATATGCATTTCAATCTTCCCTAGCACCAGCAGTAGAACATTTAGACAGAGTCAGAATTCAAAGATCACGCACTGCTCAACTTTGGCGAGGAAGAATTCGTGGTAAAACTATCAATGGAGTCTTATATACTCTGCGTGCGGCGCTATATATGCTCAGGGCTTGGCGTCGTAGCAATGTATTATTAATAACTACTGCTCCTCCATTTTTGCCAGTAATCGGATATCTTATCCATCTATTGTTCCGACTTCCCTATGTCTGCATACTTTATGATCTCTATCCGGATATAGCGATCGCTCTTGGGGTAATCTCCAAAAGCAACTGGATGACACAATGTTGGCAAAAACTTAATCAACAAATTTGGCTAAATGCTAAGGGAATTGTCGTCCTTAGTCCAGCGATGAAACAGCAAGTAGCAACAAAATATCCGCAAATTGCAGATAAAATTTCTGTGATTCAAAGTTGGGCAGATCCTGAATGGATTATGCCTATTGCTAAAGAAGAAAATTGGTTTGCTTGGAAACATAATCTGGTCAAAAAATTCACTGTTCTCTACTCAGGTAATATGGGGCGTTGCCATGATATGTCAACTATATTAGCCGCCGCCAAGCAACTACAAGATGAACCAATTCAATTTGTATGTATTGGTGGTGGAGCCAAGCGTGATGAGTTAATCACTAAAGTCAAGGCATTAGGATTAAATAACTTCTTATTTTTGCCATACCAAGATAAGCAAGTGTTACCTTATTCCCTGACAGCTTGTGATTTGTCACTTGTAAGTGTAGATGCATCTAGTGAAAGTTTAGTTGTGCCTAGCAAAATGTATTCAGCTTTAGCATCTGGACGACCAATAGCGGTAATTTGTTCGCCAAACTCCTACTTAAGACAGCTAATTTTAGAAGCGAATTGTGGTGGTACATTTGATAATGGCGATAGTCAGAGTTTAGCACAATTTATTCGTCTATTATGTAGCGATCGCCAATTAGCAGAACGTATGGGTAAAGCGGGGCGTCAATATTTGCGATCGCATTTTACACCAAAAATTATTTCTCAACAATACTTTGATGTTTTGCAGCAAGCAATATTACCCGATGAGGTGATAACTATGTCCCAAAGTCATACGCAGTAAACTATAGCCACCAATTAAATATTAGTCAATCAAACTTTTTTGTGCGTATGTCACATTAGCTTTAGCTTGTTTATTAGCAGAGTTTTTAATTGTTTTTCAGGCATTTTCTTATATATTTAAGTCATATGATTGATTGTTAATTAAGTTAATAACTGTAAATTAATGTAATCTCAAGTATCAAGCTTATTCTCAGCTATAGATAGCTATATCATGTTTAATTTATCTTGAATTAACATCAGTTAACTAGGTTTTTACTGAAAACGATAAAATTCATAAAAATAGCAGCCACATTGGCGATACTTTCACTAAACAATCTGTTTAAATATAAACACAATAATTCATTGTTCTTACTCCCAAATGAGCGTCATGTCAATAATTAACTAGCTAACAATCATTGCCTAAATTTCATATGTTTCCTTGATACATCATCTTTTTTCTCACTTCGGCAATAAGTCTCTTTGTTGCCGCAATTATATAAATAAGTACTTGATTTAGGTAACGGGCTTTGATGGTCATTTTGATCTCAGTCCTGCCAACATAACCTTCCGGAAATTGTTTATTAGTTGATGTGGGAGGTAGAATTGCTCAGAAGGTGTGACCGAAATCGTAACCGCTCAAAACGCCGGAATATATATTGTCCGCTCCATAATTGCTATCTTCATAGCATGAGTAAAAAATATCAACTATTTGCCGATAGAGCAGGACAATTGCAACAGCGAGGTATGAGTCGGCGGAATGCATTAATTTTAGTAAAAAACCAAACAACAGTACTTATAGAAGGAGAATGGTTAGAAGCATTTTGGTGCGATCGCTGTCAGCAAACCAAATGGTATCACGTCCGTAAACGCGATGAACGCACCTATGAACTAACATTAGCTCCACACCAACTATGGCAGCAAGTAGCAGGGGTAATTAATCCTCAAGGTAACTCTTCTGTAGGGGAATTTACTCGCAGACATGCAAGACTGCTTAGTAATCACAGCCTCAAAGATTTCCATTTTGGAGATTAAACGTTTAACGTATTAATCTTTCAATTAATAATTTATGACTAATCAAAAAATTATTCCCAAACACGAATTAATAATTGCAGCAGGACGCACAGATCATCAATATTGGTATGACATGTGGCGCTATCGTGAACTACTCTACTTTTTAGCTTGGCGCGATATTTTAGTCCGTTACAAGCAAACATTAATTGGTATAGCTTGGGCATTAATTCGACCATTTCTCACCATGGTAGTCTTTACCATTGTATTTGGACAGTTAGCAAAATTACCTGCAGACGGAGTACCTTATCCAATTTTAGTATTTGCAGCTATGCTACCTTGGCAGTTTTTTGCTAATGCTTTAAGTGAATGTAGTAGCAGTTTAATCAGCAATGCTAACTTAATTTCTAAAGTTTATTTTCCCCGTTTAATTGTGCCTATTAGTGCAGTAATTGTTAGTTTTGTAGATTTCATGATTTCTGGCATGATTCTCTTAGGATTAATGGCTTGGTATAACTATATTCCTAGTTGGCGGATACTTACATTGCCATTATTCATTGCTATAGCTTTTGCTGCATCGATGGGAGTGGGACTATGGCTAGCAGCATTAAATGTAGAATACCGAGATTTTCGTTATGTAGTCCCATTTATTATGCAGTTCGGTTTGTACATTTCTCCTGTAGGCTTTAGTAGCAGTATTGTTCCCGAAAACTTACGTTTGCTATATTCAATCAACCCCATGGTGGGTGTAATTGACGGCTTTCGGTGGGCAATTTTAGGTGGAGAATCAAAGCTTTACTGGCCAGGATTTATGCTTTCTCTGGGATTAGTATTCCTATTACTAGTAAGTGGGATTTGGTATTTTCGCAAAACAGAGCGAACATTTGCTGACATAATTTAGTGAGGAGTGAATTACGTGTCTGATACAGTTATTCGCGTAGAAAATTTAGGAAAAAAGTACATTATTAATCATCAATCAGAGAGACAAGGCACTTATAAATCCTTACGAGAATCTATCAGTAATCAGGCAAAATCTTTAAGTAAAAACTTTTTTAAATCTTTTGGTAAGGAAATATCTCATCCAGACCGTGAGGATTTTTGGGCTTTGAACAATGTCTCATTTGAGATTAAACAAGGCGAAAGAGTTGGCATTATCGGGCGCAACGGAGCGGGTAAATCAACTTTATTAAAGATTTTAAGCCAAATTACAGAACCCACAACCGGATGCATCAATATTCAAGGTAGAATCGCCAGTTTACTAGAAGTGGGAACGGGGTTTCACCCGGAGTTAACCGGACGAGAAAATATTTATCTCAATGGTGCAATTCTAGGGATGAGTAAGGCAGAAATTAAACATAAATTTGATGAGATTGTGGCGTTTGCAGAGGTGGAAAAATTTTTAGATACACCTGTTAAGCGTTATTCTTCCGGTATGTACGTCCGGTTAGCATTTGCAGTCGCAGCGCATTTGGAACCAGAAATTTTGGTGGTGGATGAAGTGTTAGCAGTTGGCGATGCTCAGTTCCAAAAAAAGTGCTTAGGTAAGATGGAAGATATCAGCAAACATGACAAACGAACGATTATTTTTGTTAGTCATAATATGGATGCTATTCAAACTGTATGCACACAAGGAATTTTATTAGAAAATGGTAGAGTTAAGCAACAGAGTGATATATATTCTATTATGCATTCATATAATCACTTAAATATAGATTCCAGTATTAATTGTGTAAAAAATCTGCTGATATCAAAGAATTTGCTACTAAAATCATTTAGCTATAGTTTTTATCATAACGAATTGGAATTTTCCCTCAAAATTAGTTCTCAACAAGAACCATGTCATATTTTATCAGCAGTAATTTTACTATACACACTCACAGGGACGAGGTTAACATTAATTGATATAGGCAACAAAGAAGGTGCAAAAATTTCATTAAATGCCAACCAAACTATAGATTTTCAGGGTAGAATTAAAGACCTATGCCTTATAGCTGGGCATTATAAATTAGGTTTCGCAATTCAAACATCACATGGATGGATTGATAAATACCAAATACTGGATCTCTTGATAGAAGAAGAATTATCAACAGATGAAAATACAACAATATTTAAATATTCTTCTGACGTCAAGGGAGTTATAAAATTAAAATATAATTGTGAATATTCAATAATTTAAATATTTTGTATGGACTCTTCTATTGCAGTTTTAATTACGTATTATAACGAAAAAGAATTACTAACAGAATGCCTAAATTCAATTCTAAAACAGTCTGATATTCCTGAAGAAATTCTCATTTATGATGATGCATCTCCTGCACCCGCAGAAAACTATATTCCTCACGGCTACGCTATTCAGGTAATTAGAGGAAAAACCAATCGAGGGCCAGCGTTTGGACGCAATCAGCTACTGAAATTAAGTCAGAGTGAATATGTTCATTTTCAGGATACAGATGATTTATTTCAACCTACTTGGTGTCAGCAAGTACGCTCTGTTATTGAAGCTAGTAAGCGAGATATAATTCTAACTGAAATCTCTTCATATAGGGAAGGAAAGCTAGTATCTGAAAAAGTGATGGGTATCGAAAATTTATTAAATATTGGCGACTTAGTGCAATTTGGCTTTACAGGTTCTATTTTGGTACCATCATCAACTTTTCGCAGAGAGCTAGCTTTAAAAATTGGAGGATATCTAACTAGAGAAATTCTCCCTCAATCGGAAGATTTTGATTTTCATATCCGTCTGGCTGCTACAGGTGCAACTTATATGGTGATACCAGAAGCATTAATTATTCAGCGTCTGCGTCTCAATAGTCACAGCCAAAACCAGAAGCTATGCTTGACTTCAACAATTAAATCAATTCGCTTGTTATCGCAACAACTACCTTCAAAATATCTCCCAGATATGGCAGAAGCCAGTGCTAAAATAGGTTCTCAACTTTTCACTATTAATGCTTATGAAGAAGCGCGGGAAGCTTTTGAACTAGCTTGTTATTTCGGCAGACCAAAATTTTTACATCGTCATCGACTCTATCGGTTAATTTCCAAAATAATAAATCAAGAAACTGCCGAGTATTATGGAGTTTGGTATAGGCGAATCGTACCAAATTTTTTACGAGATTTTATAGGTAAACAAATTTTTTAAGCAAAGCTAAAATTTATTTTCCTAACAATTAGTTTAACTATTTAATTTTTCAAAAACACAGGTATAAGTATGGAATTAACACCCTTAGTTTCAGTAATTGTGCCTTGTTATAATGCCGAAAAATTTCTAACTGAAACTCTAGAAAGTGTTTTTAGTCAAACCTTCCAAGATTTAGAAGTAATTGTTATTGATGATGGCTCGACTGATAATACTCCTAGCGTAATTCGTTCTTTTGGTTCGAGAATAAGAGCTAATTTTGGCGCAAATCGTGGCGCAAGTGCAGCACGTAACCAAGGTACTATGCTAGCTAAAGGTAAGTTTATTCAATACTTAGATGCTGACGATATTTTAACAGCCAATGCTTTAGAAAAAAAAGTGAAAGCTTTAGTGAACAACGACGCTGACATAGCTTATACAGACTGGCAATATTTAGAAGAAGCGAAAGACGGCAAATTTTATTTAGGCAAAATTGTTGCTAGAAAAATTGAGGATGTTGATGCTAATCCACAGATTGCATTGTTGACAGACTTTTGGGCACCACCTGCAGCTTTACTTTACCACTGTCGGATTGTAGAAGCGATTGGATCTTGGAATGAAACTTTGCCAATTATTCAAGATGCTCGCTTTTTGTTAGATGGGGCTTTAGCTGGGGGAAAATTTATTCATGTACCTGGTGTTCAAGCAAATTATCGAGTTCACATAACTGCTACTAGTTTATCGCGCCGTAATTTAGCTAGTTTTGTGCGAGATTGTTTCCACAATGCTTGTCAAGTAGAAGAAATATGGAAAGCAAATGGTGGATTAACGCATAAACAACGTGTCGCATTAGAGAATGTTTACGGACAAACAGCTCGATTCTTTTTTGAGTACGATCGCCTAAAATTTTCTCAAGTTCTTGCTAAAATTCATCACCTCAATCCACAATATCAGCCTTCAAAACCAAAAGCTCTGCAACAGCTTTCCAAATGGTTTGGTTATGAACAAGCTGAAGCGATCGCTTTAACTTATCGTCGTGCTAAACGAATTTTTGCCAAATAAAATTTCCATTTCAACTATTCTACTAACGTGAAAATCATTCAAGTCCCTTTCTGTTTCTATCCTGATCCTGTAGGCGGTACTGAAATCTACGTTGAGGCTTTGTCCCATAATCTACAACAACAAGGAATTGAAATTTTAATAGCAGCTCCTGGAGAAGTCAGTCAATCATATATGCATAACCAGCTAAAGGTGCGCCGTTTTGCAGTAGCGAACAAAATCAAACATCTCCAGGAAATTTATGCAACAGGAGATCCACAAGCTGCTTTTGAGTTCAGCCTTATGATCGAAACCGAACAGCCTGACATCGTTCATGTTCATGCTTTCACCAGTAGCATTTCCCTGCGGCTAGTACAAACTCTCAAACAACGGCGAATCCCCGTAGTGTTTACCTACCATACTCCCACAGTCAGCTGTTTACGGGGAACATTGATGCAATGGGGAACGCAGATATGCGACGGCAAACTAGATTTACATACTTGCACCCAGTGTACTTTACAAGGGTTGGGACTAGATCAAACTAGCGCTAAAGCAATTACTCATCTACCGTCCCAATTAGGAGCCTGGCTAGGTGGCTGGAATTTACAAGGGGGAGTATGGACAGCCTTACGGATGAAGAAATTAGTGAGTCTTTGCCATGAAGCCCTACATGCAATGTTCTCTGAAGCTAATCATATAGTTGCGGTGTGCAACTGGGTCAAGGATATCTTATTACTCAATCATGTTCCATCAGATAAAATTAGCGTTATTCGTCAGGGAGTGTGTCACAACCTACCTGAAAAATTCAATTTTTGCTCGCATAATAATACTTCAACTCTCAAAATTGCTTTCTTGGGTAGGCTTGATCCCACTAAAGGAATTCATATTCTCATCACCGCCTTGCAAACAATACCTGAATTACCAATTAGTTTAGATATCTATGGCGTTTCTCAAAGTACCAATAGTAATACATATCAACAGGAATTGCAAACTTTAGCTATCAACAACTCACGTATTACTTTTAAACCTCCAGTACCATCTGAACAAGTGATCACAACCTTAAAAGGCTATGATTTGTTGGCTGTTCCATCTCAATTGTTAGAAACAGGGCCGATGGTAGTGTTGGAAGCTTTCGCTGCTGGAATTCCAATACTCGGTTCTAACTTGGGTGGTATTTCTGAACTGATTCAGTCTGAGGTCAACGGTCTTTTAGTAGAACCCAATTCTGTGACTGCTTGGAGTCAAGCCCTACAGCGACTATGCCTAAATAAGGCTCTAATACCGCAGCTTAAATCTGGTATTCAGCCTCCTCAAAAAATAGAAACAGTAGCAGATCAGATGCTGTCAATTTATCACGCCGTATTACAAAACTAGTCTATCAACAAGGAGTTGATTATGTTGAATAAATTATTACAGGAAAAATTTTTCGTCCAAAAGCTTGAACATTACTTTCAAGAACTCGGCTTGTGTTTCCAAATGGGAGCCAATTTGCATAGCAGTTTGAGGCTGGCTATAGCTACATTACAGTTTCATATTAATAATGCTTTAAATATTACGCCATCATTAGAGCAGTTAGCTCCTGAATCTTATCAAGTTCAAATAGGCAGCTATTGTACTGATTTATGGCTCAGGACATATGCTGGTGATTTATTTGTTTTATATGAAATATTTCTTGATGGCTGTTACCACATACCTAAATCTTGGTTACAAGAAGCAACATGCATTGTTGATTTGGGAGCTAATGTGGGCATAACTTCGCTCTTTTTTACAACTTATTTTCCTCAAGCTAAATATGTTTTAGTTGAACCTTCAACGAGTAATTTTTCAGTATTAAAACGAAATGTATCATGGCTAGAGCAATGTAACCAAGCCCAAGTAATTGAAGGTGCTGTGAGTAATTTTTCAGGTGAGTTAAAGTTTTGTAATTCCCCGTGGAGTTGGGGAGGGTATCTCGATAATAACTCAAGTGAAGAAACAATTGTTCGTAGTTATACGATGACGGAAATTATGCAATTATCCGGGTTAAACACGATTGATATTTTAAAAGTAGATATTGAAGGCGCAGAAAAACAGCTATTTAGTGAGCAAAATGAGTGGTTAAAAAACGTCAAACTCATTATTGCGGAATTGCATGATGGATATTCAATTGAGCAGTTCCAAAAAGATTTAGAGCCAATGAATTTTACAGTTGTTCCTCCCAATCCTCAATACGGTAATCTAATGATATGTGCTTTATCTCCGGAGATATTAAATAATCAAAAGCAATTCGCTACACAAAGCTAAAATTTACCAATTTCCAGAGATAAAGTAATAACACAATGGGCAATAAGCAAAAAATCATCTACGTTCAATACACCAACCCTGCAGGTTATCCACCTTTAGAGCATAGTTCTCACATTTTTGCAAAAAAAGGTTGGGAGGTGCTATTTATGGGCACTGATGTATTTGGTTTATCGGCTTTATGTCTGCCATGTAATTCTGATATCACAGTGCAATTAATGCCATCTTGTCCGGCTGGTTGGCGACAGAAATTGCATTATTTACAATTTGGTTTTTGGGTATTGTTTTCAACTTTAATTTGGCAACCACAATGGGTATATGCTTCTGATTTGCTATCTTGCCCTGTAGCTGTGATATTGAGTTTTTTACCTAACATTAATGTTGTTTATCATGAACACGACTCACATAACAGTACAGCTAACAGTTTGTTCATTCAATTGTGTTTAACTGCTCGAAAATGGTTAGCAAAGAGAGCTAAAATATGCATTCTGCCGAATCAAGAACGGGTTAAAAAATTTGCTTTAGATACCAGCACTCAACACAAGCTTTTTTGTGTATGGAATTGTCCTGCTCAAGCGGAGGCGAATCTTGAGCGTCCATTTTTTGAAAGAAGTGGATTACAAATTTTATATCACGGCTCAATTGTGCCATCTCGACTACCAGTAACTGTACTTCAAGCTTTAGCACTACTGCCGAATACAGTCAAATTACGTATCATTGGTTATGACACACTCAGCTATCTCAACTATATGCAACACTTAAAAGAAATAGCTGATCAAATTGGCGTTAGCAACCAAGTTGAGTTTGTGGCTGCTATGCCTAGATATGAACTTTTGAAATGGTGTCGAGAATGTGATGTAGGGTTGGCATTTATGCCGACAGATAGCAATGACATGAATATGCAATACATGGTTGGCGCTTCTAACAAACCCTTCGACTACCTCGCTTGTGGGTTAGCACTGTTAGTTTCAGATATACCTGAATGGAAGCAAATGTATGTAGAACCGGGTTATGGGTTTGCTTGTAATCCTCTTGATCCAGAAAGTATTGCTACTAATTTGGCATGGTATTTGTCACATCCAATGGAAATGAAAGCAATGGGCGATCGCGGTAGAAAACGTATCTTAGATGAATGGAATTATGAACAACAATTTATCAAAATAATTGATAAATTATCTGATTTTTAATTATCCCCTTTTTGCTTGCATCTGATTAACAATTAAAAAAAGTTAATGCTCAAAATCCATCTTCTTGGAGCACCTAAACCGACAAATTGGAGTGATCCACGCATTGAATTTGATCCGGCGATTCCTTTAAAAGATAGCGATGGCTTATTGGCTTGGGGTACGATTACTCGTGAATTCTTGTGCTATCGCGGTTCACGCGCATGGTATTTAGATGAACCACTTTCACACAGCATGTTCCGCACTCCATTATTTAAAACAGCTTTACGGAATCTCGGTGAGCATGAATTTTTGCATCACTCAAACCCTAATCCAAAGTTTCGATTACCTTCACCAACACACTACGGTGAAGCCACGCTGTCCGCACCGTGCGAGCGCAAAAACTCTGCGATCGCGGTTGTTACAAATTTTGGTGGGCGATTATGGTGGTTTCGCTCTGGCGCCAGACTTCGTAACGCATTCATTCTTCATCCCAATGTTGAATTATTTGGCGATATTAATTCATGGAAAAACTTTCGGCGTTGGCCATGGTCTAAACCTTGTCAACCATCGAATTATTGTGGTCAAATTAAAAGCGATTGGCGCTTTTCTGAACAAGTAAATTTGCTCGCACACTATCAAAGAGTAGTTTGTTTTGAAAACTCATCTTTGCCATACTATTTTACAGAAAAATTCGTTAACGCAGTGCGAGCCGGATGTGTACCTATATATCATGCTCACACAACGGTGAAGAATACAATTTTGCCAGGAGCCAGATGGATTGATCCAGCAGATTTTAATTTTGATGTCTCTGCGACCCTGGCTGCGGCTGAGAAGTGCGATGTAGAAAAATTCCGCAAACAAAACTATCAGTGGTTACAAAAAGAGCAAGTAAAAGCTACCAATGGCTATCGCATTTGGTCTCGAATAGCAGATCTTTTTGTTGAACAAATATTGGGAAAAGTAACTTAAGCAAAAAAAAATAAATCTGATCAATTATCAAATTCTTTGTTCTCTTGTGGGCGAGGAATTTTAATTAGTGAATTTATCTCACAAATACTTACAAACATCATGCTGACAGTTATTGAAACACATCCAATTCAATATCGGGCACCTGTATATCAAATTCTCAGCAGTCAATTTAATATTCCGCTAACGGTCATTTATGGTTCAGATTTTAGTGTTGTGGGGTATCAAGACCAAGAATTTGGCACAAAATTTGCTTGGGATATTGACCTGCTGTCGGGATATTCATCACATTTTTTATCTCAAGTAAAAAATGGCGGAATGCAATCTCTAGAGACAATTTATGAGCAAGGATTGACAACAGCATTGCAAAAAACCAAACCACAAGCTTTGTTGATAACAGGTTATAATCATCGTCTTTATCGAGCAGCTTTTTATCATGCTTGCAGAGATAAATATCCTATTATTTTTCGCGGAGAAACCACTGACCATGCAAGAAAGCGAAGTTTAATCAAGGCGAAGCTACGAGATTCAATTCTCAGTTGGACTTACCGCAGATGCGCTAAGTTACTTTATATTGGTCAACACTCCAAAGCTCATTTTCAACGCCTAGGATGTTTAGATCAGCAACTAATTTTTTCCCCTTATTGCATTAGTACGAGTCCTTTTCACTGCAATGAGGTGGCTCGCTCATATCTGCGTCAAGAAACACGTCAAAATTTAGGCATTTCTGAAAAGCAAATTGTCTTGCTTTTTTCTGGCAAACTTAGTAGTAGAAAAAGACCAGATTTACTTTTGCAAGCAGTTAAACTATTATCTCCAGAAATTCGCACTCAAATAGCAGTTCTTTTTTTAGGAGACGGAGAGTTAAAAACAGGTTTAGAAAATTTTTCCCGAAGTTCACCAACAGTAACAACTCATTTTTTAGGGTTTCAAAACCAAACTCAACTTAGTCGCTATTACCATACGGCTGATTTATTGATATTACCAAGTCAATATTCTGAAACTTGGGGTTTGGTTGTTAATGAAGCGTTACATCACGGTTTACCTGCGATTGTATCTCAGGCTGTTGGTTGTGCGCCTGATTTGGTGAATCCTGGTGTGACTGGAGATATTTTCGAGACAGATTCGGCTTTAAGTTTATCTGAAGCTATTGAGCGATCGTTATCATTGATTCACAGATATGATATTCGCTTACAGTGTCGCCAACAAGTGAGTGCTTATTCTGTGGTTAAGGCTGCAGAAGGTATTGCCAAAGCTTATACTGAAGTCATAGCATGAAACTTTTAATTGTGGGCTTGTTTCATGGAACACATATAGGAAGCGCTTTTTTAAAAGCTGCTCAAACTCTGGATTTAAATCCTAGCTTTTTAGTGAGTGAAGCAGCCTATAGCGCGCCGATGTGGCTGCAAAGAATTAATTGGTATTTACGAGGAAAATATCCATCAAAATTGCAAGCCTTTAGTCAACAAGTTGTGGAGAAATGTTTAGTTATTCAACCGAATTTACTTTTGACTACTGGTATTGCTCCTATTAACAAACAAGCATTACAGCAGATAGGAAATATGGGCATTAAAAAAATTAATTTCCTCACAGATGACCCTTGGAATACAGCCCATTATGCTGCTTGGTTTTTACAAGCATTGCCTAATTATGATATGATTTTTTCTCCCCGGAGTGCCAATATTCATCAGCTTTTAAAAGCAGGATGTGCGAGTGTTCATTATTTACCTTTTGGGTTTGATCCTGAGTTTTTTTACTCCGAAAATTCCCTAAATTCAACAGCACAAAAACATTATACTTGCGATGTGGTATTTGCTGGTGGTGCTGATAGCGATCGCATTAAATATATCTCAGCGCTGATTGAGTCAAAAATCAACGTCAACCTCTATGGTGGTTATTGGGAAAAATATCCGCAAACAAAAGCATATACTCGCGGGTTAGCTGATATTCCCACATTACGTCAGGCGATCGCTTCTGCAAAAATTGCTCTTTGTTTGGTTCGCAAAGCTAATAGAGATGGAAACTGTATGCGAACTTTTGAAGTTCCCGCAATAGGAACCTGTATGCTCACTGAAGATACCCAAGAACATCGAGAAATTTTTGGAGAAGAAGGAAAAGCAGTCGTTTATTTCAATACAATTCCTGAGATGGTAAAAAAAGCTCAATGGTTACTCAATCACGACGCTGAACGTCAACGGCTAGCAGATAATGCTCATGCATTGATTACCCAAAATCGACACACTTATAAACATCGTCTAGAAACAATATTGTCTTTAACAGGAAACTAAAATAAGTAGTTGTTTGTAACTTAATTTAACTCATTTTTTAACATAATTATGCAAACTAATATTCTGGTCGGCGGCTCATTTCATGCACCTTTACTGGCCAAAACTTTGATGTCCCTAGGAGAAAATTTCACCATCTACACATCAGCAACTAGAAATAAATTTGGCATAGATGCTAAAAACTACCAAATAAATTTTGTCCCTCTAATCGCTGCAATTATCCAGCGCCTGACTAAAATTAATTTAAGCAAATTCTCTGAACAGGAAGCCATATTATTTGATAATTTAGCATCACTCTTAATGAAACGATGTGATGTTTTATATGGCTGGGCTGGTTATTCATTAAAATCCGCTCAAAAAGCTAAATTAGCTGGTAGTAAATTTGTTTTAGAACGCTCTTGTCCACACATTTTATTTCAAGAGAATATTCTTGAACAAGAAGCTGAAAAATTAAAAATTAAATACATTCCTAAAAGTCAATCTTGGATTAATAGAAGCACTGCTGAATATGAGCTTGCTGATTTTATTGTTGTGCCTTCAAAATATACATATAATTCATTTATAAAGCACAGCTATCATGCCAATAAAATTTTTATTGCTGAACTAGACCACAAAATATCTTTACCACCAGCAAAAACAAGACAAGAAAAAAATGATTTTGTGGTGGGTATGCTTGGTGGATCATTATTAAGAAAAGGGTTTATTTATTTATTAGCAGCATGGAAAAAGCTAAACCTACCTAATGCCAAGCTCTTACTGAGAGCATCAGAACATGAACTTAAACAATCTCCCATTATTTGCGAATATCTCAATACTCTCAATAATGTGGAAATTTTTTCGCATTACTTTAATAACATTAATGAATTTTATCAGCAATGTGATGTTTTTTGCCTACCTTCAGTTGATGAAGGTTTTGGAATGGCGGTGATAGAAGCAATGGCTAACTCCTTACCCGTAATTATCACCGAAAATGTTGGAGCTAAAGACTTAATTGTCAATCAAGAATTTAGTTTTATAATCGAGCCATTTAATAGTGATCAAATTGCCGAAAAAATAGAATTTTTATATAAAAATAGGGGAATAACTTCTCAGTTAGGCGACAAAGCTTATAAATTTGTGCTTGCTAAAGAAAATGATAAAGAAATAGGAGAAATCCTCTATCAAAAACAAATTAAATTACTTTATAAATTACTAAAAACAATCTAAAAAATACTAGATTATGCTAAATTTAGAGCAACAATGGTTAATTTTTTGGCTATTTATTTGGGTGGTTGTGATATGTTTAGTAATTGGCAATCAATGGAGCAAAAAATTTCCTAGTGTAGGTTTACCACTACTTTTTTTACTCAATTTATCTATTATTCATTGGTTTGGAGGTATGATTTATGCTTTACCTTGGTACAAACCACCGTTTAATTTCATCACACCAACTGATGTAATTGTAGGTTTTCAGCAGAGTGTTTATGGTGTTATGGGATTTGGATTTGGTACTACTATTCTAGCGCCAATAATTCTGAATATTTTTCAGCCTAACTGGCTATATGAACTTCCTCGCCAGCCTAACGTAAAACTTGATAAAATTTACATTTTTTTAGGGCTAATTTTCGTCTTTGTTTTATCACCAATTCTCTCCCAATTACCTAGCTTTGCAGCTCTAGGTAACTTAGGTATTTTTTACTTACTTGTAGGTTTGTGTCTAGCTTGCTGGAAAGCTTGGTTCATGGACAATAAATTGGCTTTTTTAGTAGCATTAATAATCGCCTGTTCTTTACCATTTTTTACTACATTAACTGCAGGGTTTTTCGGTTTTGGTGCGACTGGAACTGTAGTTGTCTTGGTCTTTACGTTTACTTTTTATCGTCCCCGATGGCAAATAATATTAATTGGGTTATTAGTTGTTTTATTAGGTTTTTCTACTTTTGTTAATTATCTGCGCGATCGCCACGAAATTCGTGCTACAGTTTGGGGTGAAAAAAGTGCTCAAACCAGAGTTGAACAGTTACAGCAAACAGCTACAAACTTCGAGATATTTGATCCCTTCAATCAAAAGCATTTGCAACTAATTGATTTGCGAATGAACCAAAATGGCTTAGTAGGAAAAGCAGCTAGGTATATCTCCGATGGTATGGTTGATTATGCTCACGGCGAAACTCTAGAACAAGCAGCAATAGCAATAGTTCCTCGTATTCTATGGCTAGATAAGCCAGTTACTGCGGGTAGTGGCGATTTGGTTAGTCGCTACACGGGTATTAAGTTTGCTTTAGGAACGAGTGTCGGTGTTGGCTCAGTTTTAGAGTTATATCTCAACTTTGGTTCATCAGGAGTAATCTTGGGATTCTTAGTTCTTGGGACTATAATCCGAATCATTGACATTATATCTGCATACAAATTGGTTAACGGTAATTGGGTAGGATTTGCTTCCTGGTTCATCCCAGGAATAGCAATGATTAATCCAGGTGGTTCCTTCGTTGAAGTTGTAGGTAGTACAGTTACATCAATAATCTTAATTAAGATTGTTAACCGAGTATATCTATCCAAAGCCAGCCAAAGACAAAGTTTTATACCCCAGTCATATTTTGATTACGACTAAAAAATACTGCGATATGAATAACAGAAAACTAGAGAAAATAAAACCACAAATAACAATAGAAATTTTTCTATTAATAGAGGATATTTTTCTCTTTAATTTAGGTTAAAACCACATAATTATTCAGATTTTTATAAAGAAATAGACAAGATGTTTTATCTCTGAAAAAAATATTTATGTCCTAAGATAACATTTTTCATATTCATCTTAGTTTGTGAAATTAAACGCTACTAATAAATTATTAAATAACTGTTATTTTGCTTTGATAAAAGAAAATATTTTGCTTTGATATCTAGGCAAACACTAATGTAGCACATTATAATCGCACCTGTAGTCAACATGTTTAAGAACTTTTATGACAACCTATGAAAAAGCCTAAACATCTAAAATCTTAGTTTTTTTGAGCATTTTCAGCCGAAAAAGTGGTTTTATCGACTAATTAAACAGAGTTAAGCATGATATACTTGCCAGTGAGGGTGTGTATTTTTAGCCAACAACGGCATCAGTAGTTTGGGAAATTTCAGGATGTAAGCGACTTCAAGTTCGCTATTCAGGGTTGTAAAGAAAGAATAGTGCGTGTAATGCTTACACGTTAGCTTCCTAGAGAAATGTCTTCTACCAAAATGTTTTCAGATTTCGAGTAGTGTACAGTGTTTTCAATGCACCGCACTACAGCAATTTGTTATGGATGAAGCTAAATTAAGAGGGAAAAGTAATCAATGTTCAACACAGATTTCAGCAATTTCGATACAAACCAAATAGTTAATAGCCTAAAAACTCAAGGATATTTCGCTTTTGAGAGCGCATTGAACGAACAATATATCGATGAGTTGCTAGAAGAAATAAACTTTGAGCAAATCTTGTTAAATAAAAATGATGTTGGTGTAGTCATAGCTCAACAGATAAAATTTTTAACTCATTGTCTAGCTAGCTCAAAAAAAGCTTATGACATCATCACATCTAATAAAATTTTGGAAATTTGTAAGGGGTATTTTAATGATAGTTATAAAATAACTAACCATAGAATTTATCAAACCTCTAAAAGCTCACATATGCCTTGGCATACAGATAATAATTTACAAAATGGTAAACAATTATCTAGCAAGCATAATATGCCAGGTTTACTATTTCTTTTCTACTTATCAGATGTTACCAAAAACGCTTTTCAGTATATAGCTGACTCGCACAAATGGTCTTATAAATATGACCATGAAGTTTATCTTAGTGATAGTTATGTCGAGAGTAAATTCAAAAAAGATATCCTAACTTTCCCCATGCCCAAAGGTAGTATCATCTTATGTGATATTCACGGAATCCACAGAGCAGAACCATTTCAAGATAATAATCACAACAGAACTACCTTGCTTTTTCAAGTTGATCAAGTTGGTAGTGAATATGTTGGACACGGAGAAAAAAATTTAGTGAATACTGAATATCTCGATAATCTCACTCCAGAAGTAATGGATTATTTAGGATTTGGATTTAAGAGGAGTTATCCAGCTTTTCCTAACACTTCAGTCTCTACAATGACGCTTCAAGATATCTTAGCTTTACAAAAGCAATTATTGCCCCAAACTGTAGAAGTACTTAGCAAAAGTATAGCTAGAAATATCATCCCTGCTGAATCAATAATTAATGTTAAAAGGTTTTTATGGAATTGGAAATCAAAATCTAGCATTGATCCTAAAAAATGAATATATTGTTGTTAGGTAATTACCAGCCAGATGCAATAACCAGTATGGATATATTTTTGGCTATGCTGGAGAAACACCTGACGCAAAATGGGCATCAAGTGTGTGTTATTCGCCCAAATATCAGGCTTGGTAAGCTTCCTTTTGCCCCTAAATTTTTGCTGAAATGGTTAGGTTATCTTGATAAATTTTGGTTGTTTCCCGCACAACTACGTCCAGCATTATCTTGGGCTGATGTTGTGCATATATGCGATCATGGCAATGCAGTTTATACAAAATACTTGCAGAATATACCCCATGTTGTCACATGTCATGATTTATTACCAATTCGCGCTGGTTTAGGAGAGTTTCCAGAACATCGTCCAGGATGGACTGGTAAAAAGTTACAGCAGATGATTATGAAGGGACTTAACCAAGCGCAAAAAGTCGCTTGTGTTTCTGAACAAACTAAAAGTGACATTTTCCGTTTGAGTTCTTTGTCAGAGTCTGCTGTAACCGTGATTTTTATGGGCTTAAACTATCCCTATACCCCTAAAAGAGCGATAGAATCTCAGCAATATTTACAGGGTTTGGGGATTCCTCAAAATCATCAATTTATTCTTCATGTAGGTGCTAATCATTGGTATAAAAATCGCTTGGGAGTTCTCGCAATTTTTTATCATTTAACACTGCAGTTAAAACAGCCAAAATTTCACCTAGTTATGGTTGGGAAGCCCATGACTGATGAAATGCATCAATTTATCAAAAAGCATAACCTGAATCAACAAGTAATAGAGTTGGTTAACATTGATCACGAAAGCTTAAATTCTCTGTATTCCACTGCAGCGTTTTTCTTGTTTCCTTCTTTTTATGAAGGGTTTGGCTGGCCGATTATTGAAGCACAAGCTTGTGGTTGTCCTGTTTTTACATCCAACCGTCCTCCTATGAATGATGTGGGAGGAGAAGCAGCAATTTATCTAGAACCAGATAAACCGAAAGAAGCAGCATCAACAATTATTGCTCACCTACCAATGTTAGAAACACTCAAAACAAAAGGAATAATGAATTCGCAAAGATTTAATGTCACGAAAATGATTGAACAATACCTCGCACTTTATCAGCAAGCAATCGAAGAAAAACAGCAATAAATATTAGCGGCTATAAAAAATAGATTTAGTTTAAATAGTTATGAAATAAATCCCTTACTTTCTGCATAAGTTGGGGATTTTTATTGTTGAGAAAACCATAGCTAAATTCAGTCTTTTTTGTCTTTTTTTACTGTTGTAAATCGCACTTGTTCAGACTATTTTAATTCAATCATTATTCAGTTGATAAACACTCATAAATTTTCCAAATATCTTATGATTACCCGCTCCTTAAAATCAGCTTATTACTCCCTGCTAAAATACCCCATGCGCTCTAGTGCGTGGTTTTATAAAACTTTTAAATGTCCTCCATCAGGCTTAAAAGTTCATCTTGGGCCTGGACAAGGAAATTATTTATCAGGTTGGGTAAATTTGGATGCTAATTTTATCACATCCAAGATTGATTTATGGGCAGACTTACATCATCCTCTGCCTTTTCGTGATGCATCAGTTAATATATTTTATTCTCACCATGTTATTGAACATTTACCAGATAAACTTTTAGCAAATAAGTTTGCAGAAATGTTTAAAGCTCTTGCTCCTAGAGGAGGAATCAGAATTGGTGTACCTCATTTAGGAAATGCTTGTCATAAATTTGTGCAAAAAGATTATACTTGGTTTTCTAACTTTCCGGAAACTAGAGACAGTATTGGCGGTAAGTTGATGAATTTTATTTTCTGCGGTGGAGAACATTTAACAGCCTTAGATGAAAGCTATTTATCTGAGTTGGCTAAAAAAGCTGGATTTGTAGATATCCAATTTTGTTTACCTAGCAAAGAAACGAATCTTGCAGAATTAGGTATTAATTCACAAGTACTCTCACTGGAACATGAATCAGATATTGAATACCCACATACGGCGATTTTAGAAGCGAGAAAACCATAAATGCTGAAAAATATTACTCCTCTCATTATCACTTATAACGAAGCTGTCAATATTAAACGCACTCTCCAACATCTCACATGGGCAAAACATATCGTCGTCATTGACAGTTATAGTACGGATGAAACGTTAGAAATTGTTGCGTCTTATCCTCAAGTAGAAATATTTAAACGCAAATTTGACACCTTTGCAATACAATGCAATTATGGTCTGCAACAAATTAATTCTGATTGGGTACTGTCGCTAGATGCCGACTATATTGTCTCAGAGGAATTGATTGCTGAAATTAATCAAATTCCTGAATATTCACCAATAGATGGATACTTTGCCAGATTTAAATATTGTATCTTTGGTAAACCTCTGCGTAGTACAATTCTTCCTCCCCGGCAGATTCTTTTTAAGAAAGATAAATCAATTTACATTGATGACGGACACGCTCATTTTTTACAGCTTCAAGGTAAGTCAGCAATGCTATCTGGCTATGTATACCATGATGATCGCAAAGCGATAAATCGCTGGTTTAGCTCACAAATTAAATATTCAGAATTGGAAGCAAAAAAGTTACTAGCGACTCCAGTTTCTCAACTCAAATTTGTTGATCGTCTGCGAAAAACAAAAATTATAGCTCCCTTTTTAATCCTCATTTATTGCTTGATTATTAAAGGTGGAATTCTCGATGGTTGGCATGGTTGGTATTATGCTTTGCAAAGAAGTTTAGCAGAAATTTTCCTGGCTATTAATGTCATGCATAGTGAATTTATTGCTCAGGATAAAAAATCAAATTGATTAAATAAGCAAATTTAAGCACATGTATATACTAGGAATTAACGCCTATCACGGCGATGCTTCAGCTTGTCTAATTCAAAATGGACAATTAGTTGCGGCGGTGGAAGAAGAAAGATTTAATCGCATAAAACATTGGGCTGGATTTCCGGCAGAATCTATCCGTTATTGTTTAGAATCCGCAGGAATTAAAGCGAAAGATTTAGAGCATGTGGCGATATCTTTTAACCCCAAAGCTAACCTCAATCGTAAACTATTATTCACATTGAAACAGCGCCCAGCGCTAACTTCTCTGTTAGATAGATTCAGCAAACAAGGTAAATCTCTCAGTTTTAAGCAGCAATTAGCAGCAGTTTGTGATTGTGAATCTACAGATATTCACGCTATCATTCATAACCTAGAACATCATACAACTCATCTAGCTAGCGCCTTTTTTGTTTCTCCTTTTGCAGACGCCGCTATTTTATCTGTTGACGGTATGGGAGATTTTGTGAGCACACTCACAGCTGCTGGTAAAAATAACCATTTAGAGTATTTCTCTCGTACTCATTATCCCCATTCCATCGGTTATCTTTATAATGCCATCACTCTTTATCTTGGCTTTCCTGCTTATGGAGATGAATACAAAGTGATGGGATTAGCACCTTATGGAAAGCCAGAATATCTCGAAGCTTTCCGCAAAATTATTTATCCTCAAGGTGATAGTTTTGAATTGAATTTAGATTATTTTACCCATCATCAACAAGGCATTGCCATGAAGTGGGATGATGGAGTACCAAAGGTGGAACCTTTCCACAGTGAACAGTTAGAAAAATTATTGGGGTCGGGACGAGAACCCAACGCAGAGATTACTATCAAACATCAAAATATCGCTGCTTCGCTACAAGCTGCCACAGAAGAAATTATTTTTCATATACTCAATCGATTGAGCGATCGCTATCCTTGTGATAATCTTTGTTTAGCTGGTGGTGTAGCGATGAATTCCGTCGCCAACGGCAAAATTATTCAAAAAACTCCTTTTAAAAACATCTACATTCCCGTAGGTGCTGCTGACAATGGTACATGCATCGGGGCTGCTTTTTTCGTTTGGCAGCAAATACTTAAACAACCACGTCAATTTGTTTTAAATCATGCTTATTGGGGTTGTGAGTTTTCTGAAGATGAATATTTGTTAGCATTAAAATCCCACAATTTGCAACCATTACATTTAGAAAAGGAAGCACTGCTAAATCAAGTTGTGGATGCCATTTGTGCAGGGAAAGTAATCGGTTGGTTCCAAGGTAAAATGGAATTCGCCGCTAGGGCTTTAGGTAATAGATCCTTACTCGCTGATCCTCGGCGTGTGAATATGCGGGATATCATTAATCTGAAAATTAAATTTAGAGAAAAGTTTCGCCCTTTTGCTCCTAGCATTTTAGAAGAACGGGTAGACGAATACTTTGAAAATCATACCAAAGTTCCATTTATGGAACAAGTTTTAAAAGTGCGTCCCGAAAAAAGAGCGCAAATTCCCGCTGTCACTCATGTGGATGGTACCGGGCGTTTACAAACTGTCAACCGTTCTACTAATCCTCTTTATTGGGAATTAATTAATACTTTTGCTCAACGCACTGGCGTTCCTCTACTATTAAATACTTCCCTCAATGAAAATGAACCAATTGTGCGGACACCCACAGAAGCTATCCAGTGCTTCTTAAGAACTAACATGGATGTTTTAGTCTTGGGTTCCTATTACGTAGAACGCCAACATAAACTGCCTTCTTAATTCTGTAAAAAATTAGGCGTGGCTGAATTTGTGTATAAAAATAATGGCGTTGCTGATTGGGACTGTGAATTTATTTCACGCGGAGTCGCAGAGAGTAAGAGTTTGAGAGATATTCCTTGGTTTAGCAACGCTCAATAAAAATGTCTTTCTCTAACCTCTAATCCCTAACCCCTCATTTTTCACCCTGATTTTTTTTCAAAATTGAGGTAAGCTGAATCACACTCAAGTTACAACAGCAACAACAGCACTGACATGGTAAAAAACTGGGCACTGGTAATCGGTATTAATGACTATGACTTATTGCAACCCCTCAAGTATGCCCAGCGGGATGCACAATTAATCGAGAAATTGCTTTACAATGAAGCTGGTTTTGAGCGGGTTTTCTTGTTTTCAGATAACTCTCCAGAGATTGCTGGTAAATCGACTCGTCCTGTTCAAGTTAACTTGCGGCGATGCTTGCAAGAGATATCAAAAAATTCTTCTTTGAAAGCGGAAGATAATTTTTGGTTTTTCTTTAGCGGTTATGGAATCAGACACGGTGATGATGATTATCTCATGCCTGCTGATGGCAATCCTGATGATGTGGAAAACACAGCAATTTCTATTAACTATCTCACTGAATGCCTGGGTTGTTGTGGCTGTGAGAATATAGTTTTGATTTTAGATGCTGGTCATCAACTTCACCAGCAAAAAGTTGCAGGAATTGGAGAGAAAACACAACAGTTAGCACATCAGCGGGGAATTATCAGTATTTTGTCTTGTAGTCCCCAAGAATTTTCTTCAGAAATTGAAGCACTGCAAACAGGATTGTTTACCTATGCGTTGTTAGAAGGTTTAGGAATTCAGGGACAATGCGCGAGTGCGAAGCGACTACATCAATATCTGCATTTTCGCGTCTCAGAACTTACTCAACATTATAAGTGTTTGCCACAAACACCGCAGATAGCTCAGTCTCCTAAATCACATTTAATTTTGATACCCAAGTATGCGAATTTATCTGATTTTGCAAAGCAGCAGACACATACTGTTCCTGCAACAATTGAGGAAAATTTAGAATTAGCAGCATTAAGTGTGGGTGCGAAGGTGGTAAACGCGGTACAAACTGCTCAGTTACGGGTGGAATGTAGTGAAACTCAAACTGTCAAGGCGATCGCGCTTTTGCACTCTGAGCAGCATATAGATTATACCAATCTCCGCGACTTATTAGCTGCAGGTAAATGGCAAGCAGCAGATCGTCAAACCCTCGCCTTAATGCTGAAAGTAGCGGGGCGAACTCACGCAGGCTGGTTGGATATCGAGTCAATTAACAACTTTCCTAGTGTTGACTTGGGTATAATCGATCAACTGTGGCTCAAATATAGCCACGGGCGCTGCGGTTTTAGCATCCAAAAAAGCATTTGGGAAAGTATTGGTGGTGATGCTGATGCTGATTATCAGACTTGGTGTGAATTTGGCGATCGCATCGGCTGGCGTCAACATCACAGATGGCTATTTTACTCCGACCTCAATTTTTCTGCAACCCCTCCCCTCGGTCACTTTCCCGCCGCCGCCTCAGTCAATCTCTTGACATTTAAGCAAGGTTGGACAGTGGGATTATGTTCTTGCTTAGTGGGATTTTCGGCTTTAGCTTCGAGATTGACAAAATTTAACTCATGAAGCGAATAGGCGATCGCACTTTATAATCCCATTGTTCTTAGGTTCGTACAATACCTTTTATTGCTTCTCATGCATTGATTACCGTATCTACCCTAGATTTTTCTTGTTTGATTTTTGCATTTACAATATCTACTTTTTAATATTATTAAAATCTCTATCAATTTCGCGCCGATTACATAAACCTCTAAATAATACCAATTCACAAAAAAATTAATACAGATAGATTTCTCGTAGGGGCACGGCACTGCCGTGCCCCTACCAACCTGTTTGTATCATTATTAAAGTGAAATAGTATAAAAGATGATTTATAAAGTAAAGCTTAAATAGTAGGGTGCGTTACGCGTTGCTTTAACGCACCGCTTGATCATGGTGCGTTACGGCAATATATACTGTCGCTCATACTCAAATCCTGACACTGCCGTAACACACCCTACGGGTATACCTCATTAGACCGAAAAACGCTATATAAATTATCTTTAAGCAAAAAGACATATTGCTTTCTCATTTAAGTAAATTCAGCAAGCAAAAAGACATATTGCTTTCTCCAAACTCAGTTTGCTTTCTCATTTAAGTAAATTCAGCAAGCAAAAAGACATATTGCTTTCTCAAACTGGGGTTTGCTTACTCATTTAAGTAAATTCAGCAAGCAAAAAGACATATTGCTTTCTCATTTCCCCTAATTGAGAGTGAGGTTATCCGTAAAATCAGTTCTGGCGTGCAATTACTGGTCAAGATATAAAATTTGTTAGAGTGAACACACCAGGATTTTTTCAGTCAAATCTCTGATAACGCCAGCAGACGAGGCTATTCATGCTTACAAGTACCTTACTTCTCTCGAATCAACTCCCTACCTTACAATATTCTTCTACTTCAGAACGATTTGATGACACATGGGAAGCCCCAATGGCTACCCTCTTAGGACTGGGACGCGCCGCTGGCGCTGATTTTATTGAATTTTTCCTAGAGCGCCGTAACTACATCAGTTGTCTAGCCGAAGAAGACGCCATCACCAGCATCTCACCAAGCCTAGCCACAGGTGCAGGAGTCAGAGTCTTTCGCAACAAAGCCGACTGCTACGTCAGCACCAATGACCTTTCATTTTCTGGATTGAAAGCAGCTTTAGAAAAAGGCCTTTCCATCCTGGGATTACAACTACCCGCACCCAACGCATTTATTCCAGAAATCAACCTAGAATTATTACGCGACTACGCCACCAAAAGAGGAAAAGACGGGTGGTTATCTTTGTGTAGTTCTATCCGAGAAATGGGAGAAATTCTCTTAGATGGTACTGGTCAGTTAAACAAAAAAGCCAGTCATGTGCAATCCCGCCGCGCCACCTACTTTCGAGATTGGCAAGAAGTTCTAGTCGCCGCCAGTGACGGTACCTTTGCGCGCGACATTCGCCTCACCCAATCAGTAGGATTTAACTTGTTGTGTGCAGATGGTGCTAACCGCACCTCCATTGGTGAGCGCGCTGGTAACACTAGTGACGCCAACTTTTTAAGAACTTGGGATTATCAACAAGCCGCCGAACACATAGCCGAATCAGCCGGCAAAATGCTCTACGCCGATTACGTAGAATCAGGCACGTACCCGATTATCATGGCTAATCACTTTGGTGGCGTGATTTTCCACGAAGCTTGCGGACACCTATTAGAAACCACCCAAATTGAACGCAAAACCACACCCTTTGCTGACAAAAAAGGCGAAAAAATCGCCCACGAAAGCTTAACAGCTTGGGATGAAGGGCGCGCTGACAACGCCTTCGGCACAATTGACATGGATGACGAAGGTATGCCGGCACAAAGAACCCTGTTAATTGAAAAAGGCGTGCTCAAAAACTTTATCGCCGACAGAACAGGTTCCGTACGCACAGGACATCCCAGAACCGGTAGCGGACGTCGCCAAAACTATACCTTCGCTGCTGCTAGCCGGATGCGGAATACATATATTGATACCGGTGAATACAGCGTTGATGATTTATTTACTTCCGTTGATAAAGGCATTTATTGTAAAAAAATGGGTGGCGGTAGCGTCGGCGCCACAGGTCAATTTAACTTCGGTGTAGATGAAGCTTATTTAATTGAAAACGGCAAAATTACTAAACCATTAAAAGGTGCAATTCTCATTGGTGAAGCCAAGGAAATTATGAACAAAATTTCCATGTGTTCCCAAGATTTAGAACTTGCACCCGGCTTTTGCGGTTCAGTTAGCGGCAGCATTTACACCACAGTTGGACAACCCCATATCAAAGTTGATTCCATCACCGTCGGCGGACGCTAAAAGTTTTGATAGGTTTGTAGTAAGCACTTTAGTGCAAAAGTAATGAAGGACTAAAGTCCTTACTACGAACATCAATCCCTACAAAATTACTTTATTGGTTCTATGAAACTTCATAGAAGAGTTAGGGAATAAAAAATTTCACAATCCAAAATTGAGTATGCCTAATATCCACGAAATCGCTACCTATGCCAAGGAAAATGCTGATAAACTTGGCATTAAAAAATTTGACATTTACGGTTCAACTGTCGATGAAACCAGCGTCCAAGTAGACCAAGGTGAGCCCAAACAAGTCAAAGCTTCTAACCGTTCTGGTGTGACAGTGCGTGTTTGGAATGAAGAAAATACAATGGGTGTCACCAGCACCACAGATGTAGACCCTAAAGGATTAGAATTAGCATTAAAAACAGCTTACGAAGCTAGCTTTTTTGGTGTTAAAGAAAACGTCCCTGATTTTAGTCCCGAAGCGACTATTCCTATTGCGAATACACCCCACGATAAACCACCCCAAGCACCCGTAGCCGAACTTATAGACAAATTGTTGGTAGCTGAAAAAGAATTACTATCAGTTCACCCAGCAATTACAGGTGTCCCCTACAACGGTTTAGCACAAAGAGATATTGATAGATTTTATCTCAACAGTGATGGTGCAGCGAGAACCGAATCTCATTCATTAGCATCAGTTTATCTTTATAGCAAAACCGAAGAAGAAGGTAAAAAACCCCGCAGCGCTGGCGCGGTGAGAATCAACCGCAATTTAGAGAATCTAGATGTCAACGGTTGCATCCAAGAAACCGCCGAGAAAACTATTAGCCACTTGAACTATGAAAAAATCAAGTCTGGTAAATATCAAGTTGTCTTCTCCGCTGAAGCTTTTTTAAGTTTGTTGGGTGCTTTTTCTAATTTGTTTAATGCTCAAAGCATTCTCGATCATCAAAGTTTATCTCAGCCTGAAGATTTAGGTAAACAAATTGCTTCACCTCTGCTTTCTGTATACGATGACGCACTGCACCCTGCTAATATTGGTGCAGAAACCTTTGATGGTGAAGGAACACCCACTCGTCAGATACCGCTAATTGAAAAAGGCATTTTAACAGGCTTTCTTCACAGCGCAGGCACAGCTAAAAGATTAAATGCCCAGCCCACAGGTAATGCTAGTATTGGCGCTAAAGTTAGCGTCAGTCCCAATTTTTATCACGTTTTTAGAGCCGCAGAACCTGAGCAAGAATTCAGCTTAGAAACTGCAGAAAATGTAGTTTTAATTGATGATTTACAAGCTCTCCATGCAGGAGTAAAAGCCTTACAAGGTTCTTTTTCTTTACCCTTTGATGGGTGGCTAATTAACAAAGGTGTGAAAACTAGTATTGAATCAGCAACAGTTGCTGGTGATTTCTTAGAACTCCTCAAGTCAATTAGTTGTGTAGAAAAAGAAGTGGAATTAACACCAGGAGGAGTTGCTCCTAGAATTTGGGTGAATGAATTGTCAATTACTGGCGAGTAATTAAAACTTTGTAGAGATGCAAAATTTGCGTCTCTACAACAAATCAAAATTATTACTATTCCCTATTCCCTTTGCTGTTTGTTTTGTGGAAGTGAACGCTACTTAATTAATAACTCTTGTATAGCCACAATATAATATAATGAGAGCGATCGCCATTTCTAGAAGTTGCGCGTATTGCGATCGCAAAAGAAGAATCACGACAAAAACGCACATTTGCTGGTAATATCTTCCCAAAGTTTAGACAAATGTTCCATGCGTCGAGATTCGATATTTTATAAGCTGTTTCAACAATTCCCCAGTTTGTTATTTGAACTATTGACAAATCAGCCAGAAAATGCAGAGGAATATAAGTTTGATTGTGTAGTAGTCAAAGAGCCGAAATTTGAAATTGACGGAGTATTCCTACCACCACCAAGCGAAAGTCCGGGTGTAGTGTATTTCTGCGAGGTGCAGTTTCAGAAAGATGAAAGGCTTTATGAAAGAGTATTTGCCGAATCCTATTTATATTTCTACCGCAACCGTGACAGGTTTAGTAATTTACAAATAGTGATCATTTACCCATCCCGGAGTTTAGAACAAACTGATATTAATCCTTATCTGAGTCAACTTAATAGCCCCCAGGTAAGTCGAATATATTTAGATGAGTTGGGAGATATTCGCTCTTTACCCCTATGGGTGGCGTTGATGGTGCTGACTACTCTGGAAACAGAACGCTCTATCGAAGAAGCAAAATATTTGCTAGCAAGGAGTCAGCAGGACATACCTCAAGCAGGAAATCGTGCCATCATAGATTTATTAACCACGATCATGGTGTACAAATTTGAAGGTAAAAGCCAAAGGGAGGTAGAGGAAATGTTAGGAATTACACTCCAAGAAACACGGGTTTATCGGGAAATTATGGCAGAGGGAGAACAAAGAGAAAAATCCCTCATTTTACGTCTATTATCCCGGAGAGTAGGAGAATTGCCTCAAGACGTGCGATCGCAAGTTGAATGTCTCCCTTTAGAACAATTGGAAAATCTGGGGGAAGCGTTGCTTGATTTTACCAGCATGGCAGATTTAGATGTTTGGTTGGAATCTTTGAGTAGCGATCGCCCCTGAAGTTTTCCCAAAATGCGATCGCCCCTTATCCCTCACCATCCAAAATGCTGCTGATATCTTGTGTTGCGTATAAAATTCGCACAACCTCGATGGCATCCTCCCGTACAATGTAAAAAATCAGGTACTTCCTGTAATGCTTCACAGCCCACTTTCGTAATTCCTGTAAACGAGGATTGTTAACGGGATAGCTACTACCCACTCCTGACATTGTGGCAAGTTGGGCTATAGTCATACGAGCCGAGTCGAAGAAATGCAAGGCAGCTTCAAGATTATTTTCTGCAATGTAGGTAAAATGGTTATCTAAATCTTGGCTTGCCTTGGGCGTGATGATGATGCGTTTTGTCATGCATCTGACTGCTGAAATTGTTCAATTAGCTGAGTGCGCTTCTGTTCCCACCAATCATCGGTTGCAACGATTGCTTTTCCGCTGTCCAATCCCTCCAGCAGCAGCGCCTCTACTCGCTTTTGCTGGGCAACCCGCGCCTGTTCCCGCAAAATTAATTGATAGATATACTCATGCGGTGAGTTAAAGCCTTCTGCTTTAGCTTGCTCCTCGACAAACGATTGAACCTGCTCTGACAGAGAAATGTTTAGCATTCGCAACTCACCTGACGATATCGGGTTATCTGTCTATAAATTATAGTTATACAACGAATAAAAGTGCGATCGCCCTTGATGTTTTCTCCAAAGTGCGGGATTAAAACCTGATAACTCATGGGCGAGGGGGAATCTGGAGTCGATGACGCAGTTCTTCTAACGCTTGGGTAGCGGGAAGTCCTTCACCGCGATCAAACTCAGCTAATCCCTGCTGAAGGCTAATGATGGTTTCCAGGGTGTCAAGTTCAAGTTCAGCAGATTGAATAGG
This sequence comes from Fortiea contorta PCC 7126, assembly GCF_000332295.1. Taxonomy (GTDB): domain Bacteria; phylum Cyanobacteriota; class Cyanobacteriia; order Cyanobacteriales; family Nostocaceae; genus Fortiea; species Fortiea contorta. The sequence goes on along the minus strand of NZ_KB235930.1, from coordinate 3,202,258 downwards.
ATGCGTTTTGAGGAATTGCAAAAATTGCAGCAGTGGTAGTAAGAGTTCATCTGAAGTTTTTGCTAGTTCCTGTAATAAGAGTTCGCGTGTCGTCATGATGGCGATCGCCCTTTCTAGAATTTGTTCTTAGTATACCAATCGCGCTTTTCCCCAATACTTAAATGTGAAGGCGGAAGCTGCTACAGCAAAGGCAGAAGCTGCTACAGAGTGCGCGAAACACTCAAACGTGAAGACAGAAGCTGCTACAGCAAAGGCAGAAGCTGCTACAGACTGCGCGAAACACTCAAACGTGAAGGCGGAAGCTGCTACAGACTGCGCGAAACATTCAAACGTAAAGACGGAAGCTGCTACAGAGAAGATAAAACAAAGAAATGTATCGATAGAAGAAGAGTTTTAATCCCCATGATCAAGTCCTGGCGATCGCACAATTATATGAAGGTGTGGTCTTGGCACCAGCAGCAGAATAGTTGATAGTGCGATCGCCTTTTCTAGAAGTTGTTCTCAGTATACCAGTCGCACTTTTGCTTAAGGTGCGATACCTACGGTAAGCTACGCTAACGCTTTTGATGTTTTCCCCAAAATGCGATCGCATCTTGCCTAGATTTAAATGCAGAAAGCGACAATTTTGCTTAAAAACTCAATGGCTAAATTTCGGCTTTTATCTCTACGAATAATATAGTAGAGGTCACTAAATGAAGATGCACAGATATAGCCTTCAATCTGTCCCTGTTCAACAAAGGATACTACTGTTCATTGGTGTCAACTTAACGTGAAATCGATGTCCCGCCTCAGAATGAATTCTGAGTCTAATAGTAAAAGTAATCTAAAGATGACTAAAAATTCTCAAAAATCCTCAGTCAATCCGGCTGCAAATGTCACCCCTAATTTTTGAGCAGGTTTTTCAATGACTTGTGTTAGTTCCTCCCGATTCATCGGCCCCAGCTTCACATCCGCATTTTGCAAAACATCAGCAAAGGGACGATAGGAGAGAGCATTTCCCAAAAAATCTGCCCGCATCGTTGTTACCAACACCGTAGCCGATGAAGATAAAGAAGTCGGAGTTTCTAAACTGGCTAATAAGCAATCGAGAAACTTACGGCGAATCTCCTGATTGTTACAGAGAGTATAAATTTCTTCAAATTGGTCAGCAATCAGTAGCAGCCGATGATTAGGGTGATTTTGCTGAATTTTTCTGAAAACATCTGCTAGAGAAACAGTGCTATTAAACAAGTAGCCCGCTAGTTTTCGTGTTTGAGCAATTTGGTCAGTTTGATCTAACTCTGGTGCATAAAGAGGAATAAGCGCCTCAGCTAAAGCATAAAATGGTACAGCACCAGGACGAAAATGAGTAAATTGCCAATGTCCTGCTTTTTGTAATTTAGGAACTAATCCCGCTAATACCACCGAAGATTTACCGCTTCCTGATGCGCCTAGCACCGGAATAAAATTATGGGTTTGAGTTGCACTATAAAGTTCTGCGATAAATATTTCCCGCCCAAAGAAAACATCTGCATCATTGGGGCCAAAATGAAACAACCCGCGATAAGGACAAGGGAGATATTCATCAGCAACATCAACAGATGTAGGTTTTACCTCTTCTCTGTAGTAGAAATAGTTGTAGATAACGTTGTGATCGCCAACTTGAGCGCCCTTGACTTCTGCTTGAAACTCGGCATGGTTTTGGGGAATATCTCCAGTCATTTAGATACTCGCTTGGCTTTTAGCTAAATGTATTTGTTTGTGTGTTGCGATCGCCAACTTGAGCGCCCTTCACTTCTCCTTGAAATACTGTGTTATACTTGCCTGTTGCTGATTCTTCCGGCTTTTCTTGTTTGAGTAATTCCTGCGCTAACTTAATAATTTCTGCATCCTTGTCAACGCCTAAACTAATTAACTCTTCTTTGAGCAATGCTTTAACTGCTTCTGAATCCAGCTTTTTCTCATGCTTGTCTACAATATTGCTATCATCTTCTTTACCCTGATCAGCAAACTTCTGCTTAATCAAGCTTTTCAACCCCTGATAGGCATCTTTAACTGCTGTTCCAGCCGTCTCTTTAGTAGCAGCGATCGCACCAGCACCCAAAGCAGCAAGAATCACAGAAATAGGTTCCATTGTTAATCCTCAACAATTGGTAATATTTATATTTGACGTTTAGAGAATATTTAAAAAGCGTATTTTACTCTTATATTTACCACAATGAAGCATTTGTAGTCTATGGCTAAGAACTTATTTTTCCTGGTGTTTAACAAAATTTCGTGGGTTTAAGTCCCCGGATTCTAAAATCCGTAAGTTTTGTGGTGGGGTCTAAATCCCCATTACAAAACGTAATTGCGAATTGCGAATTGCGAATTGCGAATTGGTTTAACAAAATTTCGTGGGTTTAAGTCCCCGGATTCTAAAATCCGTAAGTTTTGTGGTGGGGTCTAAATCCCCATTACAAAACGTAATTGCGAATTGCGAATTGCGAATTGCGAATTGGTTTAACCCAAGACATAACAGCAAAAATATGCTTTTGTGATTTTTAAAATATCGTTTTATATAGCGTTTCCCAAGCTAATAAGGTACACCCGCCTACACGCGACGAGATAATTTTATACTGCATCTGATTGGGAACCGCTATAAATCATTAAGTTTTACCGCTACCAATCAAATATAGTAACGCCATCCGCACCGCCACACCGCTAGTAACTTGTGATTGAATCAAGCTAAATTCTGGATCATCCATCAAATCCGAGCTAATTTCCACACCCCGGTTAACTGGGCCGGGATGCAAAACTTTCACATCAGATTTAGATAATTTGAGTTTGCTGCGTGTAATTCCAAATAGTTGATGATATTCTCGCAAACTTGGTAATAAATGTGCTGTCATCCGCTCTTTTTGTAAGCGCAGAGTCATGACAAAATCAGCATCGCGTAAAGCTGGTTCTAAATGCCAATGTAGAAATATTTGGGGAATTGGAGATGAGGATGTTGCTGATTTTTGTTCCGAGAAATAATCAGCAAATAATTTAGGTAACAAAGTCGGTGGTGCTGCGAGATGGACTTCAGCGCCGCTAGCAGCTAAACTCCAAATATTAGAGCGCGCGACACGAGAATGTAAAATATCCCCAACGATCGCTATTTTTTTTCCTTTTAATAGTTCGATGCGGGGATTTGTCGGCTCGATGAGAGTACAAATGGTAAATAAATCTAGCAATCCTTGGGAAGGATGCTCATGTTGACCATCGCCAGCATTGAGGACACTAACGCGCACACCTAGACGATCCATTTCCTGAGCGATCGCATTTGGTACACCTGCTTCTCGATGGCGAATCACCATGATATCAGTTCCCATCGCCAAATAAGTCTTAGCCGTGTCAAGAATTGTCTCGCCTTTGGTCATCGAAGAAGTTGACGCCGCAAAATTCAGTGTATCTGCACTCAGGCGCTTGGCTGCAATTTCAAAACTGCTGCGAGTCCTGGTAGATGGTTCAAAAAACAAATTCGCCACCACTTGTCCTTGTAAAGTCGGGACTTTTTTTGTCCGTCGTGATAGCACTTCCTGAAAACTAGCCGCAGTTTGCAACACAGTGTCATATTCAGCGACGGTAAAATCAGCCAGAGAAAGAATGTGATGACGATTCCAGGTGGTACTAGGCATAAACAAGTATCAATTTTTTACGTAGAGTCACGGTTAAATGCTTCTCTACAGCTTTTTAATTTACATATGTTCGGCAATGATACCATCTGTCTTCTATCAAAATGGACATTAGGCGCGGGGACAATATAGGTTAAGTGTTCCCTGTTCCCTGTCATATCAAATAACAAACTTATATCTTTTCTGCCATCTGGTTGAGTTTAGCTAAAGTTTCTTCACACCACGTAATTAATGCTTGAGTCACATGTAATTTATAGCTAGATGTCATTAACCAATAATTAACATTTGAATTATCCATCTCCTTTATATTGATGTCTTCGGGAATTGTTTGATATTTTTGGAGCAATTGCTGTTGCTGTTTTTGGAATTGTTCTACATGGCGAATGTTATCAGCTATGCTCATTTGTTGCCCAAAAAACAGTTTTAATAAAATCTCGATTCTGTCTACTGGTGGCTCTACTGGTTCTGTCAACCACTGCTGCAATTCGTTGAGACCTTTTTCTGTGAGCATATAGACATGGCGGTCTGGCTTACCCATTTGTGGCTTAATTAGTTGAGTCGCCAGCCCTTCGGCTACAAATTGTTTGAGAATAGGATAAATTTGTCCATAACTCTCACTCCAAAAATTGCTGGTACTGGTTTCAATCTTTTTTTTGATGTCGTAACCAGACTGAGGGCCAAAACTTAATATACCGAGGATGGCGTACTTGCTTTTATTTTCTCTTGGCATTACTATTGCTCAGGCATATTTTTTAAAGATATAAATTATGAATTTCTGTATACTAACGAAGCTAGCAAAAGCGTAGCTTTTACTGATAATTTGCCACCAATTATCGGCGTTGTTAGAAGTAGTTGACCCTAAAAATTTTGTAATTGCGAATTCGTAACTACAAATTATACAAATTCAATTAACAAAGATGATTCATCTTTAGGTAGAGACGTTAAATTACAACGTCTCTACAGTGAGCTATTTGTCACATTCTGCTTGCCAACGGCGATAAGATACTTACACCCTGAAAAAATTTTGCGTGTCTGATTTCTGCAAAGGCGCGATCTCATAATCTCATTGTAAGTGTTTGTGGGTAAAATTTGATTCTTACCCAAGGAAACTCACGCTGGTAGATGAAACACGTTCAAAGCTAGGGAAATCAGACTTAAAAAGGTCAAAAACCCGATAGTGTCGAGCATTGTCGTCACTAAAGGCCCGCTGACTAAAGCCGGATCTAATTTGAGTCGTTTCAGCGCCATCGGTAACAAGGTTCCCAAAGTCACAGCCACAACTGTGTTTGTAGCCATTACCATTCCCGCAATTAAAGCTACCCATCGTTCTTGAGGTTTAGCCCAAATCAAGGACAGCATAATCATCGTCAAGGACAAAGCTAAGGCTGTACCTAAACCAGCACAAAGTTCTTTGCGGAGAATTTTCAGAGTATCTTTAGGGGTGACTTCACCAACACCCAAACCGCGAATTGTCACTGTTAAAGCTTGAATCCCGACGGTACCGCCAGTATTAGAAAAAATCGGCATAATTACTGCTAAAACGGGCACAGCAGCGATCACTGGTTGAAAAGGAGCGATCGCACTAGCTGCACCAATATACAGCGCCATGATGCCTAATAGCCAAGGTAAACGCTTGCGAATCGTCACTCTGGGAGCAGACAAAGCCGCTTCATCACCACTTACACCCGCCAGTTTTTGGATATCTTCTGTGGCTTCTTCCTCCAAAATATCAATCACATCATCAATTGTGATAATCCCAACTAAGCGATCTTCCCGGTCTACCACCGGGATAGCGATTAGGTCATAACGCTTCATGACTTGGGCGACTTCTTCTTGGGGAGTTTCCGTCTTCACCTTAATGACGCGATCGCTTGCTATGTCTCTAATTAAAACTTCCGGGAAAGTGAATAACAATTGTCGCAGAGAAACCACACTCACCAAGGTGCGATTATCGTCTGTTACATAAGCATAATAAATCGTTTCTTTGTCTTCATCCTGACGGCGGATTTTGCTCAAGGCTTCACCTACAGTCAATCCTTCCCGTAACCGCACATATTCGGTCGTCATCACGCGTCCAGCGGTACCTTCGGTGTAACCGAGAATGGTCGCTGTGGCTTGTCTTTGTTCGGGACTCAATTCTTGTAATAGCCGTTTGATTACCCCTGCGGGTAGTTCATCAAATAATTCGGCGCGTTCGTCAGGACTCATGGCCTCCACAAGCTGTACAACTTGAACATCATGTAGGGAATTGATTAGTTCTTCTTGTACTTCTGTAGGTAGATATTCAAAGACATCTATTGCTTGAGCTTTGTTGAGCAGACGAAAAGCGATCGCCCGTTGTTTTTTGGGTAATTGTGTAATGTAGTCCCCAGCATCAACAGGTTGTAGATGATTTAAATCCCATTTGAGCTGATTGAGGTCAGAATTACGAACATCCTGTATGAGCATAATACCTCCTATAGTCTCCCCTGCCCTGGGAGACTATCTCGCCAGGTCAGAGGAGGTTGATACTACCGTCTTGTGGACTGTGGTCCATAAAATTCAACAATTCAATATCGATATCCAATCAGGCATCGCTAAGTCATAATACTAACCCGGGATGGTGTTATCCGGTAGATGCAAGTATTGGTATGTATAACCAGTGTTATTACACACTCGTAGCCAACTTAATCGCCCTGATTTATGTTTAGTTAGAGTAGATTTTACTACTGTTACAATCTGTGTCAACCCAATAACCAGATTTACTGACAAACTTTACAGAGTTAAAATATTTACAGCGATTCAAGTAGTTTTTGTGCAGTTATTTAGCGTATAATTGTGTAATTTTACCTAAAATCGCGGGTCTACTTCTAGTAATTACTAGTATAAAAGTCTTATGACACCAGCAAACTCTGTGTCTTCGCGCCCTCACACTGTCAACTAAAGGATGAAGTATGAAGTATGAAGTATGAAATCAACCCACCCATCAGAGAATGAGGCTTGAACTAGGGAAAAAGTTTGATTTTTTCGCCCACGATTCCACTCGGCTTGTACAAATTCTTACTTCATCCTTTCTTCGGTCAATGTCAGTTCCCTGTTACCTTTTTGCTGATTGCCCATTGCTATCAAAATATCACAACAAATCTACTGTCAAACTTCTAGCTGTAGGATGAATTTCGAGCAGGTAGCAGTATAATTTCCTGCACAAAAAAAGCGGCATTGCTGAATCATGGGATGAAAATTGATATATTTAGATCTTAAACTGTTTAGCTTCTCTGCATCTGGGGCGCCTGGAGCGTGATAAAAATCATGAAAACAGCTACCGAAATACACACCAGCCTCGGTAATTACTACCAACAAATTAAGACAATTATTCTGACTCGTCAGAATCCCATAACTGGTTTATTACCAGCTAGTACGGCGATTACAGCCCACGGTGATTACACAGATGCATGGGTGCGAGACAATGTTTATAGCATTTTGGCTGTTTGGGGTCTAGCACTTGCATATCGCAAAATTGATGAGGATCAAGGACGCACTTATGAGCTAGAACATAGCGTGATTAAGTTGATGCGTGGGTTGTTATTTGCGATGATGCGACAGGCGCATAAAGTCGAGCAATTTAAACATACTCAATCGCCATTAGATGGGTTGCACGCTAAATACAACACCAGCACAGGTGACATCGCTGTCGGCGATGATGAATGGGGACATTTACAACTTGATGCTACTTCTATATTTTTGCTGATTTTGTCTCAAATGACTGCTTCTGGATTGCAAATAATTTATACAATTGACGAAGTTAATTTTGTGCAAAATTTAGTTTATTATATAGGGCGAGCTTATCGCACACCAGATTATGGTATTTGGGAACGAGGTAACAAAATTAATCATGGTAGTGCCGAGTTAAATGCTAGTTCCGTTGGTATGGCTAAGGGGGCGTTAGAGGCGATTAATGGGTTAGATTTGTTCGGTGTGCGGGGGAGTCAAGCCTCAGTAATTCATGTTTTACCTGATGAAATTGCTCGCGCCAGAATTACGCTAGAGTCTCTATTACCGAGGGAGTCTGGCTCTAAGGAAATTGATGCAGCTTTGTTAAGTATTATTAGTTTTCCGGCTTTTGCAGTGGAAGATGTGCAATTGCGCGATCGCACTCTCAACCAGATTATCACCAAACTGCAAGGAAAATACGGTTGTAAACGCTTCTTGCGTGATGGACACCAAACAGTTTTAGAAGACACTCACCGTTTGCATTATGAACCTTGGGAACTCAAACAATTTGAGCATATTGAGTGTGAATGGCCGTTATTTTTCACTTATTTAATGCTTGATGGTTTATTTAGGAATGAACAAAAGCAAGTTGATTTTTACCAAGAGCGGTTGCAAGCATTACTTATAAATCATGATGGTTTACTATTATTACCAGAACTTTATTACGTTCCCGAACAACATATAGAAGCAGAAAAATTTACACCCCAAAGCCAAACTCGCTTACCTAATGAAAATGTTCCTTTAGTATGGGCGCAGAGTCTATATTTCCTCGGAAACATGTTAAATGAAGGGTTAATCGCTGTAGGAGATATCGACCCTTTAGGTAGACATTTGTGTGTAGGAAAAACTCATAAAGCTCTGGTGCAAATTGCTTTTTTAGCAGAAGACGAAGATTTACAGCATCAGTTAGAAATTTATGGTATCGAAACGCAAACACCAAAGCAAGTAGAACCAATTCAAGTCAGAAAAGCCGGAGAACTTTCCACCATTTTTACCCAAATTGGTCGCAATGATAAACTAAATTTAACTGGGCGTCCAGCGCGACGATTAAGAAGTTTAACTACATCGAGAATTTTTCGGATTGACGGGGAAACAGTTGTATTTTTACCCTCATTTTTAGATTCCCAACAGTTTTATTTAACCCTTGATTACCATTTTCTGTTAGACCAAATCAGAAGCGAATTGGCTTATATTCAAAAATATTGGAGTGCTTTAGGGCGTCCCATCCTGACTCTGATGTTAACGCACACCATGTTAGAAACTGGTTCTCAAGCATTATTAGAATTAATGCAAGAACTCAAAGATGGTATTTGTAATGGTGTCCAGGTAAAATTGGGACGACTCAATCAGTTAATGCTGACTGCGGGGATAGAAAGAATCGATTTCCTGCAAAATGCAGATTTTTCGCATTCGGCTGTAAAAAATGCCGCGCCACACTGCTATTATCTAGCTTATAGTCCACAGAGAAGCTGGCGTCTGGGGCATACGCAAGAATTCCAAATGGAATGTGAGACGAATTTGGGATTATTGCTGTCTTGTTTGCGATCGTCAGAAAATATTTATGAGCAGATTGAGTTATTGCAGACTTTAACTCGTTTGCAGGGATTAGAGTTTAATACAGGGTTCGGGGGGCCGCAAGTGCGCGTCACTGTGGCTGACTTACTCGATGAAGTCTACACCAAAGCGGGAGATACAGGTATTTGGGGGGTGGTACGTCGGGCTGCAGGGTTACGGCAGATGGTTGACATTAGTTTATCAGATACCGTCACGAGTATTTTGGTGCGGGGTAAGCAAATTGCCGTCGGGAAAGCTTACAGTGAAGCATCGCTGATTGCTGTTCCCATGTCTCACCATGAAATTGCAGACAAAATTAATCATTTTTGTCGTGAGGATATCCGCGATCGCGTCCTCACCCAAGAGATTATTATTTATCTAGGTATCCTCATCAGAACTGAACCGGAATTATTTCGCGGACTACTAACCTTGAGAGTTGGTTATCTGATTTTATTGATTACCAGCGAACTCGCTAGGGAGTTACAAGCGACTCAAGATGAAGCTTACGAACATCTGATGGAACTGTCACCCTTTGAAGTCAAAGTGCGCTTGCGTCAAGTATTAACCGGCTACACAGGGATGAGTAACCTGCTGCGTCAACAAGAATCATTACACGTCAAGCAAAAAGAAAGTGATATTGCTTGGGTAGTCCTACCCACAGTCAGCGAAGAAATAGAAGCTCCTGCGGGGGGTTGGCGTCGGTTTCGCAAAGCTGAGGGCGCACTTAACCGCGTACCCAAGGACTTTTTCCAGCAAGTTTGGCTATTAATGCAGCATTGTAAAGGCTTGGTGATTGGCGATAAACTAGAGCGGCGTAATCGTCTAGATAGCGAGTTGATGTTATCGGAAATGACTCCTGGGGAAAAGAATTTCGCCTTATTAGTCGAGCATTTACTGAATAAAATTGAAGCCCCAGAATATCGTCAAGTTAATATTGAAGCATTAATGGAGTTAGCCGCGATCGCCAGTAACAACCCAGAACTGCAAATTGAAGAGTATATCGTTCTGGATGTCTTAATTGGTCATGCCGTCAGATTAGCATGGTTAGAGCAATATCCCGATAGAAGCGATCGCTATGATGAAGATAAAGCTTCTGCGTGGCGCTCTTTCTATAATACCTCCCCTAGGGATTGTGTCAGCTATATTTTGAAGGCCTTCAGATTCTTGACTGAGTTTGTGGCTGAGAAAAATTAAACCTATTGAGTATAAAAATATCCCCTACTTGCAAACACAGTTACTAACAGACAGCAGAAGTAGGGGTTTAATTAAGTTTTATTTTGTTGGAAAAACTACTTGACAGAGACGGCATCAACATCGATAGTATTTGCGGTGGAGGTTGTCTCTTCTGGTGTGTTGGGAGTGCTATTGTCTACATTACCTTTGCGGGCTTTCCAGCCTTCAATCACTAACCCAGACACTTCACCAACTAACAAAGTCAACAGAAAAACATCATCGATTTCTCCCACAATCGGTATGAAATCCGGCGCGATATCTATGGGGCTGAGAATATAGACAAGTGTTCCTAAAATTACCCACCAGCGGTATTTGGGATTACGAAGTAAATTACGATACCAAGCGTAAACTGATTGAATTGAAAATTTCATGTTTTAAACCTCCAGTTACCTTTTATTTTGGCAAATTATGCTTTAAACTCCCGGTGGGAATAACCGTCCAAATTAGACCAGAAGGCGCTACCTGTTATCAATCACCTAAATAATTAATCTGTTTTCTGGCACAGGATTATGGTAATTGTGCATTAATCTCGAAAATTAACATACTTAGAGTTCAGTTACTGAGAAAATGGAGGGAGGGAACTTAAACAGTGGATATTTTAGATTTGTTTTACAAGGGCGGGCCAGCAATGTGGCCTTTGCTAGCTTTGTCAATTTTATCTTTGAGTGTAATTTTTGAGCGTCTGTGGTTCTGGTTGCGAATGTTGAACCAGGAAAAAGAAATAGTAGTTCGCGTTCTCAATGCGGCTAGTGAAAATTGGGACGCAGCAGCAGATATTGCTAGACGCGCTACGAGTCAGCCGATTGGGCGGTTTCTTTACGCTCCTTTAAGGTTGTTGAGAACTGATGCGGAAACGTTTCGCTTGGCGCTGGAGTCAACTGCAGAAGAAGAGTTAGCGGGGATGCGTCGGGGCGAAAAACTGTTAGAAGCAGTGATTACAATCTCCCCATTATTAGGATTATTGGGTACAGTTTTGGGTTTGATTCGCTCTTTGGGAGGAATTCGCATCGGCGACTTGGGAACCGCATCCACAGCGAATGTAACTCTGGGGATTAGCGAATCTTTAATTACTACAGCTGCAGGTTTGATAATTGCGATCGCTAGTTTGGTATTCTACCGTCTATTCCAAGGTTTGGTGATCAACCAAGTCAAAGTTTTCCGCAAAGCAGGGAATGATTTGGAATTGTTATATCGCCAGTTCCCACCTGACTTTAGCGATACTTCGTCCATAATTTTACAGGAATCTTTGAGTGATGATTTTGCATCACCATACAAGCGCAATAAAAACAAGTTTTCTGATACTCCTGAACTACCGGGGGAATCTGATTTATTAGATCCTGAACAATAATCAAGTATTCCACTTTGCACCAGGCGTAATCAAGAGACGATGAAAATTAATCAACCAAATTCATCTGAGGAAGTCCAAATTCAAATCGTTCCTTTAATAGATGTTGTTTTTTGTATCTTGACGTTTTTTTTGTTAGCATCTTTGCAATTTACTCGCCAACAAGCAATTAATATTGATTTACCTAAAGCGAATACAGGTACTTCTACTAGCGCCAATTCTCAAGGTAAAAGCAATATCCTACCCGTGACTATTGACGCTGTGGGACAAACTTATGTGGAGAAACAGCCAGTACAGCGGGAACAATTGGCAGAAATTTTAAGAAAGTATGTCCAAGACAATCCCACGGGAATCTTGGTGCTGAATGCTTCGCGGACAGCTACTTATAATGATGTCGTGCAAACTTTAGACTTGTTGCGGCAAGTAGGAGGCGATCGCGTATCATTAGGGATTATACCAGGGCCAGCGCAACCAGCAACAGACCCAACTTTACCTACTGCCCCTGCGTTCCCCGTTAATCCGGCGATTCCTAATACTGTACCTGTTCCCGGTGTCAGTCCCCAAGACAATCTCAACCCCACCTTACCCACCGCACCCAATCTCCCTCCAGCTATTCCTGGTAATTCTCCTGCGGTTCCTAACACAGCACCGCAAAAGACTAATTAGTAACCAGGAATCAGACAAACACAAAATACAGCGTTTTTCAAGTGAATGAGTTGTAGGGGCACAACCGCAGTTGTGCCCTCATATATGATCATATATAATCCGTAGTCCTAGACCATTGCCCAAGCTCAAATTGATAACGCCATAAACCTAAAGATATTTAAAATAAATTCTGATTACAGAAATAAATCCTGCTAGTTTAAAGATAATTGATTGATCGCCATTCACGTTTCAAGGGTTATGGCAATGAGTGAAATTGGGACAATTTTGATTGTTTGGGTGGTAACATCTGTTAGTCTATTTATTATCAGCAAATTACCTTTGGGAGTGGAAATTGATACTCCAGGTAAAGCCTTTGTTTCTGCAGCAGTTCTCGGTATCGTCACCACAGTAGTCAGGCCGATTTTACGCCTTGTCTTTGCAGTACCAAGTTTTCTCACCTTTGACTTGTTATCTGGCTTATTCACTTTTATGATTGCCGTGGTATGTTTTAGTATTGCTGCTTGGTTGGTTGATGGTTTCCGCCTGCGCTTCGGTATTTGGAGTGCTGTGATTGGTGCCTTTGCGTTGACTGTTGTTAATAACCTAATATATAAATTATTAGGTGTTTAAAGCTTTGTTTGCTATCATTTATATTAGGCTCTAAAACCTGCGAGCTAAAATTGGTTTTAGGCATGTAGGGATGTCACCAAATTTTCAACAAAATACTTTGGACGCTGCTAAATTCAAGTAGAGGCGCTGTCTTGCAACGTCTCTACATCCCAATTCCTACCTCAATTCAGCAACGCGCCTTTTCGCTACTATTCGTTGGCGCTAGGAGGCGCAACTGGGGTAGTTGATTGCTGTCTGCGCTGTTCCCGTTTTTTGCGGTCAGCAGAGAGGACATCTGCCATCACTACCAGTGCTTGGGCTATTTTATCTAAATTAGACCGATATAACTCCAAATCTTTGTTAAGTTTTTCATCAGATAGATGCAAACCAGCAGCAATAGTTTTCAAAGACTGATTCCGCTGTTTTTCATCTTTAACTAATTCTGGATCTGAAGCTTCCAACAAAGTAAAAATACCAACCGCTAGTAAACGGCTGTATTTAAAGTTAGGATTATTAGCGATCGCTTGCAGTTGTGCTTGCAAATCACCATCTCGATTTAATTGAACAGTTTGGCCTAGCCAAGCCACCAAATCATTAGCTGGTAAACTTTTAGCTAAAGCTTGCAATCGTTCAGCATCTTGTCTGTAACGCTGTGGTTCTTGCTCTACAGCCTGACATAGAGCATTAAAAATCGACTCCTGATCCTGTTCTGGTTGATAGCCTTGCATGAAGCGGTCAAAGGTAGTGACGACGCCCAAGGCATAAATAGAATTGTAGCTAAAATCGAGATTTACGGACAGCAGATGCATTTCCACCATCAACTCCTCGACCACCCGACGATAAATCGTGTTGATTGGACGGGTATGAAGAGTGTAGAAAGTTCGCTTTGTATCAGAAACAGTACGGACGTTATTCACAAAGAAAATGTTAAGGGCGACGTATTTTTATTCTCTCGTTTCACGGCTACTTTGCCAAGTTCAGTTTTTAGGTAGCGGTCAGTGATTTACAATGTTGGCAAATCTGAGTTTTTGACTGAACTAGCAGCAGGTTAGGATCGTTAGCCTTCTTATTTAAGGCACTAGCCCAAAGTTATCACATTTTTATGACTCTGCATCACAATTTATGACCCTCTTCCCCAATTTAGTGACTTTAGGTGAGTACCTCGCTGGCGAATTTGACAATCAAGCCCAAGCCATAGCTGACCCAGCTTGGTATGTCCACTTGCGCTTATGGCAAAGACCAGTGCAACTGTTCGCAGAAGATAGTGTAACTCTGTTTGCCGAACAAGCCAATGTGATTAACTTAGACAATCCCTACCGTCAGCGAATTATTCGTTTACAGCGATCGCCACACAGCGATGTTGACCTACAAGTACAATATTATATGCCTAAAGATCCGGGTGCGCTCAAAGGTGCTGGTCGCAATCCTGCTTTGCTAAATACACTCACACCTGATCATTTAGACTTTTTGCCAGGTTGCAACCTCAACGTTACTCAACAAACACTAGCCACCAACCAGTATAAATTTTCCGCTACACCACCACTCAATGCTTGTTGTAAATTTACTTATCTAGACAATATTATTCAAGTTTCTCTGGGTTTTGAAGCGACCGCACAAGAATTTTATAGCTACGACAAAGGTATTGACTCCGAAACAGGAAAAGCAACTTGGGGTGCAATTTTAGGCCCTTATCGCTATTGCAAACGAGAGCAATACTGAATACAAAAAAATTTATGAACCGTAGCCAAACTACCTCAAAAAAACTCTGTCTTGAAAAGTTCTGAGCGGAGGTCTCCTCCACTCAGACTTTTCGCAGCGAACCCACCGAAGTTCAGAGACGCTCGCGGACTCGCTACCGCTGCGCTAACGGCGGAAGCCGCCGCTCCGACTTCTCTGTGCGCTTACCTTGGCGTGACTCTGCGTTGAAAAACCCTCATATTTTACACAGAGGAGAACTAAGTCCTGAGATAATACTCCCTATGCAAAACCCGAAAATTTTTGGTTGAAAAAACACTCAGGACTTAATACTCTTTCAACTAGCCATACTACGGGGTACCCCTTCTAGCGCTTCCTCTTCAGTTTCAAATATCTCAAAAACCGTGTCCATCATCGTCACTTCAAACACAAGTTTAGCTTCTGGATGTACATTACAGATGCGGAAACTACCTTTAGCTTTATCCGCATCCCGCATTCCCGCGACCAAAGATGTCAAACCAGAACTATCAATAAAATTTACCTGACCGAGATTCACAATTACATGGTGGCTGAGTTTAGAAATACACTCCTGTAACTTTAGGCGAAATTGCCAAGCAGTAGTGATATCCAATCGACCTTCTGGCGTCAAGATAATAACAGTGTCATCGTCTTGGGTTGTATAAGTTGTTTGTTCTATTTGAATCACTATGTCCCCCCGTGGCGCTGTTCTCAAATTTAACTGCTACTGTCTTTGGGCTGTTACTTGTGAGGCAAAAAACTAACTTCTACAGGAATTTTACGTCTTTTCCCGATTAGCAATTGCGCTACTGATTGAGCAAGTTTGTTGACTCACCAGTAACAGAAGGATTCAGTGCTGATACTTGAGATTAACAGGCTTCAGCTAAAAATGTCACTTTTTTCTCAGTGCTGATTTTTCCAGGAATGAGGAAGATGGCCCCTAGCTCTGTTTCGATGTCCAATTGATCCAATCTTGGGGTTTGAGGAAAGTTTCATACAACTCAGCTTCTGGAGAATTGGGTTCTGGTTTATAACCATATTCCCAACGTACCAAAGGCGGTAAGGACATGAGAATTGATTCTGTGCGACCGTTGGTTTGCAATCCGAAGATTGTGCCTCGGTCATAAACTAAGTTAAATTCTACATAGCGGCCGCGACGGTAGAGTTGAAAATTCCGTTGGCGATCGCCATACTCAGTTTTATGTCGCCGTTCCACAATAGGCACATAAGCTGGTAGAAATGACCTACCACAATCTTGCACGAAAGCAAAGATTTCTTCCCAACTGCGCGGTTTTGGTGTTCCCACTTCGTCACTGTACACTGCCGCCGCCCCACGTGGATCGGGGCCGCCGTATAAAGCGCTTTGGCTGTGTTGGTAATCGAAAAATAGACCACCTACGCCCCTGGTTTCATTGCGGTGCTTGAGATAAAAATATTCATCGCACCAGCGCTTAAACACTGGATAATACTCTGGGTTATGCTTGTCGCAAGCCTGTTTCAAAGTGCTGTGTAAATGCTTGGCATCTTCAGCAAAGGGATAATAGGGAGTCAAATCTACACCACCACCAAACCACCACACTGGCCCTGCTTCAAAATAGCGATAATTGAGATGAACTGTGGGTACGTAAGGGTTGCGGGGATGTAGCACCATTGAAGTGCCTGTAACATAAAACGGGTGTCCGTCAGCATCAGGACGCTGGGCGAGAATGGAAGGAGGTAAATGATCGCCCCAAACTTCGGAAAAACCTACCCCTGCTTGTTCAAATATCGCACCATCGCGTAAAATGCGCGATCGCCCACCACCACCTTCAGGACGTTCCCAACCATCTTCTTTAAACTTACCCACACCATCAAGAGTTTCTAACCCTTGAGTAATCTCGCCTTGTAACTGCTGCATAAACTGACGCACCCTTGTCTTCGCATCAGTTGGTGGTAGAAATTGAGATGATTCTACTTTCAGAGTAGGGGTTTGTGAGTTGGTCAACATAAGATTCCCGAACCTAAAATTACAATTGCCGCAAAGCCAGAAATTTTTGATCTCAAATCTCTAGGCAATATGAGCCAGTCGTGAGGCTCCACTTGCCCTCAAGTTGCTTTTACCCTTAGTTGTCAAACATTTACACATTTGATGGGCATGACTAGAGTTATTTTCCCGCAAATGCGTATAGGCTTGTATATTGACAAAGTTTTTTTGCATTTGGCGATCGCCGTGCTCTAGTCTAAACACTAGACACTGACTAAGCCTCTAGGCAATCTCGACCTGAAAACATAAAGGTGATGACTAGGATAAACAACACAGGGGCACTTCTTCAATGAGGGTATTTTGGTAATCATACTGCTATATGTACCAAATCGAGCTTGCTATCTTGAGGACTATTTTGAGAAAGTTTGATTCAGTGGCTGACTACTGTTCACCATGTCAGGGTAGCCAAAAAGCTGTGTAGCTAGGAGGATTGGGCAAATGCGAGGTTGGTTATCTCAATTTAGCCACCGCAAACGTCGGCGATTTTGCGCTTCTCTGATGCGGACATATCGAGAGATAAGTTTTGCAACTGTAGATGAACTTTGGCAACAAGTAGTTGACTTAACGGACGTTTCCTGGCATCCATTACTGAAAAGTACGAATGTTCCTCGTGGATTAGTACCCAAACCGGGATTGATTTACCAAGCAATGACACGCTTTTCACCGATTCCCATCCAAATTTTTGTAGAGCGTGTTAATCCCAGAGAACTGCTGAGTATCCGAGTCTTAGCCATCCCTGGAATTGAGGAGAGAGTAACTTACCAAGTCGCATCAACGGTCTGTGGTACCTGTTTATCCTACTCCGTGACTCTACGCGGTTGGTTATCACCACTAATTTGGTCATTCACCCGCCCTTATGCCGACCGCGTCGCCCGTTCTCTAGTCGAAGCAGTCGAAAAAGCTGCGCTACAAGCAGTGTCAAAAAAGAAAAAAGCCGTCAACGACGGTTGCTGCGATTTTTAGGTGATGGGCGGTGATGAGAGAGATATCACTAATTTCCCAATGCCCCACACCCAAATAATTAATTATCAATTAGTATTACCCAAAAGTTAAGATCCTATGTAGGTAATAAGAAAAAAATATTAAGCTTGATTACAGCGGCAATGGTGAAAACACTATGTACGATGTCCTTGATTCCCGCTCTGTCCTAGAAGTGTTGCGACCAGTGCAAGACCCAGAACTGCAAAAAAGTCTGGTGGAACTGAATATGATTCGCAACGTCAAAATTGAAGATGGCCAGGTTAGCTTTACTTTAGTGTTAACTACCCCCGCTTGTCCTTTAAAGGAATTTATTGTTGAAGACTGCCAAAAAGCTGTGAAAAAGCTTCCTGGTGTCACCAAGGTCAGTGTGGAAGTAACTGCAGAAACACCCCAACAAAAAAGTTTACCTGACCGCACTGGTGTCACTGGTGTCAAAAATATTATCGCTGTTTCCAGCGGTAAGGGTGGTGTCGGTAAAAGTACGGTAGCTGTGAATATTGCTGTGGCGCTGGCACAAACAGGGGCAAAAGTCGGTCTACTCGATGCAGATATTTACGGGCCTAATGACCCCACCATGCTAGGGTTAGCGGAGGCTGAGATTGTGGTGCGTCCCAGTGCTACAGGTGATGTGTTAATACCTGCTTTTAATCATGGCGTCAAGTTGGTTTCGATGGGGTTTTTAATTGACCGAGATCAACCTGTAATTTGGCGCGGCCCGATGCTGAATGGTGTGATCCGCCAGTTTCTGTATCAAGTGGAATGGGGAGAATTAGATTATCTAGTTGTCGATATGCCACCAGGAACAGGAGATGCTCAGTTAACATTGACACAAGCAGTCCCGATGGCAGGAGCAGTAATTGTTACCACACCACAAACTGTAGCCCTGTTGGATTCTCGTAAGGGATTGCGGATGTTCCAGCAGATGAATGTACCTGTTTTGGGGATAGTAGAAAATATGAGCTACTTTATTCCCCCAGACATGCCGGAAAAACAATATGACATTTTTGGTTCCGGTGGTGGTGAAAAAACAGCTGCAGAATTAGGGGTACCGTTGTTAGGGTGCGTACCATTGGAGATTTCTACTAGGATTGGTGGTGATAGCGGTGTGCCGATAGTTGTGCAAGAGCCAGACTCAGCATCAGCCAAAGCTTTAAAGGCGATCGCTCTGACGATCGCTGGTAAAGTATCAGTTGCTGCTTTAACATAGGAAATCTCAATTTTTGTTTGTTTCCTGGGCTGTAGCCTAGGAATACAGACTTTAAGTAGTAACTAAATTTAAAATTTAAAAGCTCAAGTCTTAACTCAGACAATGTTGTTAAAACGTTCGCTCCCCAAAATTCGCTGGAAGTATTGGGTCAAACCTTGGCAGCAAGTAGACTGGTTACTATTTTCTCTAACAGTAGCTGTCAGCTTTTTCGGTGGACTGATGATTCTCAGTACCGAACTCAAACAACCAGTCACTGATTGGTGGTGGCACTGGTTGGTGGCAGGTATCGGCACTCTGATTGCATTATTTCTGGCTCGCTGCCGTTACGAAACCTTGCTACAGTGGCACTGGGTGACATACGCCCTCACCAACGTCAGCTTGATTGCCGTGATGATTGCCGGCACCTCTGCAAAAGGAGCACAACGGTGGATTAGTATTGCCGGTTTTAATGTCCAACCCTCAGAATTTGCCAAAATCGGCGTGATTATTACCCTGGCTGCTCTGTTGCACAAGCGGACAGCCTCTGCTTTACCCAACTTTTTCCGTGCTCTAGCATTTACTGCCGTACCTTGGTTATTAGTCTTTATACAGCCAGATCTAGCAACATCACTGGTATTTGGGGCGATCGTTTTAGGGATGTTGTACTGGGCAAATGCTAACCCTGGTTGGCTAATTTTGTTGATTTCGCCGGTGATTGCGGCAATTTTATTTGGTATATCCTGGCCGTTATCAGCACCAATCGTCATTTTCCACGAAATCGCCTTGGGGCCTTTGGGTGTAATTTGGTCTTTGGCTATGGGCGTGGTCGGTTGGCAAACTCTGCCTTGGCGACGGTTCAACCTCGGTGCTGTAGGTGCTTGGAGCTTGAATATGTTGGGCGGTGAATTGGGAGTCTTCGCCTGGAACCACGTATTGAAACCATACCAAAAAGCCCGCCTCAGCGTATTTATGAACCCCGATCATGAACCTTTAGGCGCTGGGTATCACTTGATTCAATCCCGCATCGCTATTGGTGCTGGGGAAGTTTGGGGATGGGGATTATTCAAAGGGCCGATGACACAGCTAAATTTTGTCCCAGAACAGCATACAGACTTCATTTTCTCGGCTGTGGGCGAAGAATTCGGCTTTGTCGGTTGTTTAATAGTGCTGTTTGTCTTCTGCTTAATTTGTCTGCGCCTACTGCATATAGCTCAAACTGCCAAAGATAATTTTGGCTCACTTTTAGCGATTGGCATGTTATCAATGATTGTCTTTCAGTTGCTGGTAAATGTGGGCATGACGGTAGGTCTAGCTCCTGTGGCGGGAATTCCTTTACCTTGGATGAGTTACGGGCGTTCTGCTATGTTGACTAACTTTATTGGTTTGGGAATAGTGGAATCGGTGGCAAATTTCCGCCAACGACAAAAGTATTATCTATGAGTCATGGGGGAAAAGTCCAATGTCAATGGATTTTGGATTGGTTCCGCACAAGTATTAAGCTATTAACAGGAAATAAGCGAGGGTAAATATCATGATCCTGCCTGGAGCAACTGTCAGAGTAACAAATCCCGCAGATACCTATTACCGTTATGAAGGTCTTGTACAGCGAGTAAGTGATGGTAAGGTAGCTGTGCTGTTTGAAGGTGGTAATTGGGATAAATTAGTTACCTTTCGCCTACCCGAATTGGAACTGGTAGAAACTGTCGGTAAGAAAAAAGGGAAATAAAACACATCCTCTGAAGTATGAAGTCTGAAGGAGAAAATTTCATACTTCACACTTGAGATTTCATACTTCTACTATGCGCCTTACCGGCCATCGCCACCCTAACCACATCAATGAAGGATGAAGTATGAAGTCTGAAGGAGAAAATTTCATACTTCATACTTGAGATTTCATACTTCTACTATGCGCCTTCCTTTACCACAATTTGCCACCGACGATCGCCACCCTAACCACATCGCGGAGGTGATAGAAACTACTTCTACTGAGTTTCTGGCACAGTGTTTAGAACCAGCAGATTTAAGTTTTCCACCAATGCCGCCTTTTGGTAGCTGGGTATGTGCTAAAGATGAAGAATCGGGGAATCAAGTTTATGGTGTCATCTACTTGGCAACCACAATGCCCATCGATTCTGTACACAGGGCTGTAGCCTTGGGATTATCTTTGCAAGATTTACGAGAAGAACAACCCCAGATATTCGCCATGCTCAAAACAGAATTTAGGGCGGCGATCGTCGGTTTTGAAACGCCTGCTCACATTAGAGGTTCTAGCTCTAAAGTATATCAATATTTACCACCAAGACCGCCGCAAATACATCAGGCAGTCTATCGCTGTGAACCAGAAGCGATCGTTAAATTTACTGAAGAACTAGAATTTTTGCGGACTCTACTAGCCGTCACCAGTGCACCAGTGGAGTCATTAACTGCAGCAGCTATTCGAGAAGTTTATCAGTTACGCAAAGCTGATCGCCAATGGTTGATCCAAGCAGGACGTACCCTGAGTGTACTACTAAAAGACGATTACGATCGCTTGCGGTTCATTTTGAGCCAAATCCACCCATAGGTAGTTAGTTCCTAGACGATTGCCTAGGTAATGTAGAGTTAGGTTTTTTTTTGTTTTTTTCAGGGTGGTGCTTACGCTTAGATCGCAGTCCCACCATTGCCCTTTCATTTCCTACCTATGGAATTTATCTCGCAAGTTCTGGCGCTGGAACCTACTTTCCAAGTTCTGGATAAAGAACCAATTGCACCCTTTGCAATTTTGCTGGTGGTTATTTTAGCCGTCCCGATTTTGTTTGAACGGCTCAGGCTACCAGGATTGGTGGGTTTAGTTTTTTCTGGCGTAGTACTTGGCCCTTCGGGCTGGAATCTATTTCAAACAGAATCATCTGTGATTAGCCTGTTATCAGAGATTGGCTTAATTTATCTGATATTTGTGGCTGGATTAGAAGTTGATATTGAGCAATTCCACCGTTGGAAAAATCGCTCCTTGGGTTTCGGTGGTTTCACCTTCTTTGTGTCGCTGTTAGCAGGAACGTTAATCGGGCAGGTTTTTAACTTTAGTTGGCTGACATCAATACTAATTGGCTCTTTGTTCGCTTCCTACAGTCTTTTGGCATATCCTTTGATCAATCGTTTGGGAGTAGTTAGCAATCAAGCCGTCACCGTCGCCATTGGGGCGAAAATTTTTACTGATGTGGGCGCACTGCTGATCTTAACCCTGGGTGTAGCATCTGCTCACGATGCAGGCTTTAACTTAGCAAAACTACTAACTTTGTCTGGCTGGTTGACTGTATACTCTGTCGTAGTGTTAGTGGGTTTTGATTGGGCAGGTAAAGAATTTTTTCGCCGCTCTGGTGGTGATGAAGGCAATCAATTTTTATTTGTACTACTGACAGTGTTTCTCGCGGCTGTAGGTGCTCAATTAATTGGGGTAGAAAAAATTATTGGTGCTTTTTTAGCAGGTTTAGCTGTTAATGAAGTTGTGGGAGAGGGGCCAGTTAAAGAAAAGGTAGTATTTGTTGGCAGTGTTTTATTTATCCCCATTTTCTTTGTCAATTTGGGCTTGTTAATTGATCTACCCGCCTTCATCAACAGTACAGTTACTTTGAGGTTAACGCTGTTTGTTGTTTTTGGCTTGATTGTCAGCAAATTCCTCGCTGCATGGTTGACAAAACTAGCATATCGGTATAACTGGCAGGAAACGCTGACTATCTGGTCGTTGTCAGTTCCCCAAGTGGGTGTGACATTAGCGGCGACATTGGTAGGCTATCGGGCGGGGTTGTTACCGCCAGAAGTCTTAAACAGTGTGGTGGTGCTGATGCTGGTGACATCAACTCTGGGGCCGTTAATTACCAGTCGCTTTGCTGCGGGTTTAACTGCGTCTGTAGCCACGGAACCGACGCCAGTCACCATACCAGAGCCGAGTATAGAAGCAACGGACAATGATTTTACAATTGTCGTACCTGTTTATAATCCGCAAACTCAACAGTATTTGATTGAATTAGCAGCTTTATTAGCTCGTCAAGCCGATGGTAAGATTATTCCTTTGGCGATCGCCACTGCAGCCGCGCACATGGATGCTCCACAATTAGAAGCTTCTCTACAACGCAGTGAGCGTTTACTCGCAAAAGCTACCGCCCAAAGCCGAGTCATGGGTGTGGAAGCTTCGCCATTACTCCGCATTGATGATGCTTTCGCTCAAGGAATCAGCCGCGCTGCTAGGGAACAAAAGGCGAGTTTAATTGTCATGGGCTGGGGTAAAAGAACGGGGTTGCGCGCGCGGTTATTTGGTAACGTTATTGATAATGTGCTTTGGGCTTCCCATTGTCCCGTCGCTGTGACTCGGTTAGTGGAATCACCCAAGAAAATTCAGCGCATCTTAGTTCCCCTAGAAAACCTCTCTTCTCCGGCGCTACAGCCTGTACAGTTAGCTCAGATTTTAGCAGAAGCCAATCAAGCCCAGGTGACTGTGTTGAATGTATGCGATCGCCGCACCAGTTCCAGCAAAATCGCCGCTAGACGAGCACATCTGACCTCATTGGTGTCTAAATTATCTCTACCAAATCCCCCAGAAATTCAAATTATTGCCCATGAAAACATTGCCCAAGCTATCTTACAATCTGCAAGATTATATGATTTAGTAGTTTTGCCTTTTATCCGTAATCGTACTAGTCCAGGAGGATTAGCCATTAGCGATGTTACTACCCAATTAGCTAGTCAACTTACTTGCTCAATCGTCATGCTGGGAGAACCGCAACGCACTCAAACACTAGCTCTACCCACTGGAGTAGCTAGCACTACCGCTACTGTTTGAAAATACCAACAGATCCAGTAACCGAAAAATTACGGTTTAATTTTAACTGTTTTTAATTTGTCGTACAAAAACTTTAAATTTCATCTTTAAAAATACTTATTATTCTTGAAGATTCGGTGAATTATAGACGGAAAATTCCTAGATGTCAGGAGATGTTTGGTATTTTGCTAATTAAATTGCCTAACGATTAAATTTCAGGAGCAGCAAAATCGATGTATCTGTGAGCATCTTTTTCGTTGGTTCTGCTCTTTCTGCGTTTTTTTGTCCAAGCTGGGTACTCTAAAAAATAAGCGTAATAGCTACTAGCAATATCTGTAAATCCCTAGGAAACTATGAGAATTTTAGTGACTGGTGGTGCCGGATTTATCGGTTCCCATTTGATTGATCGGTTAATTAGCGAAGGAAACGAAATTATTTGCCTGGATAACTTTTATACAGGGCACAAGCGCAATATCCTCAAATGGATGGATCATCCATACTTTGAACTGATCCGCCACGATATCACTGAACCAATTCGCTTAGAGGTTGATCAAATTTATCATCTCGCCTGTCCAGCTTCACCTGTACACTATCAGTACAATCCCGTCAAAACGGTGAAAACTAATGTGATGGGAACCCTGAATATGTTGGGTTTAGCTAAACGTGTAAAAGCGAGGTTTTTCCTAGCCTCCACCAGTGAAGTCTACGGTGATCCAGAAGTTCACCCCCAAACAGAAGAATACAGAGGTAGTGTCAATCCCATCGGCCTGCGTTCATGCTACGACGAAGGCAAACGCATTGCAGAAACTTTGGCATTTGACTACTACAGACAAAATAAAGTTGATATTCGCGTTGTCAGAATTTTCAATACCTACGGCCCTCGAATGTTAGAAAACGATGGCCGAGTGGTAAGCAACTTTATTGTACAAGCATTGCGTGGCGAATCTTTGACAGTGTATGGTGATGGTTCTCAAACCCGTAGTTTCTGCTATGTCTCTGACTTAGTAGAAGGATTTATCCGCTTGATGAATAGCGATTATATTGGGCCGCTGAATTTAGGTAATCCCGGCGAATACACCATCTTGGAATTAGCGCAAGCTGTACAAAAGCTTGTTAATCCTGATGCACAGATTAAGTTTGAACCGCTACCTTCTGACGATCCACGTCGCCGTCAACCGGATATTACCAAAGCGAAAACGTTGTTAAATTGGGAACCTACCATTCCTTTACAAGAAGGGTTAAAACTGACAATAGAAGACTTTCGCAACCGGATTACAGGTGATGTTAAGTAATCCGTTTACTGAATTTTACAAGTGCTATGTAGCACCATGGTTATCAAATTTAACCGTAGCTTGTAATTTTGTAGTCAAGTCTTGCACTTGAACATCATATTTCTAGTGAAAACTTCATCCTTTGAAAAAACCTAAATAGAGCGAGGAGCATAACAAAATGCGTGTTTGCGTAATTGGTACTGGTTACGTTGGTTTGGTGACAGGCGCTTGCTTGGCTCACGTTGGACATGACGTAATTTGCGTAGACAATAACGAAGAGAAAGTTAAGTTAATGAAGTCCGGACAGTCACCGATTTTTGAGCCGGGACTTTCAGACATTATGCAATCGGCTATTCAGAGCCAGAAAATTGAATTTAGTACGGATATCGCCGCTGGTGTCGCCCACGGAGAAGTTCTATTTATTGCTGTCGGTACTCCACCTTTACCCACCGGCGAAAGCGATACCCGTTATGTAGAGGCTGTGGCTCGCGGTATTGGTGCTAATCTCAACGGTGGTTATAAGGTAATTGTCAATAAATCTACAGTTCCCATTGGTTCTGGTGACTGGGTGCGAATGATTGTCCTTGATGGGATTGCGGAACGCCAAAAAACCCTGGTTCCTGCGGGTGGAGCGCCTGATGATAAATTACCTGAGTCGATCGCACACTTTGATGTCGTCAGCAATCCAGAGTTTTTACGAGAAGGCTCGGCAGTTTATGACACCTTTAACCCCGATCGCATTGTCTTAGGTAGCAATAGTCAAAAAGCGATCGCTGCGATGAAAGAATTATACGCCCCGATTGTCGAACGTCAGTACGCTGCTGACAAATCTTTACCTGCCGTCCCTGTGCTAGTGACAGACCTCAGCTCGGCAGAAATGATCAAATATGCTGCTAACGCTTTTCTAGCAACCAAGATTAGTTTTATTAACGAAGTTGCTAACATTTGCGATCGCGTCGGTGCTGACGTTACCCAAGTAGCAAAAGGTATAGGTTTAGACTCCCGCATCGGCAACAAATTTTTACAAGCCGGGATCGGTTGGGGTGGTTCCTGCTTCCCCAAAGATGTCGCCGCTTTGATTCACACTGCTGATGATTATGGTTACGAAGCCCAATTACTTAAATCTGCTGTCAGCGTCAACGAACGTCAGCGCCTGATTGCTTTAGAGAAACTCCAACAAGTTCTTAAAATCCTCAAAGGTAAAACTGTTGGACTACTAGGTTTAACCTTCAAACCTGACACCGACGATTTACGCGACGCTCCAGCCCTCAACTTAATCGAGCAGCTGAACCGATTGGGCGCCAAAGTCAAAGCTTATGACCCCATTATTTCCCAAACAGGTATGCGTCATGGTCTTTCTGGCGTGCTAGTGGAAACTGATGCTCAAAGATTGGCTGATGGCTGCGATGCTTTAGTACTCGTAACTGAATGGCAACAATTCAGCACTCTGGACTACGCGAAGATGGCACAATTAATGATCCATCCCGTCATCATCGATGGTCGCAACTTCCTTGACCCCGAAACAATGGTCAGGGCTGGGTTCCAATATCTAGGCGTGGGACGATAAATGATCAAGGATTAAAAATTAAAAAAGTACGCGGTTAGGGAACATGTTCCCTACGACTATCTTTGCCTCACGCAGATAGTATTAAAGCCAAAAATTTAAACGCCACTTAAAGATATTTGAGTGGCGTTTAAATCATGTCATTGATGGTGAGAGTTTAAATCGCCAAAATGTCACTAGCAGTTAGGGTGGGCGCACCTTGTAAAGTAGCCACTTTTACCTGCTCACCTAAACTAGGATAAGCTCCCCGATAGAACAAATCACCGGTAGCACCATCGTAGACAAATAGCGTATTTGTGGTAAAGTTGCCACTACCCAACACTAAAAAGCGCTCTGGTGCTAACCGACCAGGAGCTAGGGTGGAAGTACCTTGGCCAGAAAATCCGAAGTAGTTAAGTACTGACTCTGAAGCCTCTGGAATTGACTCACTGAAGGAACTTCGACTAACAGCTAGAGTGTCTATTCCTGGTGTAAAGTCGGTAATGATACTAGCCGTAATCGTTTGAAAATTCACTCCTGTACGACCGCCTATAACCTTCCAGCTTGCTTTTAAAGTAAATTGATCAGCACCGTCACCCCCTGTGAGGATATCATTCTCAAAAGTTCTGAGAATATCGTTACCGCCTCTACCATTCAGTACATTACTGCCAATAAAGCCGTCTAACACATTGGCTTTGTCATCTCCCAGCAGAGTATCGTTGTTTGGCGAGGCGATCGCATTGCTAAAGTTTCGCACCGTCAGTGTAGTCTGACCATAGGAGAGTGTTTGTGCAGCCAGATCCAAAGTGATGGCTGGGGCTGAGGTGGCTGGAACAAACGCACCACGATTTGTCCCAGCATTTTTGAAGGCAAAGTTAATGGTATTGGTCTGACCTTCAGCACCAATAATAGTTTCAACTGATTCTAAAGTATCTTTAGGATTAGAAGCTGTTAGAGGAATGGGCAACGCGCCACTACCACCATTTTTGACCACCCGCAAAGCTGGGGTCGCCTGATAGATAAGTGAAGATGGCGATGACGGCGCATAATCATATTCAAAACGTAAGGTGATGCCTTCACCAAAGAAGCTATAGTCAGCAATATCCTTGCCATCACCCCCGTTCAAGCTGTCAGATCCCTGACTACCCCAAAATCTATCATTTCCAGCACCACCATTGATAATGTCATTACCGTCGCCACCAAATAGCCAGTCGTTACCGTTACCGCCATTGAGTGTATTATTACCGTCGCCACCAAATAGCCAGTCATTACCGTCACCGCCATTGATAATGTCATTACCGTCGCCACCAAACAGGTAATCATTCCCCTTACCACCATCAAGAGTATCGTTACCATCACCGCCAAATAACCAGTCATTACCCTTACCACCATCGATGTAATCATCACCGTCGCCACCAAACAGGTAATCATTACGGTTAGTGCCAACAAGATTCTTGTTGAATACTTTGACTAGAGGTAGTGCCATACGGTTTTTAAGCATGTATAGGATTTGAATATCTGTAAGATACAATACAGAAAAACCTGTATTGAGACTTTCCTCTACGCTACATAAAAGATTTAAATACTATTTACAAATTTTTTATCAACCGCTGCGTGGTATGCGCTCAATTTCTGCATATCCACTGAAAATTAATTTTTGTCCTTCCGTTTCTAAGCGGTTAAGACGCATTTTCACCCCATCTAAGTCAAAACGGTCTAAATCGACCATATTATCTAAAATTTCTACCAGCGCCATGCTCAAGGTGCGGGAGATGTCTTGTTGCGCTTCAGGTACGGACTCCAATGCAATTTCTGGGTTTTGAAACGAGACTCGTCGCCGTTTTTCCACGGCTATGGTGACAATCATATTCAAAGGGATGAGTTCGCCGTTGTTTAAATCGGCTTGGGCTAAAATTCGCAGGCGGTTTTCTGGTAATAATTGGACTTGCACTTCGGGAAAAGATACAGGTTTACCGTCGGATAACGCCGTCAAGGTGGGTAAGGAGAGGTTGAGTAGGCGTTTTGTCACCAACTCGGCTTTAAAGGCGTGGTTGATACCAGCTTCTGATAATATTACTTGAGCGATCGCCTGAGTTGGTTGTTTGAGCGTCAGCTTACCGCCTAAAACCGACCCAAAGTCAATAGCAACTGCATCTGTTTCAAATGACATCTCCTCCACCGCGAAATCTCTTTTGATCACTAAGCCCCGTCCACTCATTTTGAAACTATCAATGCTGCCTTGCAAGAGTTTGCTGGAGGGATAGCAGCGCACAAAGACTTCTACCGATTCGCTTCGAGTGAATAAGTGGCGAATCGTTTGGCTAGCGAC
Source organism: Fortiea contorta PCC 7126 (assembly GCF_000332295.1). Classification (GTDB taxonomy): domain Bacteria; phylum Cyanobacteriota; class Cyanobacteriia; order Cyanobacteriales; family Nostocaceae; genus Fortiea; species Fortiea contorta. The sequence goes on along the minus strand of NZ_KB235930.1, from coordinate 3,173,643 downwards.
TGTGTTGAGCATTTGCTCTCCCCAATCTGTACCTTGAGGATTTTTTAAACCAGTAAGTCCACCGAACATGTGGTTTTAGATCTCTAGAAGTTCTTTGTACTTTTGTAACAAATTGTGAAGATTCCAGCAAGCGATCGCTGGATTAATTGTCTGAACCGTAATTAGTCTATTTCTCCAACATCCCGTAGTACGGCATCAACTAGGCTAGGTCGGATATAAATTCCATTGGTGCGTAATTGCTCAATGTATACTTTAATTTCCGCGATCAAGCCTGCTTTTTTCGCCTTACGCAAAATACCTAGAGTACCTATGCGGGGAATTCCTAAACGTTCTGCAACTCGTCGTGCTTGAGCATCATCCAAAAGTACTGTACTATCCGGAGTTGACTGAGCCAAGGCAATAGCTTCAGCTTCTCCACGATCAACTAGGATTGATAATGGTTCTAGTATAAGGGCTTCAGGAGTTTGAATTTCCAGCCAAGTCAATTGACTGACAGCTTGTGCGCCAGGTAAACCCACACCTTGGACTGTTACTTCATACCACACGGCTGGGGGAAGTAATACTCGCTGATACAGTTGGGGTAGAAGTTCGAGTTGTGCGATAATTGACAGGGAGATGAGAGGGCTGCTGTCGGCAACTATGACGAAATTAATCATCGCGTAATTCGTCGGTGATTTGGTCATCATCTAGATTGATCACCGGAATCTGCAAACGCCCTAATTCGTACATGAATTGTGGTTTGTTCATGTTGCAAAAAGAGGCAGCTTTACCAAGAGATAGTCGGCGCAGTTCAAATAGTTTGACTGCAAGTAAAAATGTCAATTCAGTTTCTAACGCTTCGGGTGATTTGCCGGAGGTAATGAGTAAGTCATCGGGATACTGAAGGGATAGAATGTGCATGTTTCACCTCTCGGTTCCTGATCATTTTCTAATTATTGCTCATACTAGTCCGACCTGAATAGCGATCGCCTGATGATTTGTGCTGATGAGTAGGGGTAGGTTAGCTGATAGCAAGGGGTTTGCAGTATCAAATATTACCTATTAAATTGGATAGACAAATGCTAGCATTAAATTTAGTGCAAATTTAATGCATCAATCAAGCCATGCTCAACATCATGCGAGATATTCACTCCCTCTCCAGCTTTAAGCGCAATACTTCTGAATTTATTCAGCAATTGAAGGAGACAGGACAACCTGTGGTTTTAACCGTGAATGGCAAAGCAGAACTTGTTGTTCAAGATGCTGAGTCATACCAGAAACTTTTAGAGCTTTTAGAACAACTAGAAACGATAGCTGGAGTCAGAAAAGGACTAGAAGATTTAGAAGCTCTTAGAACAAGACCTGTTGCAGAATTTGAGCAGGAAATGCAGCAAAAATATGGCATTTCAAGTTAGAACAACTAAAGCTGCTGATGCTCAAATTGAAGCGGCATATCTGTGGCTAAGAGAGTATAACCCAACCTATGCAGATCAGTGGTTTAGAGGATTGATGAATGCCATAGCATCTCTTCAAGAAAAACCCCGTCGGTGCGCTTTGGCTTTGGAATATGAAGTTTTTTCTGAAGAGGTGCGTCAACTTATTTATGGTAAGTCAAAAAACCTTTACCGTATTCTGTTCACAATTCGTGATGATACTGTTTATGTGCTTTATGTGCGTCATAGTTCGCAAGCAATTTTGACGAGTGATGAAGTTGATGAGGACGAATCATAGCGTTATAAATTTTTTACAGGTGGGAATACTAAAACAAGGTATAACTTTCTCACCGTTACTAACAATGACACAGCCAAATACTTTGGAACTTGCCAAACAGGGTGATACAACTGCGATTAATACTTTGGTAAGCGAATGGTTAAACTTGCCTAGTATTACCGCCAAAACTACTCTAAAACAAGATTGCTTACAGGTAATGCTGGAATCAACCTCAGTTCCAGAACAACAATCTTTAGTCTCGCTAATTCATGATGGATTGATTAGTTTAAACCTTCAATCTGTCAAAAAAGTCAAAATATATGGACGAGAAACAGGTGAAGATTGCCCAGATTGGCAACAAGAATTAGCAATAGAGGTACTGTCAAATTTATCTGCTTCACTACCTCATGTAGATAGTGAAACTGAATCCGCAACTGTTATTACCCAGACAACAGTAGATAGCCAATTATCTGTAGAACAGCCATCATTTTTTGGTTCATTTTTCGGAGTAGTGGGCGGGGCGGCTGTTGACTTTGGTGGGGCTATAGGTGGTGCATTGGAAGTAGTAAGTGGTACTGCGGTTCAAGCGGGACAAGGTGTTACTGATGCTGCTTTCGGTGCTGGCGAGGCTATTAGTAGTGCAGCTTTCCAAGCCACACAAATCGCAGGACAAGCACTAACAATAGTTGGTAAGAATCCTATTTTACAATCAGCAATTAAATCATTAAATCAAGACTGGTTGAATCCCTTAATTCAACAAGTAGATGTAGTTAAAGCTGAGGCTGCTGTAAAAAAGTTAGAGCAAGAGTATCCTAATGCTAACCCGGGTGAAATTGCCCATCATCTCATGTTAGAGAAAGCTGTTTTTGCAGGCGGAACTGGTCTTGCAAGTAGTCTTGTACCAGGACAAGCAGCAGCAATGTTTGCTGTCGATTGGGCTGCTACATCTGTATTATCAGTGGAGTTAGTTTATCAAATTGCAGCGGCTTATGGACTAGATTTAAAACATTCAGAGCGTAAAGCCGAAATTATAGCAATTTTTGGGTTAGGCGTAGGTGGAAAAACAGCAATTCAAGCAGGTTTGGGTTTATTACGAAATGCGCCAATAGTGGGAGCGGTAATTGGTGCTAGTTCTAATGCTGTGATGATTTATGCACTAGGTTACGCCGCTTGTCAGTTTTATGAAGCAAAGCAAAATCCTTTAACTTTAGAAGCAACATTAATAGATGCTCAATTAAAAAGTGAAAAATATCTGGAAGCTGCTATTTCTCAAGAAAAGATTATGGATCAGATTTTGGTGCATATTGTCTTAGCTGGTAATCCAGATAAATCCTGGTCAGAAATTTTGCCAGAATTACAAGCTGCTAATCTTAGTCCTTCATCAATTGACGCGATCGCATCTCAAATAAAATCGCCACCATCTTTAGAAAAGTTACTTGCTCAAGTTAATAGTGATTTTGCTGTACCCCTACTAGTGCAATGTCATAAAATTGCTCATTTAGATGGGATAATTACACCAGAGGAAGCTCAGGTAATAGATACAATTAAAAGGAAGTTAAACCGTGATTTAGCTGCAATTAAATGATCCCAGCACACAAGCGATCGCCTTCTTTATGCAAAGTGCGATCGCTATCTTCCTGTACCACTCAGAATCGCCACCAAAATCCGCACCAAGTCTTCTATATCAGCAGGGACACGGTATAAATTCAGGTCTTGAGTTATTTGTTTATCTTCTCGATTCAGTATCCCAAATTGCCAAATATCGCCTGTGGAGACAGCCCCCTGTAAAATTGGCTCTTGAGAATCAGTCCAGGCATCAATAGCAATTAGTTCTACAGCAAGTTGGGTAAAGCCTCTTGCTAAATCAGCATTTTTAGCTTCTATAACTAAGAGTTTACGGTCTGTGTGGAGATAATAATCGAGGGAACCTTTTAATTTTTCTGTAACATTTAAAGGATATTCAATTCTTAATTGGGCGCGGGTGTAGTGAACAATATCTAATAAAATAGGAGCAATTAGTAACTCTCTGCGGGCTGCTTCGCTAGTTAAACTGATATATGGCAAACTCTCCTCAATTCTGGATTTGAGATTCGTCAGTCTGTCTAGTTCAGCATCTGATTTTTGCAGATTGAGAGATAAACGTTTTAAAGAATAGCCAAATTCAGCTAGTATATCCTCCGGCTCAAACGCCATCTCGAAATAGCTTCTAAAAGTGTACGACTGATTTGGTTGGAGAATGGAAACTTTGTTCATAGCTGCATTAATCAACCATTCTGTCTTCTTACCCTGAACTATATCTCCCAGATAAAGCTTGACAAATTCGACAGATGCATCTGGGTTAAGTCCCTTCAGCGCTTTAGTAATCTCAACTATTGTCTCACCAGTGGGGTCATTTAGCCCATGTACCCAACGCCCAACATCCCATCGTCGGATACCCATTGTAACTGCCAGTTTGTTCTGGCTGATATTGTAGGTTGCTAAAACCTGTTTGAGTGCTTCGCCTGCCTTTCCCATGCCTCAAATTTTGTCAGAGAGTGATGTTTGAGTAAATGTCTTTATGTAGGCAGACATGATGTATGATTTTTATGTCTTCTTTTTTTAAGACATAAAAACAAATCTTAAATAATGAGGTAAGCAAACCCCGATGGCTGAAGAATTTATTTCTCGTACGTCAGACTCTAACAGTCCTCCTTCATCTGTACCCAACCGCGAATCTGTCAAAATTCTCCTAATTGGCTCCCGTCAAGGTATCAACAGCATTATTCGTTGGCTATATCGCCTCGGCTTTGCGGAAGTAGCAGCTTGGAGTAAACCCCAAGTTGCACCAAATAGCGAGGATAGAGAAATGATGAGTATTACGGTCAAACAAGTGACCTTGGACTGAATATCAAAGGTAGGACTACCAATTTGAATCAGGGCGAACAGCCTTGAATCAGGGCGAACAGCCGTTCGCCCCTACTGGAGACATTTGTGACAAAAAGCGATCGCTTCACAACACCGTTCAACTACCCAAATTAAATGTCGTCTTACCTCGCCAACAATCGGCGTCGCAGTGTATCCAACGCCGTATTTGCACTGACATAGCGAATAAAATCTCGATTGCGTGTCGCGCCAAATTTATGTTCAAAACTAGCGACTTCATCATTAGGCCCTGCTATACCGACATAAACTAGACCTACAGGCTTAGTATCTGTCCCCCCAGTCGGGCCAGCAATCCCAGTAATACTCAATCCCCAAGTGGTGGAAAGGCGAGATTTAACCCCCACAGCCATCTGTTGAGCAACGGTAGCACTTACCGCCCCAAACTTATCTAAATCTTGTGGGTTAACTCCCAGCAACCGAACTTTCACAGAGTTGTCATAAGAAATCACTCCACCCCAAAAGTAATCGGAACTCCCGGAAACTTCGGTCAAAATTTGTCCTAGTCTACCACCAGTACAAGATTCCGCTACCGAGAGTGTTTCTCCTGATGACCGTAAAAGCCGACCGATTACAGAAGACAAAGTATCATGATCAACACCGTAAAAATCTAAGCCTGCAATTTCTTTAATTTGTTGCTCCACAGGTGAAATCAAAGCTTGGGCGGCGGTTTCAGAAGTAGCTTTCGCCGAAACTCGCAATCTGACTTCCCCTTTCCCTGCGTAAGGAGCGACTGTAGGGTTAGACAAATCAAACAAAGGTGCTACTTTCTCCGCCAAAGCCGATTCACCAATACCCCAAAACCGCAAACTCCGACTGTAAATAATTTCCTTCCCCCAACCTTGACTTTTGAGATAGGGGACTGCTGTTTCTTCCCACATCCGGTACATTTCTGATGGGACACCGGGAAAGGTCAAAATTGTCACTTCTGGGCGGGGTTGCCAAATAATACCGGGGGCTGTACCTGTAGGGTTAGGTAAAATGTCTGCACCTTGGGGAAGCAAAGCTTGCTTAAGGTTGGTGGGGGTCATGACTCGACTACGTTGAGCAAATTTGCGAGTCATATCCTCAATCACTTCTGGGCGTTCCACTAGGGGAGAGCCAAAAAAATCAGCGATGGTTTCGCAAGTCAGGTCATCTGGTGTCGGCCCCAGACCACCGGTAAAAATGAGAATTTGTGCTCTGGAAATAGCAATTTCTATAACTTTTTTAATTCGTTCTGGGTTATCACCCACTACCGTTTGATAATAATGGGGAATGCCTAACTGGGCTAACTGTTGCGCTAAAAATTGAGCATTGCTGTTAAGAATATCTCCTAATAGCATTTCTGTACCAACACAAATAATTTCTGCACTCATGAGATTGGAAAAAAGGTAATCGATAATTGGTAATCAAAGCTATGAAATTGCGTAGCACCTTAATTCTTCATCTTCCCATTACCCATTACCCATAACCAAAGTCCTTTAAGATTGTCGAGAAAGTCTCCAAGCTCGCCAAATAGCGAAACTCAGTAGGGAGGTGGCGATACAGACATAAGTAATGCCACTAGGTACACCGGCTACAGCTAATGCTAAACTGCCAACCCACAAAGTCAGACAATAAATAAATAAAACAGTCCAACGATGGGACAAACCAGCACTTAACAGGCGATGATGCAGGTGGCGCTTATCAGCGCTAAAGGGAGATTTTCCGTGACGGAGCCTGGCTAAAATCACCGCCGACATATCGACAATGGGGACTGCGAGGATGAGGTAAGGTAACAGGACTGCGGTGAAAGCAGGAATTTTCACCAGACCGATTACACCCACAGCTGCGAGAGTAAATCCCATAAAATAAGCCCCACCGTCTCCCATAAAGATTTGGGCGGGGTTAAAATTATAGCGCAAAAATCCCAAAGCTGCACCAGCGATCGCGGCAGCAATTAAGGCTGCGGCTGGTTGCTGCATAAATAACGCCACAACGAGCATCACCACCGCCGCAATTCCGGAAACGCCGGCTGCTAAACCGTCTAAACCGTCAATCCAGTTAATCGCATTCACCATCCCCACCAGCCAAATCACCGTGATGGGTAAACTCAGCCAGTGGAGGTCTACTATACCTACTGTCGGTACAGTCACAAAATCTATACTCACACCTGCTTTCCAAGCAGCAGATGCCACAATCACTTGCATCAGTAAGCGCGTAAAAGGAGAAAGATTCAGCAAATCGTCTGCTAAACCAATTAAGAAAAAACCTAGACCACCTAAAGTGACCCCCCAAACTTGCCATTCTTTTTCTGGTGGAAGACCGCTAAATCCGCCCAACCACCAGACAATTAACAGCGAGGTGATAGTACCTGCGAAGATAGAAACTCCTCCCAGCCGTACCATCGGGCGTTGATGAACTTTGCGACCACCGGGTTGATCTACTCGTCCACTTTTGATACCAATGTTTTTGACATCAGGCGTAGTCCAGAGAACGACTACGGCGGCGACGAGGAAGGAAATCAGATGATAAATCTGAGGAGGCATCTGTAAAATTTGGTAAGTAATTTATAAGACAAAAATCGACAGATAAACTTTTCTAAATAAATATACTGGATTTCATCTCAGTATCAGTATAAAAATTTTACATTTTTAGATTTGAGTATGGGGTTAGGGGCAATAGTTATTTTCCCTAAGCCCTAACCCCTAACCCCTACACTAAAGCAGGTAAAGGAATTTCCAGGTGAGAGTAGAGCGGGAAGCGTGAGCACAAGGCTGCTACCCGTCGCCGACAATCGGCTGTGACTTCCTGAGAATCGGGGGATAATAAGCGATCGCTAATAATATTCCCAATCTCGGTAAATTCTTCTACTCCTAGCCCTCTAGTCGTCATGGCTGGTGAACCTAATCTCAGACCACTGGTAATGAAGGGTGATTGCGGGTCAAAAGGAACAGTATTTTTGTTGGCGGTGATATTAACGCCACTCATCAACTGATCCGCCTGCTTACCAGTCAAACCAATAGACCGTAAATCCACTAACATTAAATGATTGTCAGTGCCATTAGATACTAACTTTAAACCCCGGTTTTGCAATTGCGTAGCCAAAGCGCGGGCGTTGTCAATCACTTGGGCAGAATACGTCTGAAACTCTGGTTTGAGAGCTTCACCAAAAGCTACCGCTTTACCAGCGATGACATGTTCTAAAGGCCCGCCCTGAGTACCGGGGAAAACCGACTTGTCAAGTTTTTTACCCAATTCGCCATCGCCTGTCAAGATTAAACCACCACGGGGGCCACGTAGGGTTTTATGGGTAGTCGTTGTCACCACATGACAATGGGGTATGGGGTTGGGATGTAGCCCAGTGGCGACCAAACCAGCGATGTGAGCAATATCTGCGAGTAGGTAGGCGCCAATTTCATCAGCAATGCTACGAAACTTAGCAAAGTCAATCACGCGAGGATAAGCTGAATAACCGCAAATCAAGAGCTTTGGACGCTCCCTTAGCGCCAGCTCTCGAATTTGGTCATAGTCTAATTGTTCTGTTTCCTGACTGACGCCGTAGTGACGGACTTGGAACCATTTACCCGAAACATTCACCGGTGAACCGTGGGTCAGGTGTCCCCCGTGAGACAAATCCATCCCCATGATTTTGTCCCCTGGCTCTAGGAGCGTCAAGAACACAGCAAAATTTGCTTGGGCGCCGGAATGAGGTTGAACGTTAGCATGAGCAGCGCCAAACAGTTGTTTAGCGCGGTCAATCGCCAATTGTTCAACTTGATCAACAAATTCACAGCCGCCATAGTAGCGTTTACCGGGTAATCCCTCAGCGTATTTATTTGTCAGTACTGAACCTTGAGCCGCAAGTACGGCGCTAGAGGTAAAGTTTTCACTAGCGATTAACTCCAAATGGTCGCGTTGACGCTGGAGTTCGTTGTTGATTAACGCCGCGATCGCCGGATCAGAGGAGTTAAGAAAATCTGAATTCGTTTTAGTCACTTCAGTTATCCTGAATGGAAATTTTTCCACAATTGATTTGAGATGGATGTCACACTTAAGTGACCTTCCACAATCAAGAGTACATATGACAAAGTATATAGTTCAAGAGTTTTTCACAATTGACTATCAAATTGCTGACAGTAATAGTAATATCCACCTATTTTTTAATTTGCCGAACTTAGGTTAACACACGACTAGTCAAATTCCCTGTACCCTGCTAACCCTCATTCCTGGCGTCCACCGAGAGCAACTCGCCCGGCGACACTTTCAATTGCTGTCCTTGCTCCGGCTGCACCTGCTAGAATATCCCTTTCTGCGCCACCTAGGTAAAGTCGTCCAAAACTACCTACGGCTTGTACCTCCAAAATATTGATTAAAGCGGCTTTCTCGGCTTCATTCGCAGCTAGGGCCGCGTAAGCAGCTGGTTCTACTTCTAGTACGTACAGTGTTTGTCCTGCTAGTAATAACTGTCCTCGGCGAGTACGGTTAATAAGTTGGGTTTGGTAGGCGTCGATGTTGCGGATAATCTGACTGGAGACAACCCGTGGCTTGAGACATTCTTCTTTTTTGACTCCCAGAAACGCTAAAATAGCCTGACCAGCGGCTCGCGTTTCACCCTGAGAACCGGAATGCACTTCCAATAATCCGTATAACCGCTCCACTACCTGGACTCCAGGACGGACAGAAGCTGATTTGAGAGCTACATCTGTAATCCGATTGATTTCAATCCCAGGGGAAATCTCAATCCACAAGGATGTATCTCCTGGTAATGGTAAGAAACCTTGGGCTACTGTTCCTATATATGCTGCATGTTGCGGTTGCAAGCTGTCGAGAAACACAAAACTGCGTAGTTCTATTCCCAAGGTTAGTCTCTCCCATCACGGCAGTAAAAGTTATCCATAGCAATACATGAGTTTAACCTTAAACTACCATAAGGTTAGTGCTGGTATGGTTCAATTTATTGATTCGAGCTGCTCAATGCCGATAATTTGTTGATTCTCTGCAATTTCTTTGCGAGTATGAAATGTGAAATGGCGCCTGTCCCCTTCTCGATTCCACTCGGCTTGTAAAGCGGCGTGGGGATGATTTCCGCTGTTGAGCATTGCTAATTGCTGGGGCCAAACTACTCTAATATTGCTAACATCACCAACAAAGAGTTTTAAATAGCCAATAGACTTCTTGCAGAAGTCGGGAACAGGGAACAGGGAACAGGGAACAGAGAGCAGAAAAGGTATTTTTGCAAGAGGTCTAATGTTAGGTATCTTAAATTAAGTATGAAATACGATATGAGGTCATCGTCAATGGTGGCAAATTCCAGTTATGGCTATATTTCTCCAGAGGATTATCTCCAAGGAGAACAAAACAGCCCAATCAAGCATGAATATCGCAATGGACAAATTTATGCAATGGCGGGGGCGAGCAATACTCATGTGATTATTTCTCTCAATCTGGCTGCAATGTTGAGAAATAAATTGCGCGGGAGTGGGTGTCAGGCTTATATTTCTGATACAAAGGCACAAATTGAATCGATTAATGTTTATTATTATCCAGATGTAGTTGTTAGTTGCGATCAACGCGATAAAACATTTGATAATTTTTTGCGTTATCCCTGCTTAATTATAGAGGTGTTATCTCCGACTACGGAAGCTTTTGACCGGGGCGATAAGTTTGCTGATTATCGACAGATTCAGTCGCTGGAAGAGTATGTATTGGTGAGCCAAACTCGGAAGCGGGTTGAGTGTTTTCGGCGTAATTTTGAGGGGCAATGGGTGCTTTATACTTATGCAGATGGGGATGATTTATGTCTGGCTAGTATCGATTTTCGATGTGCGATCGCTGATGTATATGAAGATGTGGTTTTTGAATTTTCTCAAGTACCAGATTCGAGGTGAACAAGGTTTAGGAGGTGAGGGAAATTAGAGTTTTTTTTAACGCAAAGTGGCGCAGAGGTTACGCTAAGGTACGCAGCAAAAAGTCTGATCGGAGGTCTCCTCCGATCAGAACTTTTCAAGACAGAGGTTTTTTTAAAGAAAAAAGAGACGTTATGGGTGACGTCTCTGGAAGTGCGATCGCTATTAAGCTGGAAGAAATTTTAAGGCTGCGCCGTTCATACAATAGCGGTTTCCAGTGGGTGCTGGGCCATCGTTAAATACGTGACCTAAATGTCCACCGCAACGGCTACAATGTATCTCGGTTCTAGTCATCAAAAATGAGCGATCTACGGTGCTACCTACAGCCCCGGCAATGGGTTGAAAAAAGCTCGGCCAACCAGTACCGCTATTGAATTTGGTGTCTGATGTAAATAAGGGTAATTCGCAGCCAGCACAAACATATGTGCCTTCTGCATATTGTTTATCTAGTGGGCTAGTAAAGGCGCGTTCGGTTCCATGTTTCCGCAATACGCGAAACTGTTCTGGCGTTAAAATTGTTTGCCATTCGGCTTCGGATTTATTAACTTCAAACTTTGTATTAGAAGCTGCCATAGTTTCTGTCTCTTGTGTCAGATATCGTGATAATAATGTTGCGCCGACTATTACTATACTAGCTTGTAAAAAATGGCGTTTGTTCATCTTTTTTAGTTTTTATTTTAAAAAAAATTAGCTAAATCTAGCAAAAAGGTAGAGTTGAGATATATTTGTTTGCTCAACCATAATTGGTAATTTAGTAATATTATATCTGAGTTGAAAATTTGCTGGCGATCGCTGACGCTAAACCACAACCTAATTGCTGAACATCTGTTGCCACCCTTTAGCTAAAATAAACTTCTGCTGACAATTTTATAGTGTAAAGGAAACTGGGGAATTATGGCGCGTCTAGCTCTACTGAGTGTATCTAACAAGGTTGGTTTAATTGACCTAGCCCGTAGTTTAGTGACAGACTTTGATTTTGATTTAATCAGCAGTGGGGGTACAGCCCAAGCCCTCAAAGATGCAGGAATAGCAGTTACCAAAGTTTCTGACTACACAGGTTCTCCAGAAATTTTAGGCGGTAGAGTCAAAACCTTACATCCCCGGATTCATGGTGGGATTTTGGCGCGACGAGATTTGAGTACAGATATTGCAGATTTAGAAAATAACCAAATTCGCCCGATTGATTTAGTGGTGGTCAATCTTTATCCTTTTGAGGAAACTATTGCTAAACCTGATGTGACGCTATCAGCAGCGGTTGAGCAGATTGATATCGGGGGCCCGGCGATGTTGCGGGCGTCGGCGAAAAATTTTGCCCATTTGACTGTGTTGTGCGAGCCGACACAGTATGATGAGTATCTACAGGAATTGCGGCAAAATCAGGGTGAAGTGTCTTTGGAGTTTCGCCAAAGGGCAGCTTTGAAAGGCTTTTTGCACACCGCTAGTTATGATCAAGCGATCGCCTCTTATCTCTCAGGAACCGAACAATACACCGTCAGCGGTCGAGAATTACAATCTCTGCGTTACGGCGAAAACCCCCACCAACCAGCCGCTTGGTATCAAACTGGGACAATTCCCACAGGATGGGCGGCTGCAATTAAATTGCAAGGTAAGGAACTCAGTTATAACAATTTAGTCGATTTGGAAGCGGCGCGCTGCATCATCACAGAGTTCACCGATACCCCTGCTGTTGCTATCCTCAAACACACTAATCCCTGCGGTGTGGCTTTGGGTAGCACTCTTGTGGAAGCATATCAAAAAGCTTTCAATGCTGATTCGACTTCTGCTTTTGGTGGAATTGTCGCCTGCAGTCGCCCTATTGATGCAGCTACAGCCACTGAGTTAACCAAGACATTTCTAGAATGTGTGGTAGCGCCTGGTTGTGACGAAGCAGCCCAAGCAATTCTGGCGAAAAAATCAAATGTGAGAATTTTAGTGCTATCAGATTTGAGTCATGGGCCGAAAGAGACTCTCAAAGCGATCGCTGGTGGTTTTCTTGTCCAATCTGCTGACGATTGTCCCACCAACACCGACAAATGGCAAGTCGTCACTGAGCGCAAACCCACAACAGATGAGTTAGCAGAATTGCTATTCGCCTGGAATGTTTGCAAACACGTGAAATCAAACGCGATCGTTGTCACCAGCGATCGCACCACTTTAGGCGTAGGCGCCGGTCAAATGAATCGTGTCGGTTCGGTGAAAATTGCCCTAGAACAAGCCAAAGAGGGCGCTAAAGGGGCAATTCTCGCCAGCGACGGCTTTTTCCCCTTCGATGATTCAGTCAAAACAGCAGCCGCTGCAGGGATTAAGGCGATCGTCCAACCAGGGGGTAGTCTGCGCGACCAAGATTCGATCAAAGCCGCTAACGATCTAGGTTTAGTCATGGTTCTGACAGGCACGCGTCACTTTTTACATTAATAAACCTCTTGCAAAAGTACCTTTTATACTCTCTGTTCCCTGTTCCCTGTTCCCGACTTCTGCAAGAAATCTAATGTTATTTGTGAGCGGATGGTGCAGTTAATGAAGTGTCACCTGGCATACTTGCAAGTTAGAGAAACAGGTGATATTCTTTAGTTGTGTGTGAGGAGCAAGTTAAAAATAAAAAACGCCTGGGGTGGAAACACGGCAACACTCCCAGGCGTTTTTTATGTTTATAAATCGCCACATTTAGCCAATTGAGAAATTGTCATCTACGATACTTGTAAATTCCTAGCGCCAGTGATAATATTCATTTGTGTGTGAGGAGCAAGTTAAAAATAAAAAGCGCCTGGGGTGGAAACACGGCAACACTCCCAGGCGTTTTTTATTTGGTGATGAAACTGGCGAATAGAGGTGAGAGAACTCCCCAGCCTAGAGAATGTGTATTCAATTGCGTTTGACTCAAACCCCAGGATGCTCCCAAATCAAGAGAATTAAGTAAAAATAATAATAAGCAATCATAGGGGGCATTATGTACCGGATAACTCAAATTATTCAAAACGCCTATATTCGGATTGAAGCTTTGTTTAGTGTTGTTTTTGGCGGTTTATTTAGCTTGCTCAAAAGCTTTTTTGGCTTGTTTGCTAAGATATTTGGATTCAACAGTTCTAGTTATTTTGTAGAATCCGAAGCTCAGGGTTCAGAAGTTAAGCAATCTACAGCCCCAGAGCCAAAACAACTGACTGAAAATAAAACTCCTGTTGTTGAGAGCAGTCCACAGAAGACCAAAAAAGTCGAGAATTATTATCTGAACATGGCACGTGATGTGAAAAAGAACTAGAAAGGCGTTGCTGTTGATTGAAAAAGGATGTTCACCCTTAGCGTTCAGTGCAGGGTAGGATAAAAAAGGAACTCAATACAGCAACAGCCATGATCGAAAAAATCAAGCTTTATTCCTCAATTTTAGCCCCATCCGTTTATAGGTGGGGTATTTTCATACTTAATCCTAGCCTGCGGTAAACCCTGTGCGTCTACACCCTTCACCTTTCACCTTTCATACTTCATACTTCATACTTCATACTTCATTAAAAGTCGCATGATTCAAGCTAGTGGTGTAATTATTTGTCTAGGCTATATTTTGGGGTTACTGTTGAGTGTAGTTCCCCTGGGTGGTGTGTGGATTTTATTATTGGGAATCTTAGGTGCAGTTCTATCAGTAAGACAGCAAAAGTTAGCTCGAAAACCAGAAAATGTGAGAGCTAAAGTTAAAGGAATCGATAATAATTGGCAGAATTTACCCCGTGCGCGCATCTGGTTAATTGCTGGTTTAGTGGGTTTATTAGCAACTTTCTATTTGCAAGTGCGAGTCCCACAACCAGGAATAAAAGATATTAGTAAATTTGTCCCGCCAGGAAATAGCAATAATCAAGAACAACTGGTGATTGTGCGGGGAAAAGTGGGGAGTACACCCAGATTAACACGTAGTCAGCGGGGACAATTTTGGTTAGAAGCGACTCAATTTGATGAAGTGAAAAATCAAAAAGCGCCAGGGGATGTTTCCAAAGGAGTGACTGGTAAATTATATGTGACAGTACCCATACTCCAAGCGACAGGACTATATCCCGGACAACAAATTGCAATTACTGGAGTTTTATATAAACCGAAAACAGCATCTAATCCTGGTGCTTTTGATTTTCAAAAATTTCTTCAACAAGAAGGTGTATTTGCTGGTTTGTTAGGTCGGCAGATTAATATTTTAGATAATGAGCGACAATGGGGATGGTGGCAAGTTAGACAGCAAATAGTGCGCTCGCAAGTCCGCAGCTTAAATATACCAGCTGGGCCTTTGGTGAGTGCGATGGTTTTGGGAAGCAAGGCTGTGGATTTACCATACGATATCCGTGACTTGTTTGTCCAAGCTGGTTTAGCTCATGCTTTGGCTGCTTCTGGGTTTCAAACTTCTTTGATTTTGGGTGTAGTTTTGCAGTTGACTAGGCGCGCAAAGAAGGGAACACAATTTATTCTGGGCTTGTTGGCTTTAATTATTTTCCTCAGTTTGACAGGGTTTCAACCTGCAGTTCTCAGAGCAGTAATTATGGGTTTTGCTGCTTTAGTGGGGTTGGCATTAAAAAGGAAAGTTAAACAGTTAGGATCATTGCTATTAGCTGCTACTTTACTATTATTATTTAATCCTTTGTGGATTTGGGATTTAGGTTTTCAATTTAGTTTTCTCGCTACTCTGGGATTAATTGTCACAGTACCAGCAATTGTGCAGCGTCTGGGTTGGCTACCTCCAGCGATCGCTTCTTTAATTGCTGTGCCTTTAGCGGCGACAATCTGGACTTTACCTGTGCAGCTTTTTGTATTTGGAGTTGTACCATCTTATAGTTTGCTATTAAATATTATTAGTACGCCCTTGATTTCTGTGATTAGTATTGGGGGAATTATTAGTGCCTTAATAGCAGTAATTTGGATAGAAGCTGGTAGTTTTATTGCGGGACTTTTATATTATCCCACAGATTGGTTAATTAAATTAGTAGAATTATTTAGCAAATTACCAGGAAACTCTGTTGCTGTCGGCAGTATATCTATTTGGCAATTGCTAATTATTTATGGATTAATTATTTCAGTTTGGCTGGTGAATTGGTGGCGACAAAGATGGTGGTTTGCTGGGGTGATTGCTATTGGTTTAGTTCTTGTGCCAGCATGGTATTCAGCTAATAATTTGTTGAAAATTACTGTTTTATCTGCCGGGACAGAACCAGTTTTAGTAATTCAAGACCGAGGAACTGTTACCTTAATTAATAGTGGCGATGAAAGTACAGGCAAATTTACAATTGTGCCATTTTTACAACAACAAGGCGTGAATCAAATTGATTGGGCGATCGCTAGTAATTTTCCGGGAAGTGATAGTCATGGTTGGTTGGAAGTTTTGCGACGTTTACCAATCAAAAACTTCTATGGATATTCACCTTCTCCAGAAAATACGATTGAGACACAAGTAATTCAACAAGAAGTGCAAAAATATCAGGGAAGCTATCAACCTTTACCTGTGGGACAAACATTAAATACTGGTGCGATCGTCGCCCAATTAATCAACGACCAATTACCTATATTAAGATTACAAATCCAAGACCAAAACTGGTTACTAGTAGGTGATATTAAGTCAAATGAAATTGAACAATTAGTAAAAGCTGGTGCTTTACCTCGTCCACAAATTCTCTGGTGTAGTCCACAGTCCTTAAAGGATTTAGTCGCAGCACTCCAACCACAAATAGCGATCGCTGCTGCTGCTGACATAGAACCAAAAGCATTGACTGAACTCAATCAAAGCCAAACCAAACTATTTTTCACGGGGCGAGACGGCGCTATTCAATGGACACCAAATAACGAATTTGAAGCGTTTATCCAAGCAACAGAAAATAAGTCTTCTGCGTTGTGAAAATAGGGGCTAGGATCTGGGGGTTAGGGGCTAGGGAGTTGTTTTCGTGAATCGGTATTAGATCTTGTAGAGACGTTACACTGCAACGTCTCTATGGGATTTATGACAACAAAAAATCTGAGGACATTTCGTCAAGTGTTCCCATCTAATGACATTCGCGGCTAAGAACTAATCGCCCGTCAGCGAGTTGATAAACGCCCGTAGGTTCAATAATGGGGTCGCCTTTTTTCCAAGCTCTGTGATTGTCATCGGCGACATTTCTAATATCGTTCGTGGGATAAGTTGAGGGGATGACACTACCGGGAGTGTAGCGTAAAGCGCCGCCACCTAAGATGTAGAAAGTATCTCGATATATTTTATGAGCACGAACCACGCAACTGCGAGCCAGCAGAGCGTCAGTATCAATTAAATAATCTGGACGCAGAGCAAAGGCGTTAATTATGGAACTGTTATCAGGAGAAACAATATTGATATTTCCCGCCAAACCGAACTCAGAACTGGCGGTGATGTCACTTTGCTCTGTGAGTCGGGGACGGGGTTCGATACCGAAGATACCCCGTGAAGTGATGTTAATATTGCCACCGTTACCCGTGAAAGCATTGGCGGTGATATCGCTGTTTTCCTTGGGTATGGCGACGATAAATTTAGCGTTGATATTAATGTTACCGCCATCACCGCCGGCTTGGGCGGTGCCTGCAGTGGTGGAGATTTGAGCGCCGCGACGGAGTAGGAGTAAATCGCTGACGTTGAGATTGATGTTACCACCGTTACCTGATGCAGATTCGGCGCTAATTTCTCCGCCGTTGTCGAGAGTGACTTTAGCAGCGGTGATGTCGATATCACCAGCAATACCTATTGCGGTTGCACTTATTTGACCATTATTTCTGATATTCAAATTACCTGTTTGAATTTTAATATCTCCTCCTCTACTGCTTAAACCATCAGTAAAAGGTGCGCTTAGAACTAAGATTCCGCTTTGTGGAAATAAGAAGCTATCTGAATCAAAAACTTGACTGCTGATTTCAATAGAGTCAGTAGCATTAATCTGTATATTACCACCATCTATTTTTCCGAAAGTTAACGCCGCAATTTGTCCACCATCTTGAAGAAGTAAGCGTTTAGTATTGATGCGAATATCTGCGGGTTTCCCTGTAGCATCGGGGCCAGCTACAGCATTAATTAACGTGAGTGTATCTTTACCACCAATTACTTCAACAGATTCGCCAGCATTAATTATAATTTGCCCTGGTTGACCACTGCCAAAGTTTTTAGCTGTTACTTGGGCGCCATCTTGAATCACTAAGCGTTGAGTATTAATTGTGAGATTTCCGGCATTTCCTGTACCACCATTGATAACATCAACAGAAATGGCTGTGGGATTTTCACCATCTGCTGTTCTGCCAATTAATTCTACAGAGTCAGTTGCATTAATTAATAACTGACCTCCATTTCCCCTACTATTTTCTCTTGTGTCAGCAGCGATAAAAGCTCCATCTCTTAATACTAAATGCTTGGTATTAATCGTCAGATTTCCTGCATCTCCAGATGCATTTTCTTCCACTTCAACATCAATCCCACTAGAAAATAGATTATTTGGTGCGCCGCCGATAACTTCGACTAATTCAGATGCATCAATTGTTAAATCACCTGCTTTACCACTACTGCTTGTTTCCCCTGAGATAGTTCCCCCATCTCGGACTGTTAAACGTTTTGTTGTAACTTGTATATCTCCCGCTCTTCCAGCACCTCGCGTTTGAGCATATAAGCCACTGGAATTGTTATCTTCTGAAACTCCTGCTATTTCAATTGATTCTGTGGAGTTAACAGTTATATTTCCCCCTCTGCCAGTGCTATTAGATAGCGTATCTGTCAAAATA
This sequence comes from Fortiea contorta PCC 7126, assembly GCF_000332295.1. Lineage (GTDB taxonomy): Bacteria > Cyanobacteriota > Cyanobacteriia > Cyanobacteriales > Nostocaceae > Fortiea > Fortiea contorta. Next base: position 3,155,431 of record NZ_KB235930.1, on the reverse strand, counting down.
AATGAACCATTTTGTATAGTTAATTTATTGGTGTTAACGTTAACTGTACCTCCATTCCCTTCACCATCAGTACTTGCATATATTCCCGATGCATTTAATAGTGATATTTGTCCAGCTTTAATATTAATATTTCCTGCGTTTCCTCTGCCAGTGGTTGAGGTGGTGAGTGCAGCACCATCTTTTAATGAAAATGAACCAGAATCGATAACAATGTTACCTCCATTGCCAACTGTTCCTGTTTCTACGTCGCTGCGAATCCCACTAGGAAATATGCCTCTCGTCCCAGAAATATCAACAGCACCAGTCACTGTAATATTGACATCACCTGCATTCCCCTGTCCTGCTGGTTGAGTAGCAGATGCGTCACGAGTACCAGTTAGCAGTTGAGCGCCATCAGTGAGTGACAAAGAAGCAGCATTGATGTTAATGTTGCCACCTTTACCCACACCTCCTGCTTCCATCGTGCTGAAGATGTCACCACCTACAAGGGAAACAGCATTTTTTGCACTGATTGTCACATTTCCTGCATTTCCCTGCCCAAAAGTTGAAGCAGAAAGTGTAGCATCATTTCGTAATGAGAATGAACCAGAATCGATGGTAATATTACCCCCACTGCCGACTGTTCCTGGTTCTAAGTTACTAAAAATCCCACCCCCAGCAATATCAACAGCACCAGTTACTTTAATATTGACATTACCTGCATCTCCTCTTGCTGCTGGTTGGGTTTGTAAGGCTCGACGAACTAAGGTTTGCAGTTCAGCGCTATCGGTAATTAGCAAGGAAGAGGCGTTGATATTAATATTTCCACCCTTACCCACACTACCCGATTCTAAGGTACTGCTAATACCAGTATTAGTGCCTGTAAGGGAAACAGAATCTCTAGCACGCACTGTTACATCTCCTGCATTCCCCTGTCCAAAGGAGCTAGTAAACAGATTTGCACCATCTGTAAAAGATAAAGAACCAGTTGTAATGTTTATATTGCCACTTTTTCCTGTAGCAAAGGGAGCCACGGCATTTTGAATTTTACTTGATTGCCCGACTTGAATTTTCTCTGCTGCATTGAGTGTAATATCTCCAGACTGACTATCGACTGTACCTAAACCAAACCCAATACCAGCACTGAGCATACTTCCTTGCAAAACATCTAAATTGCGTGCATTGATGGTAATACTACCTCCAACGCTACCTTCTACACGTATGCTAGCTTCATTGGTTAGGAAGACATCTGAGAATGCTGAGTTTTCTGGAAAACCCAAGCTCAAATTATTGCCATCTGAGAGTAGATTAACTGTTCCGGGAGAAGCTAATCCACCTAATTCAACTCTTCCGCTGTAAGCTCTTAAAGCACCGCCATCCATGAGGATATTACCGCCTACAAGCAGCAAACTTTGACCATCTGGAACTCTTAAACCATAGGAATCTCCGCCTGATGGATTGCTTCCAGCGAATGCTTGCGATTGATTAGTGATTGTGGCACTTTGATTAATCCGATTCATAAACAACGCGGAAGGATTAATCGTCAACAATGGTACAGCTTCGGGATTAGTCGCGCTAAATTCTCCCTGGTTCTCAAACTTTACCCCGTTCGCTGTTGTCCCGATAAAGGAACCTTCTACATCTAAACTCGCATTCTGTCCAAACAAAATTCCGTTGGGATTAATCAAAAATAAATTGGGCTGCGATTCACCAAATGTTCCTAGTGTTCCTAATATTTCCGAGCGATTTGTACCCGTCACCCGTGCCAAAATATTCTGAATATCTGCGCTAGGACTAAAAAAATAAGCGCCCCGTCCCTCGCTGACGTTGAATTCTCGCAAACTGTGAAACAAGTTAATTCCGCGAGTTGCGCCACCTGTAATTACTTCGACTGGTAGCCCTTGAAAATTCTGTAAGATTCGTGATGATTCTGCACCTAATGTGGCGTCTGGCTGAATGTTGCTAGGAGCGCTCTGGGCTAGGGTTTGGTAGGTAAACCCATTTATTGCTGTAAATGTCAAGAGTCCTATTTGCCAACAACTCAGCCAGTGCGTGGTTTTCATGAGATGTACTCCATAGATATACGGAGTATCTAATGATTACGGGTGAAAAAGCAATGCAGTTTTGTGCACTAAATTTATTTTCAATTTTCACCGCCACGTGTTGATAGACCAATCTGGTTCAGATAAGACTAAAACCCTCATCTACTCAAATTCAGTCATGACCCAAAAATCCTGGTCTGGCTTGTTGGTTGAGTTGCAATTTCTCTTCTAAAGCTGTCCAATTTTCTTGTTCTATTAAATTGATGATTTCATCCAAATTTTGACGATATTGTTGCAATGAAGCCAGTAAAGCGGAGCGATTGTACTGAGCCATCATTACACCTAATTCAGGATTACCGCCGCCAACACGACTAGTGTCTCGAAAACCTGAGCTAGCTAAGTTCTGCGCTAATTGTAAAACATCAGAGTCAGTCTCACCCATGCAAGCGGCGATTAATGCCCCGCTAACCATGACGGGTAAATGAGAAATCCAACTCACAGCGCGGTCATGCTGCTCTGGCTGACAGTAATAGATTTTAGCACCGAGCGATCGCACAATTTCCTCAACAAGGGCGATCGCTTCTACTGATGTTGTACTCACTGGCGTCAACACATAAGGTCTGTTGACAAATAAATGCCGTTGTGCAGCTTCTATACCACTATCTGCTGTCCCCGCCATAGGATGACCACCAATGAAATGCTTCCAAAGAGGAGCAATCGCCTCAACAATCGGCGCTTTGACTGAACCGACATCAGTAATCACCGTTGACGGCGACACGTGATTGATCAACTGCTCCACTTGGGGAACAATAAGCGATATTGGTGTACAAATAAATACCAGATCCGCCGTTGCTAGCAGAGACAGATCAACTGCAGCTTCATCAACATTTCCCAGAGCGATCGCTTTTTGACAAGTTGATTCCCGACGACTCACCCCCAAAACATAATGATTATGCGATCGCAAATCAAAACCCAAAGAACCACCTATCAGTCCAAGTCCCACAATACCAATTTTCATTTTTTATTTTGAGCATCCATTATTTGACGTATTTTCTGCACACTTTAGCAATTATTAAAGTTGGTCTTTGAGGGGTAGCATTAATGAATGTAGAAGAATTGTTAGAAAAATACGCAGCGGGAATCAGAGATTTCACGGGTGCTGACCTGTCTGAAGCCAACTTGAGCGGTGTAAAACTCAACGGCATCAATCTTAGCCAAGCTAACTTAAGTGTAATCAACTTCAGCGGTGCAAATCTCAGTGAAGCTAATTTAAGTCATGCCAAACTGAATGTTGCTAGACTCAGTGGTGCAAATCTTAGTGGTGCCATCCTCAACAATAGCAGTATGAACGTCGCTAATTTGATCCGCGCCGATTTCAGTCGCGCTCAACTGCGAGGCGCTTCCTTAATCCGCGCTGAGTTAATTCGCGCCGAACTCAGTCGCGCTGATTTATCTGCAGCTAACCTCACCGGCGCTGATTTACGAGAAGCGAAACTGCGACAAGCAAATCTCAGTCGCGCTAACTTGAGTGAAGCCACCTTAAGAGGCGGTTCCTTGACAGGAGTCAACTTAGAGATGGCGAACCTCAACACCGCTGATATGTGTCGTACAGACCTCAGCGGCGCAAACTTGCGCGAAGCCGAACTCAGACAAGCCCGTCTCAACCATGCTAATCTCAGCGGTGCAGATCTAAGCGGCGCCAATCTCCGTTGGGCTGACTTAAGTGGGGCGAATCTCAGCGGTGCAGATTTAAGCGGCGCGAAATTGAGTGGTGCTACCTTAATGGGAACAGATCTGAGTCATGCGAATCTCACCAACAGCAGTTTAGTGCACGCCAACTTAACTCAAGCGAGATTAATCAAAGCCGAATGGGTAGGCGCAGATTTAACCGGAGCAACCTTAACCGGAGCAAAACTTTACGCTACTGCTAGATTTGGACTGAAAACCGAAGGTATGACTTGCGAATGGGTAGACTTATCATCGATTGGCGATCGCTCCATCATCCAAAAGTTTAACACCGAAGACGTAAAAGAGTTTTTTAATCAAACTCCGCCCACCATCCGCATTATCGTTGATACCATCCTCGAACACGAAGCCAACTTTGCTCTCGCCGGCGTCTATTATCAAATTTCCCGTGAATACCAATACCTCAAACAACCACCAGACATAGAAATCAGCCAACGCCGGACTATTTTCATTTTCCGATTAGACAGCGACGCCGCCTTATTACCAACAGCTTATATGGCGATTTTGCCTTTTAAAGATGCCACCAGCACGCAACAAAGCATTCACAAGGTGGTAGAAATGATTATGAGTCAAGATATATCTCACTTGGAACTAAAAACACCCCATCGGGTGAAGCAACTTCATGCTCTGATCGAGCAAGCTAAGAATCAATCTCAAAATAGCCAAGAGATGAAGAAACATCTAGAAATAGCTACCAAACTGAGCTTTTTTCAATCACCAACCCAGATGATACTCACCAACTCTAGCGGTCAGCCGCTTACTATACACGATCACCGGCACTTTGGTAAAAAATTAACTAATAGTTTTCATAGTTTTGGGACATTCTTCGATGACCCATCCAGTGACTCAGCCGCACCCGTCTTCCCTGCTCTAAATATAGTGATCGATTTTCTCAAAAGTTGTCATTATGAAGGATGAAATTACATCAAGGTGCAAATAACAAATAACTAATAACCAATAGAGGAAAATATGAGCAATATTTTTAACAAAATGATTGGTCGCACTCGCTACGTTGTCTGTCGCTTGTTTCTACACCTAGGAGGAGCAGAAATAGCTCCAATTTTAGGTGTATTAAACAGTGCTGGGAGAGCAGCAATTGAAGCTGATGGCGACTTGCAAATTTTAGGAGAAGAGTTAGTAGAAATTAGCCAAACACTTTTGCAGTACGATGAATACTGGACTTCTTCAGCAAATGAAGGTGATGTTTTTTGGGATGAAGGGGAAGCAGGAGATTATGTGAACGATTTATTTACTGATTCTGCTCAAAGATATGGGGCTGATATTGATGTTAGTTCTCCTTTAGGCGCTAATGAACCTTTATCAATACCTGTGACACGTAACATCGTGATCATGATTACGGTAGCTTATGAAGGAGAAGTGCCAGATTTAGAAACTGATCTTTCTAATATTCAAGCCCTCAAAGAAGCATTGAAAGCCTTAATCAATTTACACTACAAAAATAAACTCCGCGCTATTCAAGTGCATTTTTCTCCAGCACAGTTAGGTGACGAACTCACTAACGATCAAGTGTTGCAATATTACCCAGAACTAATTCCATTGTAATTGGTAGTGTAGACCGTACTTACTACCGACATCGAGAAATTGTTAAGCTCAAATATAGGATACTAATGCAATGATCATGAACGTACTGCGTAGATTTACAATCGTTGTTTTAACTTTAAGTTTGTGCTTGACAACTGTTGCTTGCGGTGGCGGTTCCGAGCAAACCACATCGCCAACTAGAAATGTTAGTCAAAGCAATGCTGCCACTAAATTAAACGATGGTCAATATCAAGTTCAACAAGCAACTTATGATGATGCTTCTGGGGAATACACGCTGTTTTTAATCAACTCTCAGCCCCCAACTTTTAAAACTGAAAAGTTACAAATGGCCCGCTTGACAGATGAACAAATCAAAGCTGGTGATAAAACCTTCTTGAAGGTAGAAAATGGACAGCCAGCTTTATACCTGACGGAAGATTTTAAAATTGAGTATGTCCATAATGTGACGGAGAATGTCACAAACCCCCAAACCGGACAAAAAGAAACAGTAGTAGTTCGCCAAGAATCTAACTTCTGGGCACCTTTTGCTGGCGCTGTAGCTGGTAATTTGGCGGGTCAAGCCATTGGTAGTCTTTTATTTAGACCTCAATACTACGTACCTCCTGTTTATCAACCAGGACAGGTTTTGAGTGGCTATGGTGGATATGGTAGCAGCTATGACCAAGCGGTCTCCAGCTACCGCAGTCGCTACAACGAGCCGCCCGCAGCCGTGAGAAACCGCACTGCTTTCCGCACCACAGGGACGTTGAGAAGGTCTTCTCCTAGCAATTCCACTATCCGCACCACACCTCGTAGTAACGTCAACCGCCCCAGTGGTTCTGGTTTTGGTGGTAGCGAATTAAGTCCTTCTGGTAGTTCTAGCTCAGTGAGACGTAGCCCCAGCAGCGGTAGTTTTGGTAGTGGACGTAGTTCTTCTCCCCGTCGTTCAACTGGTTTCGGTCGCAGACGTCGTTAAATTATGTACCGGGCACAAGGATGCTGTGCCTCCAAAATAATAGCCGTAAAAAACGTAGAGATGCATCTCTACGTTTTTTTTGCACTATTAATATAAAAGTAATATTCCGATATATCGTATTTTATTCCGATATATCGTATAGTAGAGAAAGTTGATTAGAGATGCAATTATGTTTAGACACTTTCGTTCTCGGTTTCCCATACCTGCGTGGGTGGGAGTTGATGAAAATGACTCATGTTTTGTCAGTCATTGGTTCCAGCATGGCAAACATCATGGGAGGGGTCATGGCGAGGAAATGTTTGGTCGTGGCTGGAAAGATGAATACCGAAATCGGAAAGGGGACATCAAATTTATTCTGCTGGAATTGTTATCAGAACATCCCAGTCATGGTTACGACCTGATTAAAGAAATGGAAACTCGCTATGGCGGGTTCCGTCGTCTCAGCCCCGGTTCAGTTTATCCCACACTGCAGATGCTAGAAGAGGGTGGTTATCTCAGGAGTTCTCAAGAAGGTGGTAAGCGAGTTTATACAATCACAGATGAGGGTAGACAATTTTTAGCTGAACGCACCCAACAGGAAAATACTGATTCGCCTTGGGATGCTTTCAAAAACTTTGCCAAAAAACCGCAGGAGTTTATTGAGTTGCGGAATGTAGCTACAGAGTTGGCTAGTGTCGTAGTGCAAGTAGCTCGCAGTGGAAATGTAGAGCGGATGAACCGCGTCAAGGAATTACTAGAGGAGGTTAAACGAGAAATTTACGCGATTCTTGCTCAGAAGTGAGGAGAATACGGGATTTATTGACGGTTCGCTTTTCACTCGCCCAGAATTTCTACCGATTTAATTACCAATCCTGTGGTGGAGACGTTGCTTTTGCTTCGTCTCTACAAAAAACTTGGACTTTGCTTTTCATTTAAAGTACGATAAGTTTATCGGAATAATGTACTAAAATTTTGACTTTTGAACAACTTTTATATTAAACTACATTTAAACTATCAATTTATAGTATTTTACTCTGAAAAATACACAGGCTTTTAGTTCTAAATTAGACATTACACAAGAACTCCTTACTGAGCAGCAAACACCTACGGCGTCAGCGAGAGGGAACTTAGGAATTATTCTGAAAAAAGTTAGAGGCGGATTGCTGCTGGTGATTGGATTTTTGCTCTCACCAATGTCTTGGTGGAATGACCTAATTTTCAATCTACCTGTGGCTTATGGGTTTGGATATCTGTGTAGTTTGATTTCCCCAAATTTACTCATCCCTTGTTCAATCATCGGTTACTGGTTATCGAACATTGTGGGGATTTTGTTAATGCAACTAGGTCTACAAGAAGTTGTGCAAGGAGAACCCAAACAACGTAACCTCAAAAAAGAGTTAATTATGGGTTTAGCTTCTTCAACTATCTATACCCTAGTAATTCTGGTATTGATCCATTTCCACATTCTCGATACTCCCCTTCTATTCCCCAGTAATTAGCTGAACAGCCGTAAGTAGAGCGACTGGGAAAAACTGAACTATGTGATGTAAAAATATTGGCATTCAGTTCGTAGTGAGGACTTTAGTCTTCACTACGAACCTTTAATTATTTACACCGACTTACTTAGTATTACGGTGCTGGCACCGCTACTCGATTACTGGGAACAATCTGTGGTTGATATGAAAAAACCTCACGAGTCCGGGGATTGACGGTCACTTTGAGCCACTGTACATCGTTAGTCTCGTTCGCCTGATTGTTACCAAATGTCTCGACACGAGTGAAATTCTCAAGTCGCCTGCCTTGAACATCGAGAAATGGCTTGTCGATGCGGTAGTAGTGGGAGTCACCATGCACGTATGCAATCGGTTTACGGAAAGCGATGACCTCATCACGCAATGCTAATAAAAAGTCCTTGAAACCGTCAGGCTGTGCATCAGTTTGCACGAGCGTTTTCGGGTCACGCAGAGGCGCTCTGGTCGGATCGGATTGATCCCATCCCGGATTAGCTTGGGAAATCAACATGACCGCTGCCGAGTTGCGTTTCTTTGCCACTGCAAAGGTTTCTTTCATCCATGCAATAGTGGCTGTGTTTCTCGCCGCATACTCCTCTGGGTCAGGGGCTGTGTCGCACAGGTTATTGCATGAACCTTGGATGTTAAGCGTCGCATAAGTAACTTTGCCGATTGTCCAGCGGCGGTTTTCGATACAGGGCACTGGGCCATTGACACCAAGACACAGCGGCGCTGTCTGCACTTCCTGAGCTAGCCGACGTTGCCCCAAAGAAAAATTTGTACTAAAAAACACCAAACGCTCGTAATCGAGCCGCTCACGCGAATTAAAACCGCCATTGGAAGGGCGATCGCAGTCAGTCCAATCATTATCACCAGGTGTGAAAATTGCTGGCGCCTCCAGAGCGTTGAAGTAGTCAAGGGCCTTTGCGTACAGCGCGTTGTCGCAGAGGCTGTTAGAACCAGCTTTAAGATCGCCATCATGGACTGTGAAACTAAGTTTCTGCGAATTCATGTCTTGGATTAGTCTTGTGACACCAACCTCCTGCGCCTCCGAGTATGGTAGATCGCCCCAAAGTCCAATTGCGTACGATCCGGTCGCATTCTCATGATCTCTCGCAACCACTGAACTAGTGGTAGACACCAGAAACGGTAAACTCAAGGCTACTAAGCACACCTTACGCAGCAAATTTGCACTGGTGATGCGTTGAAACACTGAATAATCAAGCTTCGCCATCATCATATCCTCAATTATTTTTCAAGTCGTAAGTTGATTTCGTATAAATAGCTTCTGCCCACGCCATTCATTCGAGAATTTAGACTATCGAATTGTGGTTAATAGATGGGTTATGAGTAGGTTATATGTAGCAAACTGCAATCACAAATCGTTAAAACGACAAACAAGAGAATGCAGATAAAATCTAAAAATTCCCAAATTTCTAGATTTTATCCCCCATGTCCACTGACCCTTATGCTTGGATTGACGACGCCCTCGAAACTATCCATCGCGCAGATTGGTATCGTTCTGTACACGCAATTGAGGGACGCCCTGGTGCAACTGTGGTACTCGATGGGCGAGAAGTAATTAATTTTGCTAGTAATGATTATTTAGGATTGGCGGGGGATGAACGCTTAATCGCGGCTGCGGTGGCAACTACGCAAAAATTTGGCACTGGTAGCACAGGCTCAAGATTACTGAGCGGGCATCGGGAATTACATAGAGAATTGGAAATAGCGATCGCATCTTGGAAACAAACCGCAGACGCAATAGTATTTAGTTCCGGATATCTGGCAAATTTAGGGGCGATCGCTGCTGTAGTAGGCAAGCGTGATTTCATCTTATCAGACCAGTACAACCATTCCAGCTTGAAAAATGGCGCAATTCTCAGTGGTGCGGCGATTCTAGAATATCCCCACTGCGATCTTGTCGCCCTCAAAACTCTGTTGATTCAGCAACGACCAAAATACCGCCGCTGTCTTATCATCACCGATAGCGTCTTCAGCATGGATGGGGATTTATGTCCCTTACCAGCCCTTTTAGACTTAGCCGATGAATTTAGCTGTATGCTACTCATCGACGAAGCCCATAGCACCGGGGTGATGGGAAAAACTGGTGCTGGCTGTGGCGAATATTTTGGGTGTACGGGAAGACCGTTAATTCAAATTGGTACTCTCAGTAAAGCCCTGGGTAGTTTAGGCGGTTATATCGCCGGGAGTGCAGATTTAATCGACTTTTTGCGGAATCGTGCACCCAGTTGGATTTATACTACCGCACTTTCACCAGCCGACACAGCAGCCGCTTTAGCTGCAATCAATATCGTGCGACAAGAACCACAACGCTTAACTAAATTGTGGAACAATGTAGATTTTCTCAAGAAATCGATCTGGGAAAACTTGCCCAATTTAAAATTATTACCTTCACAGTCGCCAATCATCTGTTTACAGTTACCCAACGCCAAACAAGCATTAATCACTAGCAGTCATCTCAAAACATCTGGTATTTTTGCCCCAGCCATTCGTCCACCCACAGTACCCACCAGTCGGATACGCTTATCTGTGATGGCGACTCATGAAGCCCAGCATCTGCAAAGCTTGTTAACAGCACTGATACCAATTGAAAATTTGTCTTGAAGAGTGGAGCCAGTTGCAGCTGAATCTTCTACTCAAATAAAAATATCCTCAGTACCTAACTAGTCAGTTCAAAAAAGATGAGAGAATAGTAAACTAACATTACAAAACTTTAAGTTCATTGAATCATGGCGAAAATCCAGTTCTCTAAAGGTATTGATGAAGATGTTATCCCAGAAGTCCGTCTGACGCGATCGCTCAGTGGTGAAAATGGTACAGCAACTTTTGTTTTCGTCAATCCCCAAGCTTTAAGCGAAAGCAGCACCGAAAACATCACCGGTATGTATATGATTGACGAAGAAGGGGAATTAATCACCCGCGAAGTCAAAGCCAGATTTGTCAATGGCAAACCAGAAGCACTAGAAGCCGTTTATCTGATGAAATCCGTTGAAGAATGGGACCGCTTTATGCGTTTCATGGAGCGATATGCAGATGAAAACGGTCTGGAATCGACAAAATCTTAAGACCAATGGGGAATAGGGAATAGGCAAACAATCGAAAAGTATGGGTGGTAGAGGGAAAATAACTTATACCAATTCCCAACACAATAGAGTCTCGACCCGCCAAGTGTCTGCATAATTCATAAATCACGTTTGATGTGAATTATGAAAATCAATGCAATACCAGGGATTTCGCACTTTGTAGAGACGTTGCTTTTACTTCGTCTCTACGTGAGAATGTCTCGTTGCCTAAATCATTCTGCTATTCCCCTACTTCCTGAAATATGACACAGCCCCATCCAGATACATTGACAATTAGTGTAAATTGTGCAGTGGTTACTATTAGCGATACTCGTTCTCTAGAAACAGACAAGAGTGGTCAGCTAATTCAGCAATTACTCGTTGCTGAAAACCATATTGTGAGAGCTTATGCAATTGTTAAAGACGAACCAGCGCAGATTCAACAAGAGATAGAATTGCTGGCAAAGACTGCAAATTTAGATGTTGTACTCTGTAACGGCGGTACAGGTATTGCGCCCAGAGATACCACCTATGATGCTATTGAAAAGTTACTAGAGAAGACTTTACCAGGATTTGGCGAATTGTTCCGCTTTTTAAGTTATCAAGAAATCGGTTCCAGGGCGATGGCTTCTCGCGCCGTTGCTGGAGTTTATCAAAATAAGTTAATTTTCTCTCTTCCTGGTTCTAGTAATGCAGTTAGACTAGGCATGGAAAAGTTGATTTTACCAGAAATTAGGCATTTAGTTAGTCAGATGCGGAAATAATTTTTTATCGAACAGAATTCAGGAGTCAGTCGTCAGAATTCAGCATGAATTGGAGATTGATTCTGACTCCTGAATTCTGACTTCTGAATTCTTTTTCAATAAATAACCCCCGCCAAATGCAGGGGTTGTTTGATCTAGATTATTATTTTCAAAGTGTTGGCGTTAAGCGATCGCCATACAAGTTGCTGCTAAGATAGCGGCGATCACATAAAACACAGCTACTACTTGTAATTCTGACCAGCCACTCAATTCTAAATGATGGTGTAAGGGCGCCATTTTGAACAAGCGTTTACCCTTACCGTCTGGCCCTTTAGTAGCTTTGTAATAACTCACCTGCGCCATTACAGACAGGGTTTCGATAAAAAAGATACCGCTGAGGATGAACAGTGCTACTAAGGTATTGGTCAACAATGCGACAGCAGCTAAAGCTCCTCCCAGCGCCAAAGAGCCGGTATCTCCCATGAAAACACGAGCTGGATTGCGGTTGTGAGCGAGGAAACCTAAACAACTACCGCTCATAGCAGCGCAGAAAACCATCAATCCTGGAGAAGTAGGAGCAATGATAGCACCTAATGCCAGTATAGCGATCGCTACTGTTCCTGCTGCCAAACCGTCAATTCCATCTGTGAGGTTGGTAGCATTACTCTCTGCTACTAGCACAAAACCGGCCAAAGGCCAAAATAAAATTCCTAGAGGTAATGAGAAACTCACCCAAGGCAAAGCTATGTTTGTAATATTGGCAGGTTGATTAAACATTAACCAAAGACAAAACAGCGCTGCGAAACCGATTTGCAAAGCTAGTTTCATCTTTGGGGATATACCCTTATTCGACTTGCGACGAAGAATTTGCCAATCGTCGAGCCAGCCAATAAAACCGTAGCTCAGAGTCAACGCACAAACAGCAAGTACCTCTGTGGCAAAGTTAGATCCTATGCAGGCAATCATCACCGCCACTGGTATGAAGAATATACCACCCATTGTTGGTGTGCCAGCCTTTTTCAGATGGGCTTGGGGGCCATCTTCGCGGATGATTTGCCCAGTTTTGAGTGCTTGTAGCAACGGTATCACCCAGAAGCCGATGACTGCTGAACTTAGGGCACACAACAAAAGTGGTAGGGTTAGCGAAGTCAGTTGCCAAGGCAGCCGATTCGCCATGCGATCTAAAATCAAAGCTGCTGCTCCTAACCCTATAGCTAGGCTAGAGGCTAGACCGATCCCAGAAAAGTTTAACCCTTGGTCGGGAGATAATTTAGCGTCCACAGAAATTTCCCTTCACTCCACACTTACAAAACTGGATAGTGGGGACGATGCATACCATGAGATCCCCTGCCTAAAAAGGCTAATCTTCTTCAATAGCTATATCGTCATCATCATCGATATCATAGTCACCAATACCGTCATCACCACCCAAAAACTCCGAAATTTCTTCTTCTTCTTCTGAAAAATCGGGTTCATGAACGTCGCGGGCTATTAGACGACCACTAGCCTGCAACCAGTCTAGAAGAGAGGTTTCTTGCTTCAATGGAATCACCGTAGCTCGCTGGTTACGGGGTGCTTCACGTAGTGGAGAGTTCAACATATTATCGACAAAGACACGAAAAAGTTCATGTAACTAGACATTAAGAGTCTATCACTTGGATGGGAGATAATTTAGTTATTCATTCAACTCTTGAATCTGGGAATCCGCAAGCCTACAAAAATTCTTATTTTGTAGCTTAAGCGGAGACAGGAAGCGACTCCTAGGGGCTGGTAAGACTCTATACATTTGATATTTATATAGGTTTAATTGTGTTTTTGAAAAATGAAAATTTTGGAGGTGACAAGCGATGATTATGAAAGTAGCTCTTTTAGAAGCGATCGCAGGTACAAATCGTGGTCTACTGGCTAGTTCTGCCCAAAAACAGGCTATTCTAGCAGCGATCGCCAACTTAGAAGACTTTAACCCTACACCGCGTCCTGTTGAAGCTGCTAATTTGCTAGATGGCAACTGGCGATTAATATACACCACTAGCAACTCTTTATTAAACTTGGGTAGACTACAATTTTTAAAGCTGGAGCAAATTTACCAGTGCATTCGGGTCAAAAACGCCAGTGTTTACAACATAGCCGAGGTATCCGGTTTACCTTATCTAGAAGGATTAGTCAGTGTTGCTGCCAACTTTGAACCTGTTTCCGAGCGTCGCGTCCAAGTAAAATTTAAACGATCTATTATCGGCTTACAACGTTTAATAAACTATAGTTCCCCAACAGATTTTATTCAACAAATAGAAGCCGGTAAAAAGTTTACAGCGATCGATACTGCCCTTAACAGTGATAGACAACAAGGATGGTTGGACATCACTTATATAGATAACGACCTGCGGATCGGCAGAGGAAACGAAGGCAGCGTATTTGTTCTTAGCAGGGCATAGCCTGTACCTCAAGTAGCATTTGCGAACGAAGTTAAACCATCACACAACCTTTGTCAAGATGGGTGTGAGTCCATTTTATATTCCGACTCCTGGTTTTCGAGGTGAGGGGTCTGGGGGTGCAGGGGCATTTCTCCTTCATTCCCCCACACTCCCCACACTCCCCACACTCCCCACACTCCCCACACTCCCCATCAATGAGAACTGTAAGACAAATAACTTAACAAACACACTTATAGCGGCCTTGAGGTTGTAGAGTGAAATCAATTAGCCCCATATATTGGCGATTGATAATTAAAAGGGAAAATAATCATGGTTCAACGTGGTTCTAAAGTACGCATTCTCCGTCCAGAATCTTACTGGTATAAAGATTTAGGAACTGTGGCTTCTATTGACCAAAGCGGTATCAAATACTCAGTAATCGTCCGGTTTGACAAAGTAAACTACTCTGGTATCAACACCAACAACTTTGCACCGGAAGAATTACAAGAAGTAGAAGCACCAAAAGCTAAATCGGCGAAGTAAGCAAGATATCGGTCGGAAAAGACCAGCATTGCCAATTTGAGATCAGTTTTACGGTTGGAGCTAGGCCGCTGGTCAGCGAAACCAAACTAAAATTGTAAATCTCAGATCCAAAATTGGTTAACTCTCTCAGATATATCAAGTTGCTTACTAACTCAGTATTGAATGCCTGAATTGCCTGAAGTTGAAACAGTCCGACAGGGTTTAAATCAATTAACCCTGAACAGGAAAATTACGGGTGGTGATGTGCTGCTTAATCGCACCGTCGCCTACCCGTTTTCTATTGGCGAGTTTATTCAAGGACTCCAAGGAAGTGCGATCGCAACTTGGCATCGTCGGGGAAAATATCTCTTAGCTGAACTCACCTCATCTTCTGGCGTCAGTTGGCTAGGGGCGCATCTCCGCATGACAGGACAACTGCTGTGGTTAAATCAAGACCAACCCCTACACAAGCACACGCGAGTCAGATTATTTTTTGAGGATAAACAGGAATTGCGTTTTGTTGACCAACGCACCTTTGGTCAAATGTGGTGGGTACCGCGCAATATGGCTGTAGAAAGTATAATTACAGGTTTAAGCAAACTAGCAGTAGACCCATTCGCGCCAGAATTCACCGCTGAGTATTTAGCTTTGAAGCTACAAAATCGCCGCCGTCCCATCAAAACTGCACTGTTAGATCAGTCAGTGGTGGCGGGATTAGGGAATATTTATGCTGATGAAGCATTGTTTAAAAGTGGTATTTTACCAGAAACTTTGTGTATAAATTTAGAGCGATCGCAAATTGAGCGATTACAAACGGCAATTATTCAAGTATTAGAAGCCAGTATCGCCGCTGGTGGCACGACTTTTAGTAATTTTCTCAACGTCAAAGGTGTCAACGGTAATTATGGTGGTGTGGCATTAGTATATAACCGCACCGGCGAACCTTGTCGAGTTTGTGGGAACTTAATACAGCGAATTAAACTAGGCGGGCGTTCTAGTCACTTTTGTTCCCAGTGTCAGCGGTAGCCAAAAAGGCAGATCACAATTCCCCGTGCCCCATTCTTGATTACAATGCAGGTAACAGAATTTATGTAATCAAGAGGGGAACTTATGGCTGTCAAAAAAGGAGATATGGTTCATGCTATCCGCGAGAAATTGGCAAACAGTTTAGAAGCAAAAGCCAGTGATTCTCGCTTTCCTGATTACTTATTCAACAGTAAAGGCGAAGTGGTAGATGTTAAAGGTGATTATGCTCTAGTGAAATTTGGGCTAGTACCCACACCAAATATTTGGCTACGTTTAGATCAATTAGCAGAATCTAAGTAAATATTAGAGATGGGGTGTGGGGGAGCTATAGATTCACATACGTGTCAACTTAAGCGAGAAATGGCTTATCTGTTGGCTTCCACACCCGCCCAGAACTGAAGTTCAAGGCTAATAACTAAAGTCTACTGAAGTAGACTAAAGATTTTTTGCATATTTAGTAATCCGACGATTACTTCTGTTATTAGCAAGGAACTTCAGTTCCTTGTGGACTATAGGTTTTACGTTAAGTTGACACCAATGATAGATTCATTGCACGCAACTTTTCGCCAAATCCAAAACCGAAAATTTTTACCCTCCTCATCCTCCTAAAACCCACTGTGCAGATATATGTCTTCTCTTCACTCTCCAATTGTGTGTAATTTACCTCGCATCACCATCGTCGGTGCGGGGAGAGTTGGTAGTACCCTCGCCCAGCGGATTGCAGAGAAAAACTTGGCAGATGTGGTGTTATTAGATATCATTCCGGGAATGCCTCAAGGGTTGGCACTGGATTTGATGGAAGCGAGAGGAATCGAGTTACACAATCGCCAAATTATCGGCACGAATAACTATGTTGATACATCTGGTTCCGTGATTGTGGTGATTACCGCCGGAATTCCCCGCAAACCTGGGATGAGTCGAGATGACTTGCTCAAAACCAATGCCAAGATTGTAGTAGAAGCAGCCAAAAATGCGATCGCTCATTCTCCTCATGCTATCTTAATTGTCGTCACCAATCCCTTAGATGTGATGACTTATTTAGCATGGCAAGCCACCGGGTTATCACGTAGTCGAGTCATGGGTATGGCTGGCGTATTAGACTCAGCCCGTCTAGAAACCTTCATCGCCCTGGAATTGGGAGTTTTACCCGCCGACGTCAAAGCGATGGTTTTGGGTAGCCACGGCGATTTGATGGTACCATTACCCCGTTACGCCACAGTCAACGGTATTCCTGTAACAGAACTACTGGACACAGCCACCATCGAACGTTTAGCAACCAGAACCCGTAACGGTGGCGCAGAAATTGTGGAATTAATGCAGACTGGTGGCGCTTTTTTTGCTCCCGCCTCTGCTACAAGTGTGATGGTAGAATCAATTTTATTAAATCAGTCGCGGTTGCTACCCGTAGCCGCCTATCTGCAAGGTGAATATGGTTTAGCAGACTTAGTAATTGGTGTTCCTTGTCGTCTGGGTTGCAGCGGTATCGAAAGTATCTTAGAATTGCCTCTTAGCGAAGAAGAAACAGCAGCATTGAAAGTTTCTGCTGCATCTGTGCGTCAAAATATTGACTTAGCACAAGAAATTTTAGCCGGAAATACTTTGTAGAGACGCTGCAATACAACATATCTTCACGAGCAATAAAAACGAAGAAAAAGGCAGTGATTTTGATGACCACCGCCCTATTTATCATTCAGCTTGACATCTGTTTTTCTTAAATTGGCTTCCTTACTTAACGGCGGTTATCTTCATCTGCGGGGTCGCCGTATGGGTCTTCGCTCGCGGGACGAACATTACCGTAATATCCCTGGTCTGCGGGGTCGCCGTATGGGTCTTCACTCGCGGGACGAGCATTACCGTAATATCCCTGATCTGCGGGGTCGCCATATGGATCTTCGCTCGCGGGACGAGCATTACCGTAATATCCCTGATCTGCGGGGTCGCCATATGGGTCTTCACTCGCGGGACGAGCATTACCGTAATATCCCTGATCTGCGGGGTCGCCATATGGGTCTTCACTCGCGGGACGGACATCACGATCGCGGTATTGAGCGTCTCGGTCAGTTTGATCCTCGTTTTGACCCAAGAAAAAATCTTTAGCTTTTCGCAAAAAGTCATCTACCATGATTTATACCCTGAAATTTTGTGTGTCTTGTGTGCGTCGCGGGCGTTATCGTTGCGAACAACTATGCTTTTGCACATCAGTTGCACTGACTTAGAGTGCTGGCGCTGGGCTGGAAGTTAAGCCAGTGAGATCCCGTCCTGTAGTTTGTCTGTTATAGCCTTGAAATTCTCGATATTTCTGCGCCTCAGATTCAGGTACTCGAATTCCTTCTGATGGTGGAGATACCCAATGGGCGCGCCCTTCACCATCGCGGTAGTATACACGTCCGTTTTTGGAGAGGTAATATTTACCTTGTGCCCCTTCTTTGGGAGAATTTTTCTGCTGATTGTAAAGGTAGTAGAGAGCTGCAGCACCTGCCAAAATCGCTACTTTTTGTCCTGTCCCTAATCCCTTCTTAGCTTGGGGTTGGTTTGTGCGATCGCTTACTGTTCTCCCAACGGTATCATCAACAGGTGGCGGTGGTGTCGCAACCTTAGAACCTCCGCCGCAGCTAGACAGCAAGGGAACCATTAGCAATGCAGATAGCAGCACCGCCAATAAACGCGAAACTATTTTACGCTCTCCGTGTGTTGTGTTCATCGTGTTTAGTTATCTTTCTGCGTTTGCTAGAAGCCGTGCTGCTGCCAAAACAGAGTTTAATTCTGGTTATTAGCTTTAGGATGGGAAGAACTTTTACCACTCATTTACAACAGCGAGTACGGCGTTTCACTATTTGTTATGGTGAGCCTATTTTTTAGTTATTCCATCCTGCTTTTGAGATAAAGCGCATTCATCCTCAAGAAATATGTTGAGGTTAAAGAGGGAACAGGCAACAGTTACTAATTTTTGTTTTCAGTGTTATTACGCAGTTTTTTAAGTATTTATAAAAACTATACTAGTTTTGAAAAACACAATTAGTAGTATGGTTTCAAAAAATACTGGTTTACAGGGTAGAGAAGCTCAAGCTAAAACTCTTACCCTCCTTGCTTTATGGGATTTGGGCGGTGCGGATACAGAAGTAAAAAGAAGCGATATTACAAAGAGAGTTACTCGGACTCATGAAAAAGCGGGAGATTACCGAAGTATTTTTGAAGACTTAAAACAAGTTGGCGCGATCGCAGTTGCAACTAAGAACAGAGTAGCAAATATTGCCCTGACTGAGCACGGATTGCAAATGCTTAATCAAGGACTGAAAAGCCATAATTTTGAGTTTGATGGACATCAGGTGGGAAGCGCAGTTGCTAATGCATTGGTGAAATGGATTCGTCAAATAGATAGTGTCGCAATTGCTGAAGCTACACCACAGCAGAAATCAAAGCAGAGTGCGATAGGTTCTTATGAAGAGTTTAAGTCAGTGGTTTTAGAAGTTTATGACAAGCTCAACTATGAATACAACTTTAATAATTTAGTGCCAATTTACCGACTGAGGAGAGCAATAGGGGATAGGGTTAGTCGTACACAGTTTAATGATTGGTTATTAGAAACACAAGCTGATGATATTTTACAACTACAAGGCGGGAGTGTAGAAGACAGCGCACCTGATAAAATTGCAGATTCCGTAACTACAGAACTAGATGGATTACGCTGCTACGCCAAGCTTTTACAAGCATAATTTTTCTTTGAATATCAACTAAATAACTTCACTTTAATATGATGAATAATCCATCTAATATTGACGAACTGATTAAAAATCACAACCCGTTTGCTGGACATATTGTCGTTAGACCACAACAAATATGGGGTAAAAGTTTTCCTGATGTACCTTCAATTAATACACATGCGTCTAGTGCAGTATTTAATGCTATAAGCAAAATATCTCAAGGACATCACCAAACTATAGGTATTACAATTACAGCCGAAAAAGGTTTAGGTAAAAGCCATATTCTGAGTCGAATTCGTCACCGATTACAAGATAAAGATAATACCTTATTCATATACATGAGTAAATATGACAACTTAAATAAAATTCAGCATGAGTTTTTACAAAATGTCACCTCTAGCTTGAGTAGAGCTTTTGTCGGTCGGCAAATAATGCAATGGACGGAGATTGCATCAGATCTACTTAATGAAATATCGAGATGGGACTATACACCAGAGCAATATGTTAGTGGTGTTTTTGCAAAAGTATTAAATAAATATTCAACAAAAATAGTTGATCAATTAGCAATAAACATTCAGAAAAACAAACACAACATTACTAATCCCTATATAATCAAAGCTATTTTATGGACACTTTCTCCCAATCATGCTATGTATGCAAATCGCTGGCTATCTGGTCTAGAAATCACACCAGAACAAGCTGAATTTATGGGACTTCCCAATCCCACAAAAGAGGATAGAGAAGCTGAAGCATTAAGTACTGTTCGCCAAATTCTCGATCTAATCAGCGATTATAGAATTCCTGTTATTTGCTTCGATGAATTAGATATCGCTGATGTCGCTGATAATGGATTTACCGCAGCACAAATTATCGCCAACTTAGTGAAAGATTTATATAACAATCTCAAACGTGGTGTTTTATTATTGGCGATGTATCCTCAAACTTGGAATGAGCAAATTAGAGCTTTACCACAAGCTGACGCAGTTATTGATAGATTAGTCAGTGAACAAACCAACAAACAACCGATTGAATTAAAATATCT
Organism: Fortiea contorta PCC 7126; assembly: GCF_000332295.1. Taxonomy (GTDB): domain Bacteria; phylum Cyanobacteriota; class Cyanobacteriia; order Cyanobacteriales; family Nostocaceae; genus Fortiea; species Fortiea contorta. The sequence goes on along the minus strand of NZ_KB235930.1, from coordinate 3,135,125 downwards.
TAATTCTGATGACATTATTACTCTTGTGCAACTGTGGTTACAAGACTTTTATCAAGAATATCAACAAACACCACGTCACTCTCTCTATCCATTTAATGAAGCTAAATTGAGGGAACTCGGTAAAGGAAAACCCACAATCAGGTCAGTCTTAAAATGGTGTGCAGAAAACTTTACTTTGACTGATCAAGATAAACCTAAAACTATCCATCCGGTTGAACCACACTTTAAGGCTGCGGTAGTAAATGTTAATACTGCGATCAATTTACTGTTAGAGGATGAGGTAGCAATTGCTGCTGCTTTACGAGTAGCATTCGCTAGTTTAGCTAGAGAAACAATAGAAGTGGAAGGAGTAAAAGTTGAAAGGGTTGAGAAAATTTTAGTTAATAAAGCAGATCAAGGATATCTTAATTTCAGGATTGTTGGTAATAATGGAAAAGTCAAGATAGGAGTAGTTGTTATTCAACAATCTGGTGGAAAATTTATAGGTGCAGCGTTAAAAAGACTAATTGAATACGAAAAGTTTGACCTGACTCGTGGTTGCTTAGTTAGATCAAAGAAAATTAATTCTGGAGCCTCAGTACCTCAAGAATGTTTAAAAATTCTTTTGAAAAAGCGAGGTGGAGAATGGGTACTATTACAAAAGGAAGACATTAAACCTCTTTTAGCTATCTCATCTATTTACCATAACTGTAGAAGTTATGAATTAGCAGAAGAACAGATTTTTGATTTTATTAAACAGAAGCAGCTAGCAACCAACAATCCTCTGATTAGAGAGATTTTAAGCGCTCCTTCTGGGAAAATACCTGATAATTTAGCTGAGGATGAATTACCGATTAGTATTCCTCAAAACAATTCTTCAGCAGATTATATCGAACTAAATCTATAGGTAGATATGAATCAGCAATTTTCAATCCCCACAGCATTGTGTCTACCCGTCTCTGATATTGAAGCTTTAATACAAGGGCGAACAATAGCAGCTTTACCGCAAATATTTATCCGTCCTGGACAGAGATTTATACTTTATCCTGCTGACTCTACAGTTTCCATTAAAGCTTGGGCTAAATGTGAACTTTGCCAAATCTTAGACGAAACCAAGCCATTAGATATTTTGTCTAAATTAACAATCTGGACACCACAAACTTTAAAAGAGATCATACGACAGCAACAGCATCTTTTCTTAGCTTACTTGCGCGTTTATAAATTACCTCTGTTACCAGAAATTTTAGTCAATACTAATGTTTCTGAAAAAATAGGAAAATTTGTTAGCGCGTCTAATTTTCCCACAGTTTCTGAATCATCGCCCATATTAAGCGATCGCATTTTCGCCCAACGCAAACGCCAACTAGAAAACCTAGAACCCCCTCAGCATCCAGAATTGGAAGAATTGCAAAGTGCTTTAGCGTCTCTTACCTCCTTTAACTCGGCCGCTAAAGAATTAGATGACGATATCAAAGTCTTTTTAGGTTGGAGTAGCGATCAGCTAATTAAACAAGCAGAACCAAATTTGACTTGGATAAATGATATAGCAAACTTTGGTAATCGCAGTATAGAACTAGAAGAAAAAAAAAGTAACTATCAAGCAGGTACAGATTTTGAAAACATTGCACGTCAAAGCCTAGAATTTTTAGGATTTAAGGTTGAAAATGCTTATAAAGGTGGTGCTGGTGGCTTAGATTTGTTTTGTTCAAAACCTTACCCGATTGTTTGTGAGTGTAAAGCAGGTAGGCTGATTCCTAGCGGTACAGTTGAGGAACTAATTAAGTTGGGTGGAATGCATTTAGGTGCTGATCAGTTTCTCGATTCAGCAAAATTAGTAATTGGGCCAGGTAATCCATCTGCGGATATACTCAAAGCTTCACAAAAATGGAAAGTAAGTATTATTAATGCTATGACTTTACAAAAATTAGTTGAATTAAAAGCTCAATATCCAGGGGCTGTGAATTTAGTAGAATTACAACAATATTTAGAACCTGGTCAAATTGACTATAAAATTGCTGAATTTATTGATAAAACGGAGATACAGATTAAATTGCGATCGCAGATTATCAAAGCAGTCAAAGAATTATCTGAACAAAGCAGCGGAAACTCTACAGCTAAACACCAAAGTTTTATAGTTACAGAAATTCGTGTTCATTACAACGCCACTAATAAATCCCATCAAACTGATGAAGCTGTTCACGATTTACTGATAGAACTATCATCACCATTAACAGGCTATCTGGGGCGAGAAAAAGGAGAGAATTGGAGAAGCGATCGCTTTTATTTTTTACGCGACTTAGCAACCAACCTAAAATAACTCTTCTCTCGCTTTTTTCTGCGCCTAGGGCGGTTAGTTGCAAAAAATTATTCAACCTGGTTCAGTAGTATACCGAAAATAACATCTTTCTCTAGCAACCTGCCCTATCTTTAGTTGAGATACTGTACGCATCCCACCACGGCGTAGCATACTTGGTGATTATTTGGTTAAATTCCTGAAGCTTTGGTACAGTGTATTGGTAAAGCCAATCATTTAATGCTGTGCTTCCCCCCTGGGCGTAAACAGCAATACTATCTCGCCAAAGATCAAGCCCATACAGTACACCTGAGAACGTAGTATCGGCTTCAGTAATTAATCTCAGTGTCTCGGCAAATATAGGAGCCGTTGCACTTGCACTCAGGTAAATAAACGGTACTTTGGCGAGGGTAGACGCCTCCTGTATGTGTTGAATAGCATCAGTGTAGTTATATGCGTGTTTGTCAGTGGTATTAGCTGGGAAATCGGCTATGTAACGTACATCTACTGGCAGTTCAACTTTCAGGACATCTACGCCATAATGCGGCTGAGAAAACTCTTGGATTGATTGTTTAACTTTGTCTGGCTTCACAGATGCAAATGCTACTGAGTTTTCATCATTGATAGCATCGCTGTAGCTGACAGGTTCCAGAAAAAATGGCACATCATAGGCGCGACATTCAGCTCCTACACGTTCAATGAAGCTATGTTTGACTTCATTAATTGCTGAGTTGTCATCAGGATCGTAGTACAACAAGATTTTAATGCCGTTTGCACCGCGCGCAACTAAACGATGTACAGACCACTCCGGGAGCAGTTCCGGTAAACGCCCTTTGATTTGTGGATCGAAACCTGTTCGTTCATACGCTAAAAATATCCCCGTGTGTGGTGGACGCTTTTCGATTGTGGGCAAACCATATTCAGGATCTATCAACAAGGAACTAGCATGTAGTCCTAACACGTCAACGAAACTTTGTTTAATTTCTGTAAGTGCAGCGGGGCTAACTTCTCTACCAGTTGCAACAGCTAGAGCCTTTTTTAAGGAACCGCGTTGATCCGTTGCTACAGCAGTGATGATGCCTTGCGTATCGGCGATCGCGCTTAACCCTTTGAATTTACCAGAACTGATAGGCGTCTGCACGTTTTGCTGTCCATTAATCATCAATTACTATCCTCCCACAGTGGAATTATTCAAAAAACTGTCTAGCACGGTAGCAGCTACATTCGCTTAATGACGATATCATCAATGTTTATTGCTGCTGGAACTGTGGCAATCTGCAGCAGGAGTTCGGCTATGGAGTATGGGTTCATGAAGTTTTCTGCCTGCTGCTGATGAGCTTGGTTATCAGGAGTTTGCCAAAAAGCTGTGTTCATCCCACCTGGACAAAACGAGGTAACACGAATACCAAAGGGCTTTGCTTCGGCTTTCAAGCTTTCTGTAAATCCAGCTTGTGCCCATTTGGAAGCAGTGTACCCACTTTCATTAGCTCGACCGACTTTGCTAGCGGTGGATAAGATATTGATAATCTGCCCACTACGGGCTTGTTTCATCCGTTTGAAAGCTGCTTGGGAACAGTACACAGTGCCTTTGACGTTGACTGCTAACATCTGCTCTAGGGCTTCATCTGTCAATTCTTCGACAGGGCCAAACAGACCAATTCCGGCATTGTTGATCAGAATATCTATTTTGCCGTAATATTCATCCACGCGCTGAAATAAGTTTAATACTTGTATTGGATCAGTAATATCAGCGGGAATGGCTTGAGCAGATCCCCCAGCGTCACGGATTTGCTGTGCGATCTGCTCAATTTCACTAGAACTGCGGGAAGCAGCGATGATGTGCGCTCCCTCTTTGCCAAACAGCAGTGCTGTAGCTCGACCAAGACCCCGACTAGCCCCGGTAATGATGACAACTTGATTTTTTAAACGCATTCAGTTTTTCTCCAGTTTCTCTTCTGCCTTGTCGTGACCACAATTTTTAACGCCTACCTAACTAATTTGCAGATGCACTTTCAGAGTTTCACCACGAGCAAAACGCTGCAATGCATCTGGAAACTCTGTTAAGGGGAAAGTATGACTAACCAAGGATTCCACATCAATTTTGTTATTTTCCAACCATTTAATAGCAGCTGAAAATGTGAGACATTGGGAGTAACTGCCGAGAATAGTCCAATCGTTGCGGAAAATATCGTGGGGACGCCATGTAATTGTGGCATTAGTAGCAGCAACACCAAACTGTAAATACTGCCCGCGAGGACGTAGATAGTTAAGAGCCTGCTCGATGACTGCGGGTACACCTGTAGCATCGACAACTATTGAGAAACCGTAAGGTACCAGTTCACGCAATGCGGCTGTTTGATTTTCGTCTGCAGCGATCGCTACGGCGCCAAGTTGGCTGGCTAATGCTCTGCGGTTGGCGTGTTTTTCAACGACGACAATCTTGGCTGCACCACTATTTTGTAATGCCTGTAGCAACAGTAGCCCAATCGGCCCAGCACCGAAGATTAATACTTCGTCTGCTGGATGTGTACGCAACCGATTGAGTCCATGAATCACGCAAGCCAGGGGTTCAATAAATGTCGCTTGTGCATCAGAAATTGTCTCTGGCAGCTTGTAACAAGCACGTACTGGTACAGTGACATATTCAGCAAAACCGCCATCTCTTGTTACTCCGATACCTTGCCAATTTAGACAATGATTAGCTTGTTGATTGCGACAGTAAAAACAATGACCACAGTACAAATCTGGATCAACAACCACGCGATCGCCTGGTTTTACATCAAGAACTTCTCGACCAACTTCTACAACGACACCCACAAATTCGTGTCCGGGAATCAAGGGAAAATTTGATAAATATTCATTACGCAAAATGTGGAGGTCAGTTCCACAAATTCCCGCCCGCTTTACTTGTACAATCACCTCACCAGGTTCGCATCTGGGATCGGCAACTTGTTCGACCACAACGGTTTCCGGTTGGGAAAAAACAACAGCTTTCATGAAAAATACTCCAAGATGTAGTTTTAAACAGGCGTTAGATCTTCAATTAACACTTGATCGCGGGGTACGCGAAAAACTTTGAAAGTTGACAATGTTCCCCCTGGTGTGGTGATTTCGCTCACTGCTTTCAATGTGCAAGTCAGAGCTTCTGGCGTGACTTCGACCAAGTTATAACCGTGAGTTGTAGAGTCGAAGTGCTGAATATGGGGATTACTCGCCGTGAGGGTTTCAGTCATCACTTCAACTGATGGAATTAGCTGTTGGGAACTGGAACTAATACTTTCTGCAAAGTTAGAAGAAGCGACTGAACCAACCAAAAACTCCACCCCTATCGGCTCTTCCAGAGAGTCATCAAAATTTACTTTCTGATACCCACCCACAAAAGTGTGAAAATCACCAGTAATCGTTACAAAGTTTTTCACTCCAGCTTCTTTGAGTGTCTGAAAAATGAAACTTCTCTCAGCCGGATAACCATCCCACTGATCAAAAGACGCAAATAAATCTGGGGTTGATTGCCCTAAAAACTTGCTGGTAAATTGCGATAAGTATTTGAGTTGCATAGTCATCACTTCATTCCCCCAAATTTTCCAGGTGGAAGAAGAATTGACAACTTGATCTAAAAACCACTGTCGTTGTGTATGTCCCAGCATGGTGCGCTGAGGATCATTCCGTTGCGGACAGTCTGGAATCATGTATCGTTTTTGTTGAAGATATCGCTGCTGCTCCTCCAGGTTGTCAGCAGGAGGCCCATCTCGATACAGGCGTTCATCGGTCATTACCAGTTCTAATAAGTTGCCAAATTTGAAGGCGCGATAGATTTGTACCGCATTCCATGACTCCTTGTCACCTGGGGAAGAAATGCTAGTGGGGATGTGCTCAATCCATGCTTGAGTTGCCCATTGACGCAGCTGTGATTTATTGAAGGGAACTTGATCTGGCGCATTTGTCTGGAAGCAATCCCCAGCAAACTCATGGTCATCCCAAGTGTTGATCAAAGCAAATCGTTCCCGCAGTTGTTGTAAATTGGGATCGCTGTTATAAGTCTGATACAGATATCTATAGTCTTCCAGGGTAGTAGCGAATGGTTGACCACTAGGTAAGCGGAGTTTACGGATGCCTCTTTGGAAACTGGGGTCTCCTACACTTTCGTAGATGTAATCGCCCAAAAATACCACAAAATCAATATCCTCTTCTGCCAAAAAGCGATGGACATTGTAGTAACCGTTAGTGTAATCCTGGCAGCTAATGTAAGCGAAGCGAATCCGGTTTACTTCATCTGTAGAAGCAGGTAACGTCTTAAACCGAGCTGTTCTGCTCGCTGTTCCTTGGTAAATAAATCGGTAGTAGTAGACAGTCGAGGGTTTGAGATGGGGGGAATCGACGACAGCTTTGAGGGTGTAATCCTTGGATGCATTTGTTTGAGAAACACCCCGAAGCACTATCGCCCCAAACTCACTATCTGTGGCAATCTCAAAACTTGCCTGGATCAAACCAAGTTCTGATGCAACTATACGAGTCCATAAAGTAATACCCTGCGACTGCGGTTCCCCAGAGGCCACACTCTGGGGAAAGATAGATGTGGCAGCATCAGTAGATTTGACAGTGAACAAGTCTTTGATTTGAGCTTCACTAATTTCTAACTGCTGCGAGAGTTTTTCATCCGGCCAGATCACAACACCCATGAAGAGTGAGTTCTTCAGAAATGTTCGTCTATCCATTTTGTTTATTTAACTAATACTTTTAATTAGCTGGACTAACATCTTGCTCTGTGATTTGTGCAACCTCTGGGCTGCGATTTTTGTCTGCGCCTTTACCAGTTTTGGCTAGATAAATACCTCCTATAATCACAGCAAAACCCACGAAGTTCAACAAGCTTAAACTCTCTGAAAAGAGTATCCAGGCAAGAATTGCTGCTATCACTGGATCAAGTAAAAACACTACCAACACGAATGTCGAAGAAAAGTTTTTGAGACTATATACTGTCAACCCATGACCTAGAGCTTCACAGACAATCGCTAGGGAAAAAACTATGATCCAACCTGACAAAGAAGTCGGGAAGAATTGATCTTCATATATCTGTACAAGTGGAAACGTCAACAAAGCCCCAACCAAGCAACGCCACATCAGTACAGTTTCTACTGAAAACCTACTTTGTAAATATTCTAAAATTAAATAAGTGGTTGCATATAATACTGCACACCCAAGAGCAGCAAAGTCACCAATAAGACCGTTATGAGATACGAGGAAATCATCAAATCCTAAAACTGACGCTCCTAATATCGCCAGAAGCATTCCTATGAGAAATTTCCGGTCAAAAAGCTGTTTGAATAATAGCCAAGCTCCCAATGTAGTAAATACCGGGCTTAAACCACCTAGCACGTTAGCATTAGCTACGCTTGTTTGAGTCAGCGACCAAGTCCATAGGAGGCGACCTAACATATAAGCCAAAGATGCACCTAGTAAGAGTGCATAGTCACGGACTTCTTTACGTTGCTGTGGTATTGCTGGTTCATTTGATAATTGAGTGCGTACTTGATAGAACCCACTCCACAATGCAAATACTACGGCGGCTATCCAGGAGCGATTGAATAGTGTCACATTTATACTCATTTCGCTCAGAGAAAATTTGACTAAAATTCCTGTTATGGATAGAGCGAATAAAGCTATAAGTAACAAGATAAATGGAATAACTTCTGCTTGTAGTTTTAGCTGTTTGATTTCGCTCTCTGGTACTTCTTGTTTATTAGTTGTCATTTAGATTTGGCTCATGATCAAGAGTGATTGACGAATAAGAAAACAAAGAGCGTAATTTTTAGTGTACGGTTAGTGATGCGATTTAGTAAGTGTCATCTTAGGTATAGTAACATTCAACGGTAAATATTTAAGCTTACAAAATTTTATGTAATTTAGATTACATTAATAAATAACACACAACAAAAAATTGAGGACGATTGTTAAGTTGAAAGAATTTCTAAAATCATCAATCAGAGAAAAAACAGCCAATTTAGGAAGTGACAGCAGACTCCAATTGTATAAACCTCGCCTCTGACAAAACCCTGAACTGTGTATTAAATTTACTTTACTGATGATAGATGCAGTTTGCCGAAGTCGTAGATATCTCTATGCTATAAAGTAGCCCAAGTTACTAACTATAGTTTAGCTTATACTTAATAAGTGGAAGCTTATACTAACTTGCCATCTTCTGTAATGAATCCTTCTGCTAATAACAACTCATCTAGACCATCAATCAAAATATTCAGTTGGTGGTTTAGGTCTATAGAAGAATTAGAAGCCGTAGCTATCTGTAAGTTTTGCAGGTCTTGTTCCAAATTTTGGGGATACTTTTGACAAAGCTGTTTCACATACTCTAGCAAGCGTTTTTCTCCTGGATGAGGAACATAATTTACCGCAAAAATAATATCGAAATAACTTGCCAATAAAGCAGTGATTCTATGGTTAATACTGATCCAGTCTTGACGTGCGACTGCTAATTCTATCTGATGACAGTAAGATGAAATATTTTTTCTGATAATAGGGTAGTTTTTGGCAATGATTGCTTTTCTTAATAGATTGGGGTAAGGTTGTTGAGCAATGGACAATAGATGCTCAAACCACCCTGTCCTGTCAAACAAGATTTGAGAATGCAAAACATTAAACCAAAAACAAGTTGTATATCCTATGCTGGGTTGATGTTTGACTAAAATTGAATTTAGCTGCTCTTCAATCCAGTTCGGGTTTCGATACATAATATCTACACTAAGTCCTGATTGTCTATCTATCCACTCGTCACCAGTTTCCCAAAACTGGTTATTAATTTCAAACCGAGAGGCAAATTGTTTAGCGATTGCGGTTCTAATTTCTACTGAAATTTCCTCTGAAATATAAATATAAAAATCTAAATCAGATAAATTATCAGCAACTGAGACAGTTTGAGAACCTGCTAAGACAACGGCTATCACTTGGGGTAAACTACTAAATTTAGCAGCTACTGTTTGAGCCAAAGTGCGAATTTCAAAAGTAGTAATATGGTTATTCTCAGCCGTTGTTGGATAATTTTCTGCTGACATAGTGCCTGCGTTTCCTGAAGTGGTAATAGTGACTTGACGTTATATTTAAAATTAGCGGCACCAAAATTATCTGCCACAATAGGGATTGTGCGCTCACGTATATGTAATTACACAATCCTTCTTTCATCTTCAACAAAGTGTTAAGATATACTCCTCCTCGCATACCAAGCTGCTCCCTGCAAAGCAGTGTATTGGTTGAGAATTACATACACAGGGATAGCTTGCAAAAATTCGCGCATTTTGTCTTTATTCACAAAGTTTTCCACAAACAAGGGTAATTGCAGATATTTAAGAATGTTGGGAGCCATGCCTCCACCCAGGTAGATACCGCCTGTGCTGAAGTACTTTACTGCAGCATTGCCGCATTCAGCCGCTAAAATTGATACAAATAACTCCAGTGCTTGCACGCATAACTGGCATTGACCACTCTGAGCTGCGTTATTAACGGCTGCGGCCTTGTCTCCAATCTGCATCTCTTGCTCTAACCACAACGGACTTGTACCCGAACCAGTATCGCGGAGGAAATCATAGATTTGTACTAAACCTTGTCCACCCAGAATCACTTCATAACTCACACGTTTGTACTTTTGTTGAGTGTATTGAATCAGTTGCCATTGCAGCTCATCAAAGGGCCCAAAGTCAGCATTTCCACCTTCCGTACCGAGTGCGTGGAATTGACCTTTTACCTCTATCAGGACAGCTTCACCCAGGCTAGTACCTACGGCGACGACAGCCCGATTACCCCCCGGTATCTTGCTGCCAGCATTCAATGTCACCAATTCATCATCGTGCAATGTTTCTAAGCCGTAAGCATTGGCTTCGGCATCGTTAAGTAAAGCAACGGGGCTATTAACTACTTGCGAAAGTTGACTGGCATCAACGATTTCCCAAGGTACATTCGTTAATTTACATTTACCCTCTCTTACTGGCCCAGGTATGCCAAAACAAGCTGTTTTAATAGGATATTTGTAGGTTTCAACGAATTTATACACTATATCTTTGAAGCTTTTATACTCTTGGCTTTTATAGATATGTTGTTCGACGACTTCAAAGTTGTCATTAAACACTGCCAAGCGGCTATTTGTTGCACCAATATCACCTGCGAGAATCATACTGTTTCCTATTTAGTGTTGCCACACTATATCATCAAAATATTCCTACGAAGAAATACGAAGGCTAACTGAAATGTTAGCCGTTAAATTTACCAACGGATAGTCTCTAGCAACTTGCGATGCAATTCTGCAGTTGATGCAGCGATACATGACTGTTGATTCTGATCACTGATATCCATCAACAGTGTGCTGTTCAGTGATTTGCCAAAAGCATCAGTGATAATCACCCCAGCTTTTTCTGCCAAAAACACGCTCGCGGCGATGTCATAGGGAAACAAATGCAGGATATAACCGTTACCCACTTTCTCAAAGGCAGGACGCAGTTCTGGATGGTCTTTGAGTAACCGATTACCAATATCAACGTAGGCGTCAAGCTGTCCCGTGATAATCCGGGAGATAGAGTAGGAGGCACTGTTAAACAAGAACACACCTCCTGTATTAGCTGAACTGTCAATAAGATGACCGTAAGCCTGAATCATCAGTGATGTTGGATGACCATTGAACTCAAACGACCAAAACATATTATTCAGGTCAGAGGTATGACTTAAGTTTGGTAATGGATAGGAATATCCTGCATAAATCAAGTCATCATGGTAGCGATCCCCATAGATATATGCTCCCGTCTTCAGTTCTTTTAATAGTGCATACTCGACATCGCCGATACATGCAAATTCTTTGAATTTAGCTACAGCAATGGAGATACAGCACATTTCCAAATTAGCTGCTGCCGGTCGAGTTCCATCTATGGGATCTACAATTAGAAGATAACTCGGATCAGAACCAAACTTTTGTAGACCTTTGTCTTCTGAATAAATTGCTATTGGTTCTCCTCTCTCAACTATAAATTTCTCAACGGCGCTCTCGGCGATTTCATCAACATCGAACTGTGCATCACCACCAGGGGAGTAGCCATGAATGTAGCGATTTTTTAATTTACCTTGACTCTGGGAAATCTGTTGCGAAACGTACTCAGCTAAACACAAGATATAATCTTTCATTGAACCTCTGTGAGAACTTTTTCCAGTTGATCGCACAACTGTTCAGACTCTTCTAATGTGATAATCAATGGCGGACGGATTTTGAAAACATTGCCATAACCATAGCGAGAAGTTCTAATAATTAAGCCGTGCTTCATAGCTACTTTGGCAATATAGTTAGTTAAATCCGTATTTGGATTACCCTCATCATCAGAAATCTCCACTCCAATCATTAACCCTACACCACGAATATCACTAATGAAGGTGTATTTTTCTTGCATTTGGCGGAGGCGCTCCATAATGTAGTTACCAACAGTTTCCACGTTTTTAAGGAATTGAGGTTGGCTGACTATATCAAGAGTCTTGGCTGCAGCTGCGGCTGCGAGAACGTTTGAACCGTAAGTAAAAGAATGGTGGTGTCCTTCAAGACCACCCAACCTTTCTTCAGTTAAAATAGCGGCAAACTGAAATCCTGTACCACCAAGTCCCTTAGCTGTAGTGATAATGTTAGGATGTACACCAAAGTACTCTGCTGCAAACATTTTGCCTGTTCTACCAATACCAGTCTGGATTTCATCGAAGATAAGAATAATCCCCTGTTCACGACAAAGTTTTTCAAGGGCTTGAAAATACCCTGGAGGTGGGACAATATTGCCACCATTACCAGAAATGGGTTCGACAACTATGCAGGCAACACTTCCAGAACTAGCATATTCTATAAAGTCATAGATTCGTTCTACACACAAAAAGTCACATGTCTTGGGTTTTTGTTTGTAAAAGCAGCGGTGACAATATGGATCTGGTACTTGAATACTTCCAGGAAATAAGTTAGGAAAAGGCTCTTTACGAAAAGCATTTCCTGACATACTTGTCATCATCATTGTTTGCCCTAAGTGGCTCCGAAATAATGTGATGACATCTCTTTTCCCTGTATAATGTTGAGCAATTTTAATTGCACCTTCATTGGCTGCCGAACCGCTAGAGACTTTGGGATGCACCAATGTCAGATTTTCGGGTGAAACTTCGACCAACTTTCTGACAACGGTGTTAATGGGATCAGTTTGAAATGTGGAAGTGACATGAACTAATTTTTCAGCTTGTTCTTGAACTGCTTGTAGAACTTCTGAATGACCGTACCCCAAAGATAAATTAAATGTTGCTGATGCACAGTCAATATATCGATTGCCTTCTGCATCATAAAGATATATACCTTTACCCTTGACCATCACTGTGTCACTGACATGGTGATAGATCAATTTATGAATATTTGGCTCTGAATTTATGATTTCGGAGAAGCTTACTTGAGATTCATTGACCAGTTCTGATTCTAGAATCGGTGTTTCTTGGAAAGAATGCATAAAGAACTATTACTTTTACTTAATGAGTTTATGCTTGACATCTGCTTAACAAAGAATCTGTTTTTTGTTCAATGATCTATATAAATCAATTGTTATTGAAAGCTCTCGATATGGAACATAAAAAACAAAAGTCTTTGCAGCGCTATTTCAAATTTGATTATACAAGTCTACTATTTATATGCAACTATCTTAATCCTATTTAAATATTATCCATAGAAGAAAAATAAATTCTTGACTAAACAAGGCTTTGAGACAAAAGGTTAAAAAATCAAGCTTTAAACCCAATTGCTGTATGAGGTTTAAATTTTGCCTGCGATTTTTCTTGTACCAGAGTGATCCCGGATAAGCTCATCTAATTTGGTATAATGTGAGCTTGACAAATAAAAAAAGATAAGAATAAGCACTAAATAAAAAACGCAATTGACAACTGAGCAAGATACAGTATAAAAACATCAATACTGTTGTTAAAACATGGTTAAGAGTTAGGTTGATGTCAGAGGCACTTAAAACTAAATCTGCCGATGCTCCAAAAAAATCTAGTAGACAGAGAAAGCCAACACAAATGGCAGACATCGACAGTGTTCAAGAGAGTCTAGTTGAGCCTTTTGCTCCTATCCAAAATCCCAGAATAAAGAAGTTAAAAAACATCAATTCACAGATATTTTCAGATTTCAGTGCGCTTATTTTGCCTGTATAACCAAAGAAATATTTCTATTTAATGGTAAAAAAAATTATATTAATATAAAATACGCCCAAAAAAATATGACTCAAATGCAGTGGTACAACGAACCTTTAATCTGGAATGAACAAGCAGAGTTTGTTGACGTTAAGGTAGGTACTAATACTGATTTTTGGCAAAAAACTCACTATAATTTTGTACGTGATAACGGCAACTTTTACTATCAGGAAATACAAGGTAATTTCACAGCTGAGGTCAAAATTATAGGACAGTATCAGGCTTTATATGACCAGGCTGGATTGATGATTAGGGAAAATGAAAATACTTGGCTCAAATGCGGAATTGAATATGTTGAAGGGGTTCAGAACGTAAGTGCTGTAGTGACGCGAGATTATTCAGATTGGTCAGTCGTTCCCCTATCACAACCACCAGTTGCTTTATGGCTGCGAGTACAGCGCTGCTCAGAAACAGTAGAGGTGCAATATTCTCTAGATGGTAATAATTATCAGATGCTGCGACTAGCATATCTTACCCATGGAGAAACAGTACAGGTAGGACTAATGTGCGCTTCCCCGCAAGGAGAAGGTTTTTCAGTTACCTTTGAAAGTTTCAAAATTATGCAACCATAGCAGCATTGCTAAATCTCTAATATTACGGTAGTGTAAAGGCGATCGCCCCAACACCCCAACACCCCACATCCTTTAATGACAATACTCCTGATAGACTAGCCTTTTTGACCTCACTCAGTACCGATTATGACCAAAAAGCTAGTATTTATCACCATCCACGGAATGGGAGTAATAGAGAGAGAATATTACAAAAATCTGCAACAATCACTCTTGAAACAGCTAGGTGAAAAAATTTGGAGTCAAGTTCATTTTGAGCCAATTTACTACCAAGCTGCTTTCCAACGTTACCAATATAGTGTTTGGGAAAAAATGCGGCAAAGTACTACTTTAGCTTGGCAAGACTTGCGAAAATTTATGCTATTTGGGTTTAGTGATGTCTCTACCTTAGAACATCGAGCTACATCTGATGGTAGTGTTTATAAAAAAATTGAAAAATTGATTATTTATTATTTAAAACTTGCTAGAAAAGAACTATTAAGCAACGACATCCCTATAGTTATAGTTGCCCATTCATTAGGATGTCAAGTCATTTCTAATTATCTTTGGGATGCTCAAAAAGATAAGGGAATTTGGCAGTTAGGGAATCTAGATTATCCTGAATTTCCACCAGAGCAAGAAGATTTTATCAAATTAAAATCTCTAAAATATTTATTTACTACTGGCTGTAATATTCCCTTATTTGTAGCTGGATTTGCGGATATTAAAGCTATTCCTAAACCCAATCCTGATTTCAAATGGCTAAATTATTATGACAAAGATGATGTTTTAGGCTGGCCATTAAAACCGTTGTCACCTTCTTATGATTTAGTAGTTGAGCAAGATATAGAAATTAATTCCGGAAATATTTGGCAATCATGGAATCCTCAAACCCATGATGGTTACTGGACTGATGAGGAATTTATCAAGCCATTATCTCAAGTTGTCCATTAAAGAATTATTTGTCAGTTTTAAAGAATTAGTGTCCAGTTACTTGATGTTTTGAGTCCAGTGCAAATAGAGAAATGCTCAATCACCTGTGATTCAGTTTTAAAGAATTAGTGTCACTTGCACTGACAACAGCGACAGTCAAGAAAGAGCAAGTGCTAGAAGAACGGTTTCATGATCCACATCATCAAGAGCGCAATTGGCTGTGTGACTTGAGAACTGCTATATAGGTAAATTATAGGTAATACCTGTAAAGATAGAAACAGTGTTAGAGCCTGGTGACAGTGCCTATAACAGTACCTAGACAAGAGATAAATATGAGCAACACTGGACGTAATAAACGACTAGCTTCATTCAACTGCGATGTAGAACTTTGGGAAAAGTTCACCCGCCAGTGTCGAGATAACAGTACAACAGCCACTGCCGTACTAATTGATTTTATCTCCCACTACGTAGATAATTCCTTAGACGAACTAGCTATGAGTTTAGAGAAGATAACAGCTCAAGGAAAAATAGATTGGGAACAGCTGATTAAACAACAGGTAGATAAGTATCTAGAACAACGTTTGCCCTCTTACCTAGATAAATATATAGCTGAGTTACAGCAAACAGGTAAAGAACACCAAATAAATCCTCAAAATCAAGAGTATTGGTTAGTCAAAGAACGAGCTAAATATTTAGGAATAGAAATAACTGACAATCAACTCATACATATCGAATTGTATGCCAATGACGCTTTTAAACAAAGGCATGGAACTTTACCTAAGAAAAAGCTATTTCGTAATATTGAGTCTTTCACTTATCCCCAAAGTGATGTTGATATTTTAGATGCAGCTATATTAAAAATAACGGGGATTGAAAGAGAAAACTGAAAAGACTTACTTACCTTTATGAAAGTGGGGTTACTGATGCACGCGCTAGAGACGAATGGTAATTTTTAACTAGTAAGATGCTCTATTAACAATTCTTATATGTGGGATTATTCAGCTAAATGGACATTCTGCTAGTAGGTTTACTACGAGTCAACAAAATGGATTTCAAAGATGAAACATTGAGAGCTAAGTCAGGCTTTTCTAGGGAAAAGATGGCAATCTTTCGTAGCATTTCATATAGAGTTTCAGCCTGTCCCCCTGACCTTTCATAAAGAATGTTTACGACGGCACTATCACTTGCGAGATTTAATGGTTGTTTCCATTCGCCTAGAACTTGAGACTCCCAACTTGATACGACTTCGGCTATTTCTTGCTTCTGGAATGAGCTAAATTCATGCCAATCTAAGAATGTATTGGCTACATCCGTGTATTTCTTACTTTGACGAGTGAGAATTTCGTGTAGATAAAGCGAACCTACAGGAATTACGGAAATTTTTAAGTGGCGAGCAATTTCAACAAGCTCGTTAAAAGATTGATAGCTGAGGTAATGTGCATTCCCAACGATTAGCACACTAACGTTGTAGTAACTGAGTGTCATCCAAGTACGATTTCTTAAAAGTTTTAATTGACATACTCCCGTAAAAGGATTACTCAGTTCTGACAAAATTGCTAGAAATAAATCTGTTGGAGAACCAGGCTGTTGAACTTGTGCATAAACAACAGGCATGGGAATTGTATGTAAACTTCCTCGTTTCCGCACATATCTCAGGCGATAAAATTGACAAGCTTTTCTCAAATCTGCACAACTAACTGCAACAACATAACCATTAGCTCTAGAGTCACGTTGCAAATCTAACCAGTTGAAAAGTTGTCGGTCTCGGATGAAAAGGTAATAGGTATCACTTTTTCTCAGACGCTCAATTAAAGATTCTATTTCTGGCGAATGTTTTGATAGCGCCCCCAGGTCAGTTTCCGGCTCTTGCTCTTCTAACAATTGTTGATAATTTAGTGATGATTGCGCCATAAAGACTACCAATTCTCTTCCATAATTTGGTTCCAGTCATAAGCAATGGTTGGAATCGGTTTAACGCATTGTTGTTTGGGTTCACTGACCAAGTTGAAAGCTGATTGTTCAGATAGTTCAGGAGCATCTGTTTCCCTTTCTAAAACAACAGCAGTCTCCTTTTCTTCAGGAAATAATTCAATAACTTTGCTTTGATTTAATTTGCGGTTAATCCGTTTTTGTTCTGAAGCTCGTCGTTGTTTAAGTGTCTTGATTTTCTCTTGAGCAAACTCATTTAAAGCTAGTCGCTCTGATAATATTGATGACTGGTCAATAGCTTTACCACCAGAGCGAATTTTTTGCTTTGTTGCCTTCCACTCTTTCAACGACAGTCGTTCTTCATCTAAATCTCTGGCTTTTACCGTACCTAGAAAAACAGATGCTTGATTGTTCTTCTCCACGCTATAAACTAGGAGAGTAACAATATTGCTGGGATTGTATCTGAGAGTGACTTGTTGTCCCTCAAATTTTTGTAGCCAAGTAGCACTATAGATTAAACACTCAAACTGTACACAGCCATACGCTTGCACACAGCGCGGTACTGTCTTCATTAAGCATATATCTAACGCACGTTCTTCTAGCAGCTGAGGTTGTTTGCCAATTAACCCTGCCCACCACCGTTGAATTCGTGTCTGATTCTTGACTCTTGGATAGAGATGTTGATTGTAGTGGTCAACAAAATATCGAGTTAATATTCTTTCAAATTCTTCGTAGGTGATGCAGGCATACTTTTCGGCATCTGATGGTCTTTTTTGGACATTGGAGCCTTTATAGCCTGGTAGCATTGACAAAACTTCCTTATTTGCCTTGTCAAACAGGCTTTCAATTAAACCTCCTTGCTGCGGATAAGCACGTAACCGTAGTTGAATGTTCAAATCCATTGCAATTTGTCGCAAATGCCCAGATTTAAATTCCTTAGCTCGGTCTGTGACAATATACTCAGGCAAACCCGCAAGCATCCACTCATGTTGTATTTGGTAATCAGGCGGATACTGCTTGGGCCTCATAGCATGACGCAGAGCTAGCGCTACTTCATGAGATCCTGCTGCCTCAAAGCCTAGATAGAACCCCATTGCACACCCGGAATAGCTATCGATGACAACAGTAATGTAGAGACTACCAGCTAGTTCCAAATTTTCATTTACTAATAAACTGTCTAAACGAGTATGGTCTATTTGCCAGACTTGATTACTACGCTCAACTACTAACTCTCCTGCTGTTGTCTTAATTACAATCCGAGAACCTTGCCCTGGATGCCGGACTTTTTTCTTTTCAACTAAGGGAGCTAGCACTTGATAAACAAAAACATGGCTTGGGTATTCACCCTCTTTCAACCCTAATTCTAATTCGGCATGTCCCTGAACCTGGTTATAAACTTGGTTGCGATTCATGCGACGGCTATTTTTATTGCCATCTTTATAGGTTTTTTCGATAAAATCTATCCAATACTCCACGCTCTGATGCCATTGCTTTTTCCCTCTGCGTTTCCCAGCATCTGAGCGTGTGGCTTTGGCTATTGCTGCTAATCCTTCTTTGTCAGCTTTAGACAACATGCGGGTAATGGTTCGTGGATGCTTCCCTAACTTTTGCGCCCACTGTTTGATACGTTCTTGTTTGCTATCACCAGAAGCAGTACGGATATCCTCTATTGCATCCATTTTTAAAAGAATCTCTGTTTTCGTTTGGGCATCCTCAATTTGCTCAATCAAGATTTTGCGGTCTTGTTGAGTGGACACCGTCAACTCCGTCCCTATGGGTGCCACCTCAAACAGATTGTTTTGTTCATCTTGTCTAGCTTTCTTTTCTAGCATTGATGCTTTTAAGTATTACAAACGTGCTACTTGCGCCCGAAAAGGCATTTAATTATTTAAGCTTAGTCGAGCCACTTTTTCAAGAAAAGGCATTTAATTATTTAAAAGTCTTCAAGATATATAAAAGCGGCAAAAAGCACCAACCCCTTTATTTATAAGGTTTTTAGCCTCTTACACCACTTGACACTAATTCTTGAAAAATGACAAATAATTCTTTAATGGACACAAGTAATCCAAGCTTTGATTAATTATTAGAAATTTAACGTAGGTTCGTAGTTAGCACTTTATTACTGAATATTGATAACCAAAAGTTAAACATCCTAGTATTTAATACTCAAACACCAGGATGCTTAACAATAAAAATTGCTGCTCTAGCAACAATAACTGGGAACACTATGATATTCAATTCTTTGCGATTAAGAAGCAGAAACCTTTAAACTATCAGGCTGTGCAAGATTACCTTGTAACACTACGCCGCGTTGATTGGCGTGGAGATGACGCAGAATTTTATAAATTGCTTCAATTTGGTCAGTTGCGCTGGCTTTTTCAGCAATTTCTGCGAGAGTAAGGGCGGTTTTTTGTGTTTGCAGCACTTCTACAACTCGTTTTTGCAAGTCTAAAATTACTGCAGCGGCTTTTTTACCGGCTTCTACCCCTGGTTGATGGTAGGCGTTGATGTTGACCAAGCTAGCGTACAAACCAACCGCACGCTCATATAAAGCGATTAACGCGCCGACCGTGCGGGCGTTGACTTGAGGAATGGTGACTGTGATAGAGTCGCGCTGATTTTCATAAAGCGCTTGGCGAGTTCCTTGGAGGAAACCGGAAAGATAATCTCCTGATGTCACTCCTGGGTCGATTTCTGGAGATGGGCCTTGACGATCTTCTAGAACTTCAATCAAGGTAGCAAAGAAATTCGGTACACCTTCGCGTAACTGCTGTACGTAAGCGTGTTGGTCTGTTGAGCCTTTGTTTCCGTAAACGGCGATACCTTGATATACGGTTTTGCCGTCTAGGTCTTTTTCTTTACCCAAAGATTCCATCACCAGCTGTTGTAAATAACGGCTGAATAATAGTAAGCTGTCTTTATAAGGTAGGACAACCATATCTTTTTCGCCTCGCCCGTTACCAGAGAAGTACCAAGCTAAAGCAAGTAACGCGGCTGGATTTTTCTTGATATCGCTAATGCGGGTGGCGTCATCCATTTCCTTTGCACCCTCCAGCATGGCACGAACATCAATACCTTGTAATGCGGCTGGTACTAGTCCGACTGCAGATAATTCTGAGGTGCGTCCTCCTACCCAGTCATACATCGGGAATGTCGCTAGCCAGTTTTCCGTTTTGGCAACTTTATCAAGGTTGCTACCCGCGCTGGTAATGGCTACGGCGTATTGAGCAAAATCTAAATTTTGTCCGGCGTAGGCTTTTTTCACCTCAATCATGCCGTTGCGGGGTTCTGGCGTCCCCCCAGATTTAGAAATCACTACTACCAAAGTGCTAGCGAGGCTATTTCTCAGGTGAGCGAGAGTCCGGTCAATCCCTGCGGGATCACTATTGTCGATAAAGTGAATTTTGAGAGGAGGAAAATCCGGCGCGAGGGCTTCGGCGACAAATTGGGGGCCGAGGGCGGAACCACCAATGCCGATAGAGATAATATCTGTGAAACGGTTTGCCCTGGGAGGATGAATAGCACCTGTTTGGACTTTTTCGGCAAAGGCTTCAATTTGTTCTAAAGTTTGAACAATTTCTTGGGTGAGTTCTGGCGTCGGTGCTAAATCGGGATTTCGCAGCCAGTAGTGACCGACCATGCGATTTTCGTCGGGATTAGCGATCGCACCCTTTTCCAATTGAGCCATATCCGCAAACGCTTTGTCAAACTTCGGCTGCAACGATTCCACAAAGGTATCATCAAACCGTATCCGACTCACATCTAGGTATAGTCCTAATCCCTCGTGGAAATATAACCAATTTTGGTATCGTTGCCAAAGTGCCCTAGCATCCATAGGGAAATCTCAAATAAAGTGTTTTCCAAAAACCAGTTTAATGTAAGGTCGTAGCGATCCCTGCTTTGCCTTATACAGTTTTAAGTGTTGAGTCAACTCCGCTTCTAAACATCTGGCATAGGGATGACCCGCAAAAATTTAATAATTTCGCCCCTAATTTCTATACCAATTAGATAACCGTCTAGGGTGAAGCGATGAAAAATTCCTTCACTGTCAAGTCGTCGCAGTTCTGGAAGACTCCGCGTCTGCCATTTTTGAGGGAAATCAGTAAAAACAAAATCATACACCCGCTCATAGGCAGATGGTTCTAAATTTTTCAGGTCTACGAGAAAAGACCTCGCATAGCGCACTTCTAAACTCACAGGGCTTGAGGGGTTAGGGATTAGGGCAGAAATTCAGAAAAACATTAACAGTCGCATGGCTTCTTCATGGGTTAAAATGTCCCACGGTTGCTGCGATCGCTTAACTTGTGCTATGGCTTTGAGCATGTAAAAGTCACAATACAAAGTGTAAACAATATTCCAAGTACTTTGTAAATCCTCATCGGCTACTTGCTCAATTAGATGATGGATTCTCATCCGCAACAAATTCATATGTCAATATATTATCCACAACCCCAAAATAGTATGCCCAGAAAATGGCTCTAATTATACTGATATATTCGAGGATGAGGAGGTGGGGTGATGGGGTGATGGGGTGATGGGGTGATGGGGTGATGGGGTGATGGGGTGATGGGGTGATGGGGTGATGGGGTGATGGGGTGATAAGGTGACAAGCTAAATAACAAATGACCAATAACTAAATTTTTATGTTTGAATATCTAATTTTCTTAGCAATTTCTACAGCCACTTTTGCCCTGTTTAGCTTGGGACTAAATTTACAGTGGGGTTTTACAGGGTTGATTAATTTTGGTCATATTGCTTTTATGACCTTGGGTGCGTATACAACGGTTTTGTTAAGTTTACAAGGTGTGCCGATTTTGTTAGCGGCGCTGGTGGGGGCGATTGTTGCAGCTTTGTTGGGGTTGGTGATTGGTTTTGCAACTCTGCGACTGCGGGAAGATTATTTAGGTATTGTCACTATTGGTGTGGGGGAATTAATTCGACTGGTGTTGAATAACCAAGATTTACCTGTGGGTAAGGCTTGGGTTTCTGGGGCGTTTGGTGTGCAAAGTTATCCAATTCCTTTATCAACAACACCGAATTTGTTTTTTCAATTTGTACTAATTGGGGTGTTGTCGTTGCTGTTTGCGGTGAGTTTGTTGGCGTTGTGGCGATGGGTGCAAACTGCGCGAAGATTGCGGCTGACAGATTCAGCTAAGAGTAGCAAACAAGAATTAAGCACGCGGTTGGGTGTGGGAATTGTACTCGGCTTGTTGGCAGTGGCAATTTATATTTCTGGGGTATTGATGCTGTATAATTATGTGCCGAGAGCGGGTTTGATGGTATTATCGCTGTTGGTATTAGCTTTTGTATTTTGGCGTTTAGAAGTTTTAGTGCGATCGCCATGGGGTAGAGTTTTAAAAGCTATCCGCGAAGATGAAGAAGTCCCGAAGGCGTTGGGTAAGAATGTTTTTTGGTATAAATTGCAATCATTAGTTTTGGGTGGTGCGATCGCAGGTATTGCCGGAGCCTTCTACGCATGGCAACTGAGCGCCATATATCCTGATAAAACCTTTGAACCACAGGTAACTTTTGATTGTTGGATTATGGTAATTCTCGGTGGTTCAGGAAATAATCTCGGTTCAGTTGTAGGTGCGGTAATTTACTTTGCTTACGACGCCCTCACCCGCGAATATCTGCCGAAAATCGTTCCCCTTGATGAAGCTCGTTTAGGTGCATTTCGCATCATGGTAATTGGTTTAATTTTAATGGTGCTGATGATTTGGCGTCCTCAAGGTATCCTAGGCAAAAAGGAGGAACTAACCCTTGGTAAATAACCAACCTTTATTAGCAGCCACTGGACTATGTAAAAGCTTTGGCGGCGTCAAAGCAGTGCATGAAGCGAGAATCGAAGTTGCTAAAGGTAGCATCACGGGTTTGATTGGCCCCAATGGTGCGGGGAAAACCACCTTATTTAACTTGCTTTCTAACTTCATTCGCCCAGATAAAGGACGAGTCGTTTTTGACAGCGAACCGATTCACCAATTGCAACCATACCAAATTGCCCAGCAAGGATTAATCCGCACCTTTCAAGTAGCGCGGACTTTATCAAAGTTGTCGGTGTTAGAAAATATGCTGTTGGCGGCGCAAAAGCAAACAGGTGAAAACTTTTGGCAAGTGCAGTTTCAGCCGCATATTGTAGCGAAGGAAGAAAGAGAACTCAAAGAACAGGCGATGGCTTTGTTAGCTTCTGTGGGATTGGAGAAAAAAGCCCATGAATACGCAGGTGGGTTGTCTGGGGGACAACGGAAACTGCTAGAAATGGGAAGGGCGCTGATGACAAATCCCAAGTTAATTTTGTTAGATGAACCTGCGGCGGGAGTGAATCCGAGATTAATTGATGATATTTGCGATCGTATTCTTGCAT
Organism: Fortiea contorta PCC 7126; assembly: GCF_000332295.1. Lineage (GTDB taxonomy): Bacteria > Cyanobacteriota > Cyanobacteriia > Cyanobacteriales > Nostocaceae > Fortiea > Fortiea contorta. The sequence continues at coordinate 3,111,832 of NZ_KB235930.1, read as the reverse complement.
GGAATCGCCAAGACGGCATGACCTTCTTGATTATTGAGCATAACATGGATGTCGTCATGTCCTTGTGCGATCGCGTTTGGGTGCTCGCAGAGGGGCAAAATCTCGCCGACGGTAGCCCTGCAGAAATTCAAACTAATGCCCAAGTTTTAGAGGCTTATTTGGGGAAATAGGGCATGGGGAATGGGGCATTGGGCATGGGGCATGGTTAATTTTTGCCTATTGCTAATGCCCAATGCCCAACAAATATCCTCTTCGCAATTATGAGGCTTATCACTCATTTGAGCCATTGTTGTCTCCAGAGCAACTTTAGGATTTAAGCATTCTCTTTGTGTAAAAATTGAAAAACAGGATAATATTTGACGCTATGTTACAGAATACCTATCAACTCTCTTTGACGTTTGAACAAATACTTACTCTAGTTCAACAACTTTCTGATTCAGAAAAATTGCTACTGAGCAAAGAACTAGAAAAGGAAACTTTGAGTAAAAAGTTAGTGCAGTTACTAGAAATATTTCAAACTAACGAATTATCTCTAAAGGAAATTACAGAAGAAGTTGAAATCGTCCGTTCTCAAATTTATGCCAGAAAACAAAGCAGCCAAGATAATCATTGATACTAATCTTTGGATTAGCTTTCTGATTGGTAAACAATTGAAAGAATTAAAAAGCCTTTTGGTTGAAGAAAGGCTGCAAATCGTAATTTCAGAGCAAATCTTAGAGGAAATTATTATGGTCACTCAACGTCCTAAGCTACAAAAATATTTTCCATATGACAAAGTTGATGAATTAATTCAAATTTTGCGAACTATTGGTTTATTGACAAACATTACATCAGAAGTATTTCTTTGTCGTGATGCCAAAGATAATTATATTTTAGCACTAGCTAAAGATAGTGGTGCTAATTTTTTAGTTACGGGAGATCAAGATTTATTAGTAATTAAAAAATTTGAGAATACTGAAATTATTACCTACCAAGAACTTTTGCTCAAATTATAAAATTATTAAACTCCAGTAAATTAAAAAAAGCAAATATGGAGAATATATAGAAATCTGATATGATTTATGAAAAAATCTAAGTCTTTATAGGGTGTGTTGCTGCGAAGCACAACGCACCGTCAAGAATTCAAGGTGCGTTAGCTTATGCTCCATTCCCCATTACCATTACTTATTCAAAATTGCCGGGTATTGTTGTAATACTTGTCGCAAATATTCCCCAGTATAAGATGTGGGATGGTCTGCTACTTCTTCAGGTGTTCCTGCTACTATTAATTCTCCTCCTTTATCGCCACCATCTGGCCCCAAATCTATCACCCAATCTGCACAACGAATCACGTCTAAGTTGTGTTCAATTACTAAAATTGAATTGCCTTTATCTACTAATCTCTGCAACACATCTAACAGTTTGTGCACATCATAAAAAGATAAGCCTGTAGTTGGTTCATCGATTAAATAAAGGGTCTTTCCTGTGGCGCGGCGAGATAATTCTGTGGCTAATTTTACTCGCTGGGCTTCACCACCAGATAGGGTTGTGGCTGGTTGTCCTAATCGCACGTAACCTAACCCAACATCAACTAATGTTTGTAGGCGCGTCACAGCTTTAGGAATGTTTTGAAAAAACTCTAAACTCTCTTCAACTGTCATGTTGAGGACATCTGAAATAGTTTTATCTTTGTATTTCACCTGTAATGTTTCACGGTTGTATCTTGCTCCTTTACAAATTTCGCATTGTACATAAACGTCAGGTAAAAAGTTCATTTCAATAACATTTACACCCTGTCCGCTACAAGCTTCACAACGTCCACCTTTAACGTTGAAGGAAAATTGTCCGGGTTTATAGCCTCTGGCTTTGGCTTCAACTGTTTGCGAAAATACATCCCGAATTATGTCAAAAACGCCTGTGTAAGTTGCAGGATTAGAACGGGGTGTGCGTCCGATGGGAGATTGATCAATGACAATGGCTTTATCAACTGCATTTAGTCCATGAATTTCTCCCAATTCTTTCGGTAAGGGCACTTTTTTTAGCAGGTGATGTTGCAATGCGGGGTAGAGTAATTCGTTAATTAAAGTGGATTTTCCGGAACCAGAAACGCCAGTTACAGCGACAAGTTTTCCTAAAGGAATTTCTACATCAATATTTCTGAGGTTATTGCGATGGGCGTTTTTAATAATCAAACTGCGCCCATTTCCTTCGCGGCGTTCTGCTGGCGTAGCTATTACTCGTCTTCCTGATAAATAAGCACCAGTTAAAGAATCTTCTGCTGTTAGTAAAGCTTGTAAATCACCTTGGGCGACGATATTTCCGCCATGAATTCCCGCACCAGGGCCAATATCAACTATGTAGTTTGCAGCCCTGATAGTTTCTTCATCGTGTTCGACGACAATTAAGGTGTTACCTAAATCGCGCAATTTGGTTAAAGTTGTCAGTAATCGGCTGTTATCGCGTTGATGTAAACCTATACTTGGTTCATCTAAAACATAGAGAACTCCTGTTAACCCTGAGCCAATTTGTGTTGCTAATCTAATGCGTTGGGCTTCACCGCCAGAAAGTGTCATGGCTGCACGATCTAAGGTGAGATAATCTAAGCCGACATCTAATAAAAATTGTAATCTGGCTTTAATTTCTCGCAGGACTAAATCAGCTATTTGTAATTGGCGATCGCTCAATTTTAAATGTTCAATTCTCTCCCGACAATCCCGAATTGATACCCCCGTTAAATCCAATATTCCATACTGTCCCAATCTGACAGCTAAAGCTTCTGGTTTTAATCTTTTGCCATGACAAACTTCGCAAGGTTGGTCAATTAAATAATCTTCTAATTTTTGTTTAACTAACTCAGAACCACCCTCATATTGTCGTTGCAAAATGGGAATCACACCTCGAAAAATCTGCTTCTTAGATTCTGCTTTGGCGTGGTTTTCATCTTCACCAAACAAAACGGTATGCTGCTGTTCTATTGTTAGTTTGCTCCAGTTGTTTTGCAATTCAAAGCCATAAGCTTGTCCCAAACTATAAAGCAGTTCTAAATAATAAGAGTTATCTTTTTCTGACCAAGGTGCAATGGCTGCATAAACTGGCGCTTCTGGATCTGGTACAATTAAATCAGGTGAAAATCTTCTTAAGCTGCCAATACCGTGACAGTGCGGACAAGCACCATAAGGTGAATTAAAGGAGAATAATCGCGGCGATAATTCTTCCATGACTGCGCCATGTTCTGGACAAGCAAAATTTTCCGAAAATACTAATTCTTCTTGTTCTGGATCCTCACCAGTAATAATATTAGCTATACCGCCAGATTGTTTGAGACAAGTAGACAAAGAATCGACCAAACGTTCTTGAATCCCGTCTTTTTTCACCAAGCGGTCAATCACAACTTCAATGGTGTGAGTTAAATTTTTATCTAATTCAATGGCGTCAGATAACTCGCGCACTTCACCATCAATGCGGACACGCACAAAACCTTGAGATGCGAGACTGGATAAAAGTTTGCGGTGAGTTCCTTTTTTCCCCCGAACTACGGGCGCGAGAATTTGGAAGCGAGCGCGATCGGGTAATGCCATAATGCGATCGCTCATCTCATCTATCGTCTGGGGTGCAATACAGCGATCGCATATGGGACAATGGGGTTCACCAGCGCGCCCATACAACAGTCGCAGATAATCATAAATCTCTGTCACCGTCCCCACAGTCGAACGGGGATTATGAGAAGTAGACTTTTGGTCAATGGAAATCGCCGGGCTTAAACCCTCAATCGCTTCTACATCCGGCTTATTTAATTGTCCCAGAAACTGCCGCGCATAAGCACTAAGTGATTCCACATAGCGGCGTTGTCCCTCAGCAAAAATCGTATCAAACGCCAAAGAAGACTTACCAGAACCCGAAACGCCCGTGAAAACGATTAAGCGATCGCGTGGTAATTCCAAGTCAATATTTTTCAGATTATGTTGCCTCGCACCCCGAATCCGAATGGTATTCTGGTGATTGTGGCCGGGGTAGGGAAGATGCCCATTTAGCGATGCTGCTAGCTGTTGGTCTGACATATTGGCTGGTCGAGACATGTTGCGCCGTGAAACAGTCCTTAATAATACTATCTTTAATAGCTTTATACTAGAACAATAGTACTGTTTTACCCAGGTCTAGGTTCGGAAGCTGGAAAAATGGCTGGGAATCTGTTCTCTGTTATGTTAGGGTTGTTGACTTGTTGCATAAATCTTTTTTTGTTTCGCGCAAAGGCGCAAAGGCGCAAAGAAGAACGCGAAAATTAGGGCTTTTGCAAGAGATTCTATGAACGAATGCTCACAAGGAAGAATGAAAATACCTCTTCCCTAATCCCTAATCCCTGTTCCCTGTTCCCTGTTCCCTGTTCCCTTCTCCAATAACAATTACTATAAATAATCTCTCACGCTTGCGGCTAGGTGAAAAGCAAATAGGGGGGGGACTGCGTTACCTAGTTGGTTGAAACAGCTGGTTTCTGAACCTACAAATTTAAACCAATCAGGAAAACTTTGTAATCTTGCGGCTTCTCTTATTAATAACCGTCGCCGTCTCCCATCAGCAAGTTTAATTCTGTGCATATCGCCTGTGGCGCCGGCTAAGTTTCTGCAGGTTAGGGTTCTGGCTGGTTTGTCTAAATGTAGGTCACGGGGATTTTTACAAAAAGAGGCTTTTTCGTATTTGGCTATATATGCATCCATGTTAGGTGTGAGGAATTTTGATTCTGGAGGTGCTTGTTTTGCTAATTCTTCTAGTGCTTCGCCTGCAGGGATTTTTTTGGTGAGTAATTCTGGAAATTTAAAGTTTCCTTGATGACCGACAACGATTAACCTTTCTCGATTTTGGGGAACGCCAAAATTAACTGCGTTTAATAATTTCCACTCGACGATATAACCTAGATTTTGTAGAGATTGAACAATTTCTTCTAGATAACACCTATTTTTATATAGCAATCCCCGCACATTTTCAAATAACCAAATTTGCGGACAAAGCTGTTTGACTGCATTAATAAAAATGGGAAAACCATCTCGTGAGTCTTGTAATCCTTTTTGGTTTCCTCCTACACTGAAAGGTTGACAGGGAGGCCCACCAATGACGACTGTGGCGGGTGGTAATTCTGTCTCGGATGTGAGCAGAATTTGAGTACAATTTCCTTTTAAGTTTTGTTGATAGGTAGCGCAAGCATCAGCTTCCATTTCAAAGCCGTGGGTGGTGAATCCTTGGGCTTCAAAGCCAAGAGATAAACCACCACAACCAGCGAATAAGTCTACTATTAATGGGCTACGGAAAGATGTTGGTTTTAGTAGATAATTTAGCTGCTCGGCGTAGCTCATTTTCTGTTAATTGGCGCAATTTTGGTGATTATATATCATCAAATGTTTACGTCTCTACGATTTCGCGCACGAGAGACGCCAATTTATCAGCACTATCGGGAACTGCGATCGCTCTGGCATTTTCTGCCATCTTGGCTAATTCTATCGGTGAGTGTAACAAACTCAAAACCTGATTTTGCAAAATCTCTGCTGTTAATTGGGATTGTGGAAACGCTAGCGCTGCTCCAGCTTTGGTAAACACTTGAGCATTATAGGTTTGATGGTCTTCGGCTGCAAAGGGGTAGGGAATTAAAATTGCTGGTAAACCACAAACTGCTAATTCTGTCAAGCTACCTGCACCAGAACGACTAATGGCTAAATTCGCTCGTCGCAACAACGCCGCCATGTTGTTGTAAAAAGGTAAGGCTATATACTGCGGATGTTTGAGGCTGTCGGCTTCTGGGTCTTGATCTCCAGTTAAATGTACGATGTGAATACCTGCATCGAACCAAGCTGGAGCGGATTGTCTGACTAATTTATTGATACCAACGGCACCTTGGCTACCACCAAAGACGATAATTAAGGGAACGCCTTCTGGTATGGGCAAATCTAGTGTTGTGTCAGTTTCTGGCTCCAGAAATTGCGATCGCACCGGAGTTCCTAAGCAGACATTTTTAGCACGAGGTAAGTACTCAGTAGCGGCAGTAAATCCTACTGCTACCACACTACACCAAGGGCCAAAGAAGCGTGTTACTTTACCCGGTAAGGCGTTAGACTCATGGAAAATTACGGGTAGACCCAAAGAACGGGCTGCAATTACTGCAGGCCCGGCGATATAGCCCCCTGTAGTAAACACACCTTGAAACTTTCCCTGTTTGAGCACTCGCCTAACTTGGAGAATCGAACCGATGAGTTTAACCAAGATGCGTAAAGATGATATACCCAATCCTTGTTGAAACCCTTCAACGGCAATAGTATTCAAAGGATACTGTTGCGGGACTAACTGAGTCTCTAACCGATTGGGGACACCAAGCCATTCAATTTCATAATCTGGTAGCTTTTGAGCGAGGGCGATCGCTGGAAACAAGTGTCCACCCGTACCACTCGCAGCTATTAGTAATCTAATCGGTGCATCTACCATCAAATCTCTACCGTTTAGCTCCTAACTTAATTAAGATAAAACAATTTCCTGACGTTCTCACGTAAATCAGCAAACTATTCCCGATGACTAACATTATTGCTTTATTGGTGAACCGCCAACGCCGATTTCCCCAGCATGTCTGGCTAATTTTATTCTTCTTGACACTGGGAATCATCAGTGGTTGGCAATGCGCTCAAGCCAGTACACCAGAAACGGCTCCCGCTGAACTGAAAAACTTGTTGACGCAAGTTGACGCCGCAGCTAGCCAGGGTGATGTCAAAAAGGTGATAGCGTTTTACAGCGCCAATTTCACTCATGGCGATGGCTTAAACCGCCAGACTTTAGAAAAAGCTCTAACTGAACTGTGGAAGCGATATCCACAATTAAAGTACAGCACAAAGCTGGAATCTTGGAAATCTGAAGGCAACGCCATTGTGGCAGAAACGGTAACTAATATTACCGGTTTACCTGCGGCTAACAGCAATAATTTAGCTTTCAATGCCACAATTAAATCACGTCAGCGTGTCACAGGTGCAACAATTGTCCGCCAAGATATTTTGTCTGAACGCACTCAGCTGACCTCTGGTGTGAAACCACCGCAAGTGGAAATCAAATTACCGCAGCAGGTAAAGGTCGGTCAGCCTTATACTTTTGATGCGATCGTGCAAGAACCTTTGGGTGATGATTTTATTCTGGGGACAGCATTAGAAGAATCTGTGCAAGCAGATAAATATCTCAACCCCACATCCGTAAATTTAGAATTACTCACATCCGGGGGACTGTTTAAAGTGGGACGCGCCCCATCTACTCCCGGTAATCAATGGGTTTCTGCAGTTATCCTGCGGGGTGAGGGAATGACGATGGTAACTCAGCGTTTGCAAGTGGTGAATAAATAAGAGTTTAAGGAATAGGGATTAGGGGCTAGAGTTTTGTTCTTTTCCTATTCCCTATTCCCTGATATTTTGGATTGAATCTGAACTTTTGAACCATGATGATTTCTTTAGAAAATCAAATTGTGTTAATCACGGGTGCAAGTAGTGGTATCGGTGCTGCTTGTGCGAAAATGTTTGCTGGCGCTGGTGCAAAACTAATTTTGGCGGCGCGACGGTTAGAAAGGTTAGAGGAATTAGCAAAAAGTTTAACGTCTGCACAAATCCATTTGTTAGAGTTAGATGTGCGCGATCGCTCTGCTGTGGAATCGGCAATTTCTCATCTCCCTTCTTCCTGGTCTGATATCGATATTCTCATTAATAATGCTGGTTTAAGTCGTCGTTTAGATAAGTTGCATGAAGGCGACTTTCAAGACTGGGAAGAAATGATTGATACCAATATTAAAGGTTTACTTTACCTCACCCGTTATGTTGTTCCGGGAATGGTCAATCGCGGTCGTGGTCATGTGGTCAATCTTGGTTCCATCGCTGGACATCAAACTTATCCCGGTGGTAATGTCTACTGTGCCACAAAGGCTGCGGTTAAGGCGCTTTCGGAAGGCTTGAAACAAGACCTCTTGGGTACTCCCGTCCGTGTGACTTCCGTTGATCCGGGGATGGTGGAAACAGAATTTAGCCAAGTCCGATTTCATGGCGATGTTGACCGAGCCAAGCGCGTTTACCAAGGAGTCAACCCACTGACTGCTGATGATATAGCTGATGTGATCTTTTTTTGTACTACGCGATCGCCCCATGTCAATATTAATGAGGTGATTCTCATGCCGGTTAACCAAGCTAGCGCCACATTGGTTCATCGCCAACCGTGAAACAAATCGAACTTCGTTGACAAACTCATGGAACAATCCAATTGCATTAGAACCTCTACCAATACGAGCCAGAAGGATATCTGGTAACCCTCCCAATTTTTCTTGACAAGGCTTGGGCAACTTTGCCTAACGTTTAGCCCAAATTATCATATTCAAAATTAGGCGTTGCAAAATCATGGACTAATTTAGCCTCATTTGAACGACTTTTCAAAGGGTTCAATCACCAAACTATGCCATATTTATACAACGCCCAAAGTTGTTACTCCATACACTTTGATTGAATTCAAAGTTATTACTTTTAATTCTTCTTAATTTTTTAAGAAGCAAATAAGCAAATTTTGAATTGTTTAGTGCTGGGGTTGAATATAGTTACTTATATCTAGATTATTAATAGGGGCTTTTTTCTGGATATAGCAGCTTAATACGCTTTTGTCGTAATGCTAATTCTTCTTGGTGTAGCTGGTCTAACTGGTCTACTACTTCTTCTTCTACCCCTATAATAGAAGCCATTTGTTGAATTTTTTTCTTTTCATCTTCATGCAGTTCTCCATCAGCAGTAGAAGCTCTAATTGCTGTGAGAAGTAAATCTCTTTGCGCGATAGATACTTGAGGAGAGCGAGCAATTACCTCTTCTATATCTTCATCTGCTTCGTATGCTTTTAGCTCTTCAATTACCCAGTTTGCTACTCCCCAAGATGCACAAAATCCAATAGCCCAATCTTTCTCTTCGCTTGCGAGAACTCCATCTCCCTTAGCGCAACATAAAACTGATTTCATATAAATGCAACAATCTTCATCTGTCGGTATCTCGTTAAATCCAAAGAACCAATTAAATATCCAAGATTGACCAAGTTTTTTGATGTCAGACATGATTTTCCCCTGTTTACTAATTTCTGTTTGCTTATTTTAGCGTGGAATTATACTGAAATATTATCAGTACTAGAACAAAAACACAAGGACAATTAAGACAGTTAAGAAATAATTTTTGAACGGTTAAGACAGTTAACAAAACAAAAAATAACGAAAATACTGGACAAAAGCGAGTACACCAAGCTTATGAAAATCTTGGTATTAATCACATTGGCTTTGTGATTAAAGATGGCGAAGCTATGCAGAAACTGCTAGAAGCTAGTGGCATTGAGTATTACACAATGACAGCATCGGAAACTAAACATAGAATTTATGTCAACGATCCAGATGGTAACGAAATAGAATTAGTTGAATATGTACCAGAATATGCTTTAAAATAGCAGACTTGGAGGTCAAGAACTAGTTTAAAAAAGCTGAATATAAGGTACAAACTAGGAAATGAAAGAAACTCTACCCTCAGCGATTTAATGTTTTCTAAACATAGGTTTACTTGTATCATCGGGTACTAAGGATTAGGACATACATTATGTAATGGAGAATTGCTATAAAAGTTTTTCGTCTCTAATTCCTTACCCCTTTTGTTTGCAAAACAGGAGAAATTCACCATGAATACAACCAAAAAAGTTGCAGTAGTAACCGGAGGAAATCGCGGTTTAGGATTTGAAGCTTCTCGCCAATTAGCGAAACAGGAATATCAAGTTATTCTGACGAGTCGGAATGAGATGAAAGGACAAGCCGCTGCTCAAAAATTACAAGATGAAGGTTTAAATGTCCAGTTTCATCATCTTGACGTCACCAGCGATGAAAGCAGCAGAATATTAGCCCAATTCATTCGCCAAGAATTTGGCAAGCTTGATGCTTTAGTTAATAATGCTGGAATTTATATCGATGTTCAATCCAATAGTAATAGCATAGTCAATTCTCAAATAGAAACCATAGAAAAAACCTTGGAGACAAATCTCTATGGTGTTTTACGAGTAACTCAAGCGTTAATTCCGTTGATGAAAGAACAGAATTATGGACGCATTGTCAATGTTTCTTCGGGAATGGGACAGCTAACCGATATGGAAGGAGGTTCACCAGGATATAGAATTTCTAAAACAGCTTTAAACGCCTTAACACGAATTTTTGCTAGCGAATTACAAGAGACAAATATATTAGTTAATTCTGTCTGTCCAGGTTGGGTGAAAACTGATATGGGTGGTGCTGAAGCACCTCGCACTCCAGAACAAGGAGTTGATACAATTGTCTGGCTCGCAACTCTCCCCCCTGGCGGTGCTACAGGTGGATTCTTCCGCGATCGCCAATTAATTGACTGGTAATCAAAAACAGGTTAGGGGCTAGATATTAACAATCAGGAAAACTCTTATCTATCCCCTCCTTGCTAACCCCTAACCCCCAGTAACCGCATTTGTATCATATCGATCTCAACTTATTGAGAGATATATAAGATAATCTAGAAAACTAATTTCCTAAAGACCATACTTAAACCCCAATAATTTAACCCTTCCTCGCCTAATCCAGCACTAAAATAAATTTGCTGGCATACTCAGCGAAATTGTCCCATCTAGAGTGTTGTTACCCTGTGCATAGTTCTGTGTTACCGACTATTAACACCTTAAAACAACCCACAAGTAGTGCTTGGGTGGAGCAGGCGATCGCCAATTTAGACACGATCTTGCTCGATCATTCTCACTGCGAACGCAAAGCAGCTGGGGTGGCGTTGAATTTTATGTTTCGCTATCCTTCCAATACTAAAATGGTGCGGGAATTAACAGCGATCGCTCGTGAAGAACTAGAACACTTTGAGCTAGTTAATCAATGGTTAGAACGTCGTCATATCCCCCTCGCTCCCCTACCACCACCCCCCTATGGTGCTGGCTTAAAAGCTCAAGTCCGCTCCTCAGAACCCCAAAAATTTTTAGATTCCTTACTTGTCACAGGTTTAATCGAGGCTCGTAGTCATGAACGCTTGGGATTATTAGCTACACACTGTCCTGAGCCAGACTTAGCCAAATTTTATCGCGGTTTAATGGCATCGGAGGCACGACACTTCGGTACTTATTGGGTTTTAGCTGATACTTACTTTAACCGTAATATTGTCAGGCAACGGCTTGAAGAATTGGCAATAGTCGAAAGTGACTTACTGGCAAATTTGCATCCAGAACCAAGAATTCACAGTTAGCAAGCTAGCACAACAGATATGAAACTTCAGTTATCACACATTCGACTGCTTGTTTCCAACTACAAAGATTCTTTCTTATTTTACCGCGACGTGCTGGAATTGGATGTCGATTGGGGAGACGAAAACACCGGGTATGCCGAGTTTCTCACGGGAAATATTAAGCTAGCCTTATTCCCAAAAGATTTAATGATTTCGGTGCTTGGTAATGAGCAACTTTCAGTTTTTCCTGCTCAAGACAGAAAGACTTTAGTTTTTGCAGTCGATGATGTGGATGAAGTGTACCAGCGTCTCAAAGATCATTACACCACAATTGTGACGCCACCAATAGACCGTTCAGAATGGGGAATTCGCACCGCGCATTTTCGTGATCCGGACGGTAATTTGCTGGAAATCTATAACAATCTCGGTATTCTCAGTTAGACTTTTATAAGTTTAAGTGTATACCACATAACTGCTGAAAAGTCTAGAAATTGACTCCTGACGATAAATTTATTCGCGAGTGCGCCCCCGTTACAATTGCAGAAACTGGCGCAACATCACAGGCTGAAATTAAATCTATCAGTTAAGATCACATCTGTGAGGAATTGCCAGCGCCAAAACTCAAAAGTGCATTAATCCTGATGTTGATTGAAAAACCACTTGTGCTAGCACTGGCAAAACTCAGATATGAAGACTAGTGCCTGAGATTAACTCTGCAAAATTCGCTATTCGGTCGATAAACTGGAAGATGAATCCAGAAAATTTCTCTGTGCAAACTTGACTGCAACTCCACTTCAATTGAAAATTTTACGATGAGAGATTATTATCGAGACTTTTTGATTCGTAACTGGGAGAAGGGCGATCGCACAGGCGCCGCTGCAGTCATTAGTTATGTATTATCAGAATACGGTTTGAGTTGGGAACCCAACGGTGCAGACCGAGACGTGTTGCAAGTGGAAGAATATTACTTAGCCACAGGTGGTGAGTTTTGGGTAATTGAGCACCAAAATCAAGTGGTAGGTACGGGAGCATACTACCCCATACATCGGGGCAAAAAGGCTGTAGAAATCCGCAAAATGTATCTTTTATCAAGCGTGAGAGGATTGGGACTGGGAAAATATTTGTTACAACAGCTAGAAGCAGCGATCGCCGCCCGCGGTTTCGACGAAATATGGATTGAAACTGCTAGTGTTTTGGTTGAAGCAGTGAAATTATATGAAAGTAAAGGCTACAAACCAGCAACCGAAGTAGAAACGAAAAGATGCGATCGCGTGTATGTTAAATTCCTGATCTAAAACTTACTGACTGGCGGTAACATCTCAAATACCCCAATCTGCAAATCAGGAAACTCTAGGGGTGAAATATTCATATTTTCTGTCAAAATCTCTGCACTTTGATAACCATCTTCAGTTGGTTGACGAAAAACGTGCAATTGACGGCTGACTACATCTAACACCCAATAATCACTAATTCCCGCTTTGGCGTAAGCTTTACCTTTAGTTTCGCAGTCCAGCTTCAGGCTGCTATCTGCTACTTCAATCAGCAAATAAACTTCAGATGGAGTAGGATGATGATCTGCATAGTCCAAAGGATCTATTTTTACCACAGCAACATCTGGCTCTGGTTCCGACTGTTCATTTAACTTAACTGGGTCTTGAATAGATATCCAAACCTGATGACCTAAACGCTTTTCTAGTAATTTATATGTTCTCCCCACTGCTGAACGATGGGCTGTTCCTTTAGCAATCATCCAGATAATCTTTCCTTCTAAGAGTTCCACTCGTTCATCTACAGCAAAAATTCCCGCCTCAGCCATCCGGTGGTATTCCTCAACTGTCCAGAGGCGAAGTTGTAGCGTCGTTTCTGTATTTTGCATGGCTGATCTAGCAAATGTGAGGGTTGCGAGCATTAGTATGCTAGCATTGGTTGCTAATTCCCAAAGACGTTTGCACAGCTTGTAATGACAAATCATCGATGACCAATGACAATTGATGTCAGTTATCCCTGATGTCAAAAGGACACATTAGCCATGATTTATGTCCGAAATGCACTCAAAAGCTTACTTAACCTGTTTTTGCAACCTCCTTGTCCCCTGTGTCAACGCTCTACATCTAGCGATCTTTGTCCTTACTGCGAACGACAGTTGCACACATGTCAACAGAAAAACCCTGAGGCACGATGGCTAGAACCGATACCAGTGTTTAGTTGGGGCGTATATGGTGGTTCTTTAAAAAGAGCGATCGCCGCGATGAAATATGAAAACCAGCCCCAAATCGCTCACCTTTTGGGTCGATGGTTAGGGGAAGCATGGTTATTAAAACCTCCAAAATCTAACGCAAATTTGATCGCTGTTCCCATCCCACTCCACACTAGCAAGCTAAAACAACGTGGTTACAACCAAGCAGCGTTGATAGCAGAAAGTTTTTGTCAAACAACTGGCTTAAAATTAGAAACCAATGGTTTGGTAAGAATTCGAGAAACTAAAGCACAGTTTGGTTTATCCGCATCAGAACGAGAAAAAAACTTAGCAGCAGCTTTTGTTGTTGGCAAAGGATTGCGCCGTTATCCAAATGCCACAGTATTATTAATAGATGATATCTACACTACTGGTGCTACCGCCGCTGCTGCAGTACAAACATTTAGTCAATGTGGAGTTGACGTTTTAGGGTTAGCAGCACTAGCTACGACTGCAAAAGATAAATAACTACACAAGTAATGGGCAAGCCAGACTTGAGAACTTTATAATTAACCAAATTCACCCTGTTTAATGCTTGAAATGATCAGCAAAGTTTTTGTAGCGAGTTGCACACAAGTTATTATTCTGCCTGCAATATTCTTGACAATTACTATTAGTACAAGAGCAGCTTTTGCTCAAAATAAGTTATATAGTCCGATTCCTTTAACTTCTAGCACCGAGTTTACTGATACGCTTTCAGACAAAGACATTCCCACAGGTCAAGGCGGATTTGCTCGTGATTATGCGGTGAAGTTAAATAAGGGCGATAATTTAGCAGTTGATGTGGCTTCGGAAAATTTCGACAGTATCATTACACTACTAGCACCCAACGGCACAACATTAGTAGAAAATGACGACGGGCCTGATGGTAGTAGCAATTCTCTGTTATTTACTCGCATCGTCGAAAATGGAACCTATATTATTCGCGTCCGGTCTTTTGGTGAAACAGGGGTGGGAAACTTTAAGCTGAAGGTGACGAGGTTGCAACCGATTAAATAATATGATTGAGCATTCGGCGTCAGCGAGCTACTGCTCAACTAGAGTTATGAGGTACATAGTAACTGATGTGGTGGAAATTAGTTATCGTTCTCATATTTCAATTTCCTACTCCCTATTTTCTTAAAATATAGTCAGTACGCAAAGAAATAGGGCTTCAGTCCACTCGACGACGGCGCCGTAGGTGTCCCCGGTGTGTCCACCTAGTTTGTGGTTAAACCAAGCACCAGTTAAAGTAGCGATCGCACTTCCAGCAAATACCATTCCCACTGCTAAAAATAGGCGTTTGTTATCTAATAACACAACCAAACCACTCAAGCCCAACAATAACAATAGTCCCGGTAATAAATCTTTGTATGAGCGAATGGCTTGTTTGTGCAATGCGCCTTTACCAGTGGGTTTTAAGTAAGGATATTGGGCGATCGCCAGCTGCTGTCCCCACCGTCCCCATCCACAAGCCGCTATCAACACCAACCAGCGGTCTGCTTGTATATCGGTCAAAGCTGCGGTTTTTAGCAGTACTATAGCGATCGCTGCCATTGCACCAAATGCACCAGTAGCACTATCTGCCATCACCTCTAATCGTCGTTCCGGGTCGCCTACTGCTAAACCATCAGCAGTATCCATCGTACCATCTAAGTGTAATCCCCCAGTAATGACGATCCAACTGCACACTACCAACGCACTACGAGTTAATACTGGTAAACCCAGATAATTCATTCCCCCATCCCACAACCCCAACACTCCCCCAATTATCAGTCCTACAAGTGGTGCAAGCTGTGCTACTTTTGCAAATTCTAAACCTTGTATATATGGCAGAGGAATAATTGTGTAAAAAATCATACTTGATATTAAATACTTCCACCACTGAATTTGATTCGCCATATTAGTTACAATAGTCAAAAAACTATTTACAAATGAAGCCTACAATTGAGATTCAAACAGCATTTGAACATTTTAAAGCTTTAGATAAGATTTATTGGGCATCCAGATTCATGCAGAAAATTTTGTTATGCTGGTCTCAGTGATGACGGTATATAATAGTATTTTTTTTAACAAACTTTCATTAATTTAGGAAATCAAAATTGCATCAAAAATCACGTTGTTTCAGATTCTCAAATTAATAACTAATTCCAGGTGATTAGACGATCGCCCTACAAAATTGATATTTTTTTAAATGTAGGGAGTTCACGGGCTGTTCACCTAGCTGTTTAGCTGTGTTGCAACTCACCTTTGCTCATTCCCCATTCCCTTATGAGTCACCATCTACCCGACGCCAGGATACCAGCACCGTGTATTGTCAACACGGGCATTATTGTCAATAAACTCGACATGCGCCGATTGCTGGCTGATTTAGGTCGAGTCCACTACATCTACACCCAAGAAAGCCAGTTACTGAGCGAGGGTGACGGGGATGTGATGGAAGTGTTTGCGAACCCGCAACGATCTACAGTAGTCGCCAACCACACACTTTATCTGAATCTTTATAGTTTTGATTATTTAGAACTCAAACAGTCCCCGCAACAAGAAACCCACTTTGATTTGGTACAGGAAGGCTTTTGTTTGCGGCTGATTCCCCTCTCGACTCCCTTACAAGAGCGCAGGGATCGTAACTTGAACGTCAACGCCATAGAAGCGATGATGGAGCAAGTACTTTCGGCTAGATGGGATGCGGAAATGGATGATGAGAGTTCTGACTCGTTTTGATTAGAAACTATAATTTTCGGGAAATTAATAATTGGTAATTGGTCATGGGGAGTTGATGATAGGGTCAGCCATCACTAATAACTCGTTACCGATTACCATTATTTATCTGAGTCCATAATTTAACTAGTATTATTTTTGCCTTGAGTGCTAACTTTTCTTTTCAAAGTCTTGCTCAGTGCAGCCAGACAAAAGCAAGAGCAGGAGTGTTTCATACCCCTCACGGTATCGTAGAAACACCTAGATTTATGCCAGTGGGGACATTAGCAAATGTCAAAACTGTGACACCATCCCAGCTTAAGGATACTGGGGCACAAATGGTATTGTCTAATACCTATCATCTCCATATCCAACCAGGAGAAGCGATCGTCGCCGGTGGTGGTGGATTGCATAAATTTATGGGTTGGAATGGGCCGATGCTCACGGATTCCGGAGGGTTTCAGGTTTTCAGCCTCAGTGAAATGCGAAAAATTACCGAAGAAGGTGTGACTTTTCGCTCGCCACACGATGGACAAATTATCAACCTTACACCAGAACGCTCTATAGCCATCCAAAATACTCTGGGAGCAGATGTGATCATGGCGTTTGATGAGTGTCCGCCTTACCCAGCGACTCGCCAAGAGGTAGAAGCCGCAACCGAGCGTACTTATCGTTGGTTAGAGCGCTGTGTGGTGGCTCACAACCGCAGCGATCAAGCGTTGTTTGGGATTGTGCAAGGTGGTGTATATTTAGACTTGCGCTCCCAAGCCGCCGTTGGTCTAGCTAAGTTAGATTTGCCAGGATATGCCATTGGGGGCGTCAGCGTGGGGGAACCGCCAGAATTGATGGCGCAGATTGTGCAAACGACAGCACCACTGCTCCCACCAGAAAAGCCGCGTTACTTGATGGGTGTGGGCACATACAAAGAGATGGCGATCGCCATTGCTTCTGGTGTAGATTTATTTGACTGCGTGATTCCCACCCGTTGGGCGAGACACGGTACCGCCATGGTTCGGGGCGATCGCTGGAATTTAAAGAATGCAAAATTTCGTGAAGATTTTGCACCTTTAGATGAAACTTGCCCATGTTATGCATGTCAAAACTTCAGCCGCGCCTACATATCTCATCTAGTGCGATCGCAAGAAATCCTCGCCTACACGTTGTTGAGTATCCACAACATCACCGAACTAATTCGTTTTACTCAAAAGATCCGTGAAGCCATACTCAGCGATCGCTTCGTTACCGAATTTGGTCACTGGCTCAATTAAAGAATAGAAGCAAGCAGATGAGAAGATGAGGGAGAAATGACTAATAACAAATGACCAATGACCATTCCATGTTAAGATACATCTCAATTATGAATGCTGTGTTGGAATAGGTGGATTTAAACAAACATGGAAGCAGCACTTTTATTAGCAAAACTGCCTGAAGCTTACCAAATCTTCGACCCCTTGGTGGATGTTCTCCCAGTGATTCCCGTTTTCTTCTTGTTACTTGCTTTCGTTTGGCAAGCAGCAGTGGGTTTTAGGTAAGTTAATCTATTGACCAGATTCCAGGACAGGCGTTTTTCCTGTCCTATTTTTTTACTCAAAAATCTTTTTTAAAGTTTACGCTTCTTAATATTTTGTAATAACTTAATATAAGTAAGTAAGACTGTTGATCAAACCAGGTGAACACAAAGCTGTAAGCCAAGCTTACAGACAAGGAGGGATAAAATATGGGCAATATTAAATTCGTTAAAGAAGATAAAGAAGTTATAGCTGCCGATGGCGCCAATCTCCGGCTCAAAGCCATGCAAAATGGCATTGATATCTATACATTGTTTGGCAAAATGACCAACTGCGGCGGCTATGGTCAGTGTGGGACATGTATTGTGGAAGTAGTTGAAGGGATAGAAAACCTTTCGCCCCGAACAGATGTAGAAAATAAAAAATTGAAAAAAAAGCCAGAAAATTACCGTCTTGCTTGCCAAACTTTAGTGAATGGCCCCATTAGCGTAGTCACCAAACCGTAAGCTTTCGGGGCGATCGCTACTGCTATGATTTGCATCCAGCCATTACCCACAACATTTGCCAGTATCGAGATTGCTCTTTGTGAATAGGGAATTGCTTAACTCTGTCATGGATGATGCTATTCTAATCTTGTTGATTGGAAATTTAAGAGAGGCTTTCTTGCCATGCAAGTGAATGACCTAGGGTTCGTAGCGAGCATTCTGTTCGTACTAGTCCCTACTGTATTTTTGTTAATTCTGTACATCCAAACTGCCAGCCGCGAAGGTAAAAAAGATTAATACGTTGTCCATAAAATAAAAAACCCCTGTACCAAAAGTGTAGGGGTTTCTATTCTTCAACCGCTTTATATTCTGTTACTAAGCAGATGTCCGCGCCAACAACACAGGACAAGTAGCATTGACTCTGACATAATCAGATAAAGATGCACCAATTAGTCTGTCGATATCGACAAAATTCTTAGCCACCGATGGACGGCGATCGGGAGAACCCAAAAGCAATAAGTCTGTGTTCAACTCCTCAGCCAAGCGACAAATTTCCTCACCTGGTTTACCGCTGCTAACAAAACAACGAGCCTGTACCCCCAGCTTGGCTGCTTCGGTAACCGCAACCGCTAAAACAGAATTTTTGTCTGGGATAACTTCGTTGAGTTCAGATGATTTACCGCGCAAATCTGTAGTCACATTAGTCAAAATGAGTTGTCCGCCGGAAATACCTCGCAGCAAAAACAAAGCTAAATTCAAGCAATGTTTAGCAGCATCAGAATTGTCCATTGCTACCATAACGCGCTTAATTCTTTTGACATAAATGTCATCTTTTACTAGCAGCATGGGGCGAGAAGACAACTGAAAAACATACTGACTAACTGAGTTTGCTAATATCGATTGCAGTCGCTTCAGTCCCCGTGAACCCATAATAATTAAATCAGCATCCATTTCGTCAGCTACTTGGCAAACCACACTTTTGGGATCACCTTGGCGCAAAATTGAGGAAACCTGACTCGGATCTAAATTCAAAGACTGAATCGCATTAGCCAATATTTTTCCGCCTTCTTCCCACTTCTCGGTCATCACAGTAGCAGTAGATTGAGGAGGAACAACATGCAAAACTGTAACTTTTGCAGCCTGGATTGATGGCACTTCCTTCAATGTTTTGAGCATCTCTTCTGCGTGCCCTAATCCAGAGACAGCTAGCAAAATTTTCTCTATCATCTTACGTCTTGTTGTTAAGGTTGCTTTGGGTTTTGCTCTGAGTAATTGGCTCAGTCAGGGTTTTTGCTACCTTGCTGAACAACCTAGTCAATCATGTTGTACAAATAAACTAATAATTAATAGTCAAAAATTTTCAATTATTAGTATTAAACTATAAAGTTTATTTGCACTTAGTTATTGATGATTTTCAACTAGGCTTCGATGATTAAGCATACTCTCAATTTAACGTGAATAACTTAATGAATTATGATATTAGTTATTATTTTTAATCTATGTTAATCTTTGTTCATTAAACACTAGTTAAGTATTGCAAAGAAGCACGGGAAGTATAGCATTTTTGTAGTTTTTTTTGAAAAATTCGAGAAAATCTTAAGACAAATTATGGTGTTTATATAGATTTTTAATTATTGAATGCAATTAAAAAACTCTATAATCATTGTCCATAAATTACAAATCCCGTATTTTTACAGTTGACCTTTGACCATCAAATTACGTTAGCCAGCAATTTATGAAAGTTTTGGATAGTAAAAATATGATTAGTCGATAAATTTTTGTAACTATGAACAAGAAAATAGACGCATTTTCAAGCCATTCTTTAGTTAGCAATCTATTAGTCTTTACGTTTATTGTGATAAAGGTTACAACAGAGTCTTGAGTGAGAATTTTAAACGCAGAGGTTTAACGTCAAGGATGGAGAATATTACTCCTGGTGCGTTAGCGCTGAAGCTCTGAACTGAGCAAGCCTTAGCTCAAGCTTCTCTCTGCGTTTTCCTGTGCAAGGATCTACAGGGCAAATTACGAAATTTTACTCACTAGCGCTGTATCTATCTCAGATAAATCACCCCAGCAATCAAATTTTGAGGTAATTCATGCGCCACTTTGGATTTTGGGCGTCTTTGTTCCTGACCATCGCAGCCAGCTACTCGGCTCAAATGTTGTTTCGGGAAACCGTCGCCAACTCTGTTCCAGTTGAAGAGTCCGAAGCCAATCCGATTTTATTAGCACAAGCCAATTACCTCTCACCTCTGGAACAACAGGTAATTGCTGAGACAAACAAAGTGCGGACTAATCCCAAAGCATACCTACCCATTTTAGAAAGCTATAAAAAGCGCTTCCAGGGAAATCGCGTCAAAATTGCTGATAACACCTATTTAGTAACTCAAGAAGGTGTGAAACCTGTAGATGAAGCGATCGCATTTCTCAAATCGGCTCGCCCTGTGGGAGCATTGAGAGCATCCAAAGGAATGTCTTTAGGCGCTAGAGATCATGTCAAAGACCAGGGAGCAAAGGGTGCGTTAGGACACAACGGTAGCGATGGTAGTACTCCCTTTACGCGTATCAATCGTTATGGAAAATGGCAAACCAGCGCCGCCGAAAATATTAGCTACGGCCCAAACACCGCCCAAGATATAGTCATGCAACTAATTATTGATGATGGAGTCCCATCACGTGGTCATCGACAAAATATCTTTAATAATACGTTCAAAGTCACTGGCGTTGCCTATGGAACTCATAAATTATACAAAACAATATGTGTTATTACTTATGCTGGAGGTTATTTAGAAAAATCTCCTTAGAGAATTGGTATAAGACTGACAATTAATTATTTAAGTAAAAAAAGAGCCTGAGTCAGGCTCCTAGTTCAAAAATAGCTCACGGAATTTTGATTAAAGAAGTCTGAGGCTAATTTCATCCTTCAAACTTTATCTTTCAGCTAACTACTTAATAGTCACCTTACCACCAGCTTCTTCAATTCGCTTCTTAGCATCTTCAGCCGCATCTTTAGCAATACCTTCTTTAACAGCTTTGGGAGCAGCTTCCACCATATCCTTAGCTTCTTTCAGACCCAAACCTGTCAATTCCCGGACAATCTTCAGCACGGCGATTTTCTTATCAGCTGGGACTGATTCCAGAATCACGTTAAACTCGGTTTGTTCAACAACTTCTTCTGCAGGCGCAGCCGCACCAGGTGCAGCCATCATCATCATCCCACCTGCAGGTGCAGCAGCACTCACACCAAAAGCTTCTTCAATTTGCTTAACTAATTCAGCAGCTTCTAGCAATGACAAAGACTTGAGTTGTTCTAAAATTTGATCGGTTGCAGTAGACATTGATATAACTCCTGTAATTTTGATTTTTTTGGTAGTTGGTAATTTTTTATTACCTATGAATCGCCAGCACTTTCAGCGCTGTCTTTCTCACCTTTAGCCACTGCTTGTAAAGACCGCGCCAGTGAACTGGGAACTTCGTTGATACCCACAGCAATCTTGGTAGCCAAGGCGTTGATTGCTCCCGCAATTTGGGCGATGAGTTGTTCCTTAGAAGGTAAGTCTCCTAATGCTTTGACATCAGGTTCTTTGAGCAGGCGACCTTCCATAACGCCGCCACGAAGTTCTGTCTTCTTGGTAGCTTTCTGGAAATCTTGGTAAGCTTTAATTGCCGAGCCAAAATCATCTTTGACCAGCAAAAAGGCAGAAGAACCTTTGAGTAATTCTGACATCGGCTGCCATTTTTGGTCGTCTTGAATGGCAATGCCCATTAAGGTGTTTTTTGTTACTTTACAAACAGCACCACTTGGACGTAGCCGCCGCCTCAAGTCAGTAATTTCAGCAACTGTTAGCCCTTGGTATTCAATTACTAGTGCTAAAGTTGACACGTTTAAAGTTTCTTTGAGGTCAGCTACTATCTCTTTTTTGTCTTCTATCGTTCTACCCATCTTCGTTTCACCTCCCAGGGCAAAATCATCGATTTTCCCGCATGTGTTTTATGTTCTGACCAACCCTAACAACAAACCCCAGCTACTTTAGCCGGGGTTTAGTAGAGACTCTTGATACAATAGCGATCGCACTTTTATAGGCGTCACTTTAGTATTTTTGTCTTTAACCTCGGCAGGATATTAAGCAATTAGCACCTGCTGTCTCCGGCTTGACTTATTTAATTAGGGGTTAGGGGCCTGGGGCTAGGTGTTAGAGGCTAGGGTAAATACAAACTTGTTATAATCCCCAGTCCCTAGCCTCTAATCCCTTCTACGCTGCTTCTGTCAGTTTCAAATCCCGTAGGGCGCTAATATCAACTCTAATCGCTGGCCCCATTGTGGCAGATACGTATACTGAACGCCAATAGCGTCCTTTTGCTCCTGCAGGACGGTTACGATCAATAGTCTCTTGCAACGCCTTTAAGTTGACTAACAAATCTTCTGGCGTGAAAGATGCCTTACCAAACATAACATGGACTATGCCGGTTCGATCAGCACGGAATTCTAGTTTACCAGCTTTAAATTCGGCGATCGCACTTGCTAAATCAAATGTTACTGTCCCACCTTTGGGTGAGGGCATTAAACCCCTTGGCCCTAAGAGTTTACCCAGCTTTGCTACCTGCGGCATTACATCTGGTGTCGCAATTAGCTTGTCAAAATCCATCATCCCTTTTTGGATTTGGTCAATTAATTCTTCTGAACCAGCTAAATCAGCACCAGCATTGGTTGCTTCTGTGACTTTTTCACCTCTAGCAATCACCGCCACCCGGACAATTTGCCCTGTTCCTTTAGGTAGTGCGACTGTTGTCCGCAACTGCTGGTCTGTATACTTGGGGTCAATCCCCAACCGGATATGTGCTTCTGCGGCTTCAGCGAATTTGGCTGTTGCTGTTTCTTTCAACAGCGATAAAGCTTCTACAGGTGCATAATCCCTGTCTTCTACTTTTGCTTGCAGTGCTTGCAAGCGACGCGATATTTTCTTTACCATTTTTCTCTCCTGGGGTAATTCCGAAGCTTTAGCCTCTCCCCCTAATTAATTTTGGATACTTCGACAAGCTCAGTACAAGTTTGAGATTGTTGATTTTAGATTGAGCTAAATTTTTCACTCAAAGCTTTTTAGTCGGCGATGGTAACACCCATATTCTTCGCAGTCCCTTCCACAATTTTCATCGCCGCCTCTATGTCGTTGGCGTTGAGGTCGGGTAGCTTTGTTTGAGCAATTTCTTGCAATTGTGCTCTGGTGATGTTTCCAACTTTCTTTTTGTTGGGTTCATTCGAGCCGCGCTCAATTTTTGCTGCCTTGCGGATTAATACTGATGCTGGCGGTGTCTTGAGTACAAAGGTGAAACTCCGGTCTTCAAATACCGAAATTTCTACTGGTATCACCATTCCGGCTTGGTCTGCTGTTTTGGCGTTGTACTCTTTGCAAAACATCATGATATTCACTCCATGCTGACCCAGTGCGGGTCCCACGGGTGGTGCTGGGTTGGCTTTTCCAGCATTCAGGGCCAATTTAATGACCGCTACGACTTTCTTCGCCATTTTTATTTAGCTCTGTTTCTCTACCTGATTAAATTCCAACTCTACTGGTGTATCACGCCCAAAAATTGATAACAAGGCTTTGAGCTTACTCCGTTCTGGAGATACTTCAATCACCTCACCTTCAAAATCTTTAAACGGACCAGAAAGCACGACTATCTTATCACCAGTAGCCATGTCAATTTTGACAACTGGCTCTTGTTCGCTAGTCTGCTTAAAAATACGTTCCACTTCTGAATGACCCAGGGGTAATGGCTTGACGTGGCCGCGGCCTTTACCGGTGCCACGTTTTTGTTCTGCCCCCACAAAGTTAATCACATGGGAGGTGTTTCTTACCACCTGCCATGTATCATCATCCATGATCATTCTTACTAGTACATATCCAGGGAAAACCTTTTCTTCCGTGTGTTGGCGGCTACCATCCTTACGAATTTTCACCGCTGGTGTGTGGGGAATTTCTACCTGAATAATTTTGTCAGCCACATCAAAAGTTTGGATGCGCTGTTCTATGTTTGTTTTCACACGCTTTTCACAACCAGAGGCTACTTGCACCGCATACCACCGCGCTTCTTTATACGCTGCGTCTGCGGCTTCCTCTGGTTGCAAAGGCGAGTTAATTGGTTCGTCTGTTGCAAAAGTCATCAGAATACCTGTTTTGCTGCCCAAGCAAACAATGCATCGACTAAATATATCAAAGACGCGGAGAGTGTCACCATTAACAACACGGCTGCTGATTCGCTCACCAATTGCTTACGACTAGGCCAGACTACTTTTTCCAGTTCTTCTTTGGTGCCCTGGAAGAAGTTGTTTAGGCTAAACCCATTTGCGTTTTCTGGGATTTCCGCTTCATTTTTTTTCGCCACTGCCGTTTATCCCCCGTTTGTGATTCAGCTAAAGGCTGCTAATTTTTCTCCAGGCTGACAGCTTGATTTAAGATCAATTTGACTGGAAGTAAAAAAGCTGCAAAATAATTATACCCGAAATAACGAGCATTGCCTGCTAATTTAGCAGTCATGTCCTTGTTTCGGGGTATTTTTTGCCTTTGAGCGCGCCCTGGAGGACTTGAACCCCCGACATCAGGTTTTGGAGACCTGCGTTCTACCAACTGAACTAAGAGCGCACAAGCTGTTTTTGGTTCAATAATTGCGCTGAACTTTTCTAAGTTTAACGCAATTCTGGTTTATTGTACCTTAACTTTTTTGAGGGAACAAATTAGCGGCATCTGCCGCTGTTGAGTTAAGCTTTCTCCCATACTTGGCACGGCTGGCTACAGAGGACGGTCAAAGCGCTGTTTGATCCGGGTAGCTTTGCCAACACGTTGGCGGAGATAATATAGTTTAGCACGGCGCACCTTCCCACGACGCAATACTTTGATGCTGTCGATGCGGGGGGAGTGGAGCAGAAATACGCGCTCGACGCCGACACCTTGAAATACGCGGCGCACTGTAATTGTTTCGTTAATACCGCCGTTGCGTTTGGCAATTACTACCCCTTCGTAGGGTTGCACACGATATTTATCACCTTCTTTAATCTTGACGCCGACTTTTACTGTATCGCCCACATAGATGTCGGGCAAATTAGATTTTAGTTGTTCCGCTTCGATGGAGCGGATGATTTCTTGAGCGTTCATGGCCTGTTCGTTTTCAAAAACCCACGATCATCAATCATAAATCCAGAACCGCTTGAGAGTCTAGTTATTTGCAGTCGCGAATTTTTGCCCGTCTTCGTGTGAGTGCTGAGGAAAGCTGAATTCTATTTCCAGAAGATAAATCTCAGGCTATAACTGGTGTAATTTCTCACAGTTATGTTTGTTGATTTCTTCGTTTCAGGTGGCAAATTTATGAAGTTCAGTGTCGTCATTACTACCTATAATCGCTTGGAATGGCTGCGACGCGCAGTTGATTCAGCATTGAATCAGACGCTCAACTGTGAAGTAGTAATTGTTGATGATTGTTCGTCTGATGGAACAGAAGCTTATGTGAAAAGCTTAGGTGAGGATGTTGTTTATCATCGTCATCTGGTGAACAAGGGTCACGCAGCTGCGGTGAATACGGGAGTAGAAACAGCTAGTGGTGATTGGATTAAGTTTTTGGATGATGATGATTACTTAGCGCCGAATTGTCTAGAAGAAATGGTGAGGGCGATCGCACTTCATCCTAGCGCTGTTATCTGCTCTTGTATAGCAGCTCAGGTGGACGGTAATCAAGTTGAACTGAGTCGCACTCCCAAATTAGGGACTGGGCTGGCTTTTTATATTCCCCAAGCAGATATTCACTATGGTATGCTCTTGGAACTTGTACCTTTTGGAACTCCTGTACAAGTTGCCTGTAAACGTGAAGCTTTTTTGCAAACTGGTGGTTGGGACTCGCAGCTTGACGCTAACTGCGATGATATTGATTCTTGGATTCGGATAGCTGCATTTGGCGACGCTATTTTTCTCAATCAGTGTCTGGCTTATCGGACAATTTGGACTGGCGCTTATAATCAAAAGTTTTCTTGGAATCAGCGCTTAGACACAAATGTGTTGATGAAAAAGAAAATTTACACTTTGGTTAACCAAAAATATTTAGCTCAAATACCTAGTTTTCAGACTACTAAAAGTTACTTAAGATTACATTGGTCTTTAGTAGCACTTAAACACGGCAGTTTGAAAAGCTTTATTTTGATGGTATACCCAACCTTGATTGTTCCTCTGGCATGGTGGATTTTACTGAGAAAAATAATGTTACGTAATATTAATAAACACGAAGTTGTGAACAAATTTGTGTTGATTGCTCTGTAACTTAATTAACCAGCTTTTTGAGCAATTCGGGAATTTGCGAAGGGCGTTCAGCGACTGGAACCTGAGCAGCTTTGAATGCAGTTAATTTATTTTGTGCTGTGCCGAAATTAGGATCACGGCCGATAATTGTGGCGAGGGTTCCTGTCTGACGCCAATGTTTCCCTGGTGGTGCTTGCGTACCTGCGATGTATGCAATTACTGGTTTATCAATTGCTTCGGCGATGTAGCGGGCTGCAGTTTCTTCACTATCACCACCCGGTTGACCAACTAAGACGATCGCCTGTGTGTTTTCATCTTCGTCGAGGATTTGCAGCCATTGCAAAAATGATGAACCAACGATCGCATCACTACCAATACTGACACTGATTGACTGCCCTAAACCAGCTTTTGTTAACTCGTAGGCGACTTCGTAGGTTAAGGTGGTGCTGCGACTAACGATTCCCACTGCGCCAGGGGTATAAAATTCACTGGGGTGAGTACCTAGGAGAATTTTCCCCGGAACAATAATTCCCGGACTATTGGGCCCTACCACTAAAGTTTCACCTGTCTCGGCTTTGCGGAGTAATTGCACCATGTCTAGAGGTGGGACACCAGCGGAGATAATAATAATCTGGCGAATATGAGATGCAATCGCTTCTAGGGCTGCATCCAAGACTTCATAAGGTTTAACGCAGATAATTGTTGTATCAATTGCTCCTAAATAATTTACTACTTCTTCAACTAAGTCGAATACTGGCAAACCATACAGCTTTTGTCCACCAAATCCGGGATTGACGCCAGCAACTAAATTTGTGCCATAAGCTTTCATTTGATTGATGTGAGTTGCTGAGATAAATTCACCAAAGCCTTGAATAATTACTTTGCTATCTGGGGTTAAGTTCATAAAATACTAAGGTAATACCATTTTAAATTTTGAATTTTGCGAAAAGTCGCTGCAAGCCTGTACCGTTGTTCCGTGTAATTTTTCTATCCCCAATGCTAAAGCTAATAGTAATAAAAGCGACACACGCACAGTGTCGTGTCATTTTAGATTTTATTTAAATAAAAAACTTATTTTTGAGAAATAATAAATTAGGGGTAAGGCGAATAAGAGCCAGAAAGAAAGTTGTTGATTTATTCTTACCCCTTAACCCGCACATCGCCAAAACTCTAATTATCTTTTGTAAGAAGCCACAGACTTAGCAAAACGGACTGCTTGTGCGACGGCTTCATCTAAATTTTCCACAACTGTGAGCACATCGCTCTGATTTTTGATTGTTGCTAAGTATTCTTTAGCAGCGTCGAAATCAGAACCAGCAAGACGGACAACTAAGCGGGGTGAATTAATTTCTCTTCTGCTTTTGTTTCCATTGGCGCGAGTAGCTTGTGGTTTGAGTTCGTTGTTGTGGTTTTGCAGAAATTTGACTATGACCTCGGCTAATTTTGTTGCCTGGGAAACACTACCCAGGAGATTAATTAGTATAACTTGTATACTTTTGTCGGTAGCGAGAATTTTCAAACCTTTTTCTAGGCGATCGCAAAAGGTCGTGGGCGACGTGTCGGTGAGGAAAGCATGGCGTAGATTCAAGCACACACCGGGCTTCCCGCCGCCATTGGCTACTAAATCTAGAGTGGCCATCACTGAGCCGGTACCGTTACCTAAGATACCGATTTTACCGTGCATTTCGACTCCATCCCAGTTACCTAAATGACCGTTTATCTCGCTACCAGTACTAGTGGTGATTATTTTTGCCATCATCTGGCTGAGTTCGGGATGACGACCGATGGCTCGCTCATTGACTCTGACTTTACCATTTAGAGCCATGACCTGACCTGTAGTGTTAACAGCGAGGGGATTGATTTCTACTAAGTCTAAATCTTGTTGCACAAATAACTGGTACATCTTCTCAACCACGCTGCTAATGGACTGCATTAGTGCTCCTTGCAAGCCCATTTTCAGTGCTAGTCGTCGGGCGTAGAATGGTGAAAATTCTTGCCCCACAACGACATAATGCATTTTTTCCCCTGCTGATTCCCAATCGATATCAGCTTCTTTACAACCTAAAAGTACTGGTCGGCAGACAGCAGTATCTAAAACTACTGCTAAATAAAATTCTTGTTGAGCATCGTACCGAGATTCTGCCAATACAACCTCTGGTAACTCACCCCAAATAGGCAAATTGAAGATGGTTTGAGCAGCGGCGATCGCATCGATTGTGGTTTCTACAACTCTCACTCCACCTGCTTTGGCCCTTTCAGCCGCATGTACCTGGGACTTGAGTACAATTGGATATTGAATTTTCAAACGCTTGAGGTCTGTCGGGTGGTCGATTCTTTGGGAGGGCAATACCGGAATGCCTATTTTCCCGAACCATTCTTTAACTTGGTACTCCAATAAATCCATGGACATGCACCTTGTATTGACACAATCAACAGCATTTCGTTGGTGCTATCTTCGACTGTTTGCAGCACCTTAATTCCAGAATCAGACTATGGACGATGATAAAAATTTACTTTTCACGAATTAATTTTATCGAATTCAGCCGTGGAGGCAAATGAACTTTTGGTTCTAACTACTATTAGCAGTTTAACAACATGTGCTTGATATTCCTAGTAAATTTGCTAGCCTTTCTGATTACCAGCATATTTGTCAAGAATCAATAACTCCATGTATTTTCTCTAATCTGAGGATAAATTTATGACTACTGTAGTGCAATTTATTTAACGATTAGTTGTATCAGCTACGCATCTCATTATTACGCATAGAGTAGTAAAAATGCTGAAAAACTTTCTTATTTCTAGATCTACCTTCAGTAAGATTCTTAAATGCTACCCATAGTACTACAAAAAGAATGCTTGGTAAAAATTAGGAATTTATGTTAAAAAATTGTTCTATCTGATTCTCTGACTGCGGTTGGTTAAACCGTGCATCTGTATTCAAAATACAACAGCCTGTCATTTTGTATCCTCGATCATCAGCACAAACATCTATAAAAGCAGCGGGAACAGTCCATGAGAGTAGCAGTCCAGCAGGAAGAACTACAGCTTTTAGCCAAAACTTTACAAGAACAGATATTGGCAAAAATTCCATCTGGTCAACTCTTCCAGGTGAAATGCGCTCTCAATAATGGCGAGTTAATGATCCTAACTCAACATCCAGCAAATGTAAAAGTTGATCTGGAAACGGTGTTGCAACTGCTAGAGGAAACACTCCAGTCCTTACCTAGCTATTGGGAGCAACCAGCAGTATGTTTTCTCAGAGTCTCCGGTGAAAAACGCCCCTATGCTCAACGGTTGCTCGCATGGAATGAGCAGAGGCGAGAAGAACAAGTGAAAGTAGATGAGGGTGATATATTCCAAAAATTTACTGATATACCCTTAACTTTTTCATCATCAGAACATCTGGGAGCGCCGAGAGAAGAAGCTTTTGAGCAGACTCGCCCAGAAACTGCATATATTTATGAATCTGATTCTGGTTTGGGAGCGCCTGAGGAGGAGATTTTTGATCCTTTGGCGGGTGGGCCGGATTTATTGACTGTTAAACCTCAGCGCCCGATCAAACCAATTTTATTGGGTGCGGCTTTAGGAGCGATCGCTCTTTTGGGAACTGGTGCTTACCTGTTAACCCGTCCTTGTGTAACTTCAGAGTGTCCAGAACTCCAGACGGCGAAACAAATCAACACAGAGTCTAGACAACTGATTGGCGCTGCTAGGTCTGAGCAAGAATTAGCACTGGTGCAGCAAAAACTAGAAACAGCTAGCTTATCTTTGGGTACAATTCCTAGCTGGTCGCCTCGTCACCAAGAAAGAGAAGAACTCAAAACGAGTTTGTTACAGAAGTCAGAAAAAATTAACACTACGATTAAAGCTTTACAGACAGCAACAGTAGCAGAGCAGTCAACTCAAACACCCGCCAAAAGTATAGAAGAATTACAAGCTAGACAGCAGATCTGGCGACAGGCGATCGCACCTTTGGAAGGGATCAATGCTGATAGCGAACTCTATGGGCTAGTGCAGCCAAAGTTACTGAATTATCGCACCAACCTAGCAAAAATCAATCAGCAGTTGCTCACAGAAGAAAAATGGCTGAAAAAATTGTCTGCAGCCAAAGCTGTAGCCAGTGTAGCTATTCAAAGAGAGACGACAGCTAAATCTTTAACTGACTGGCAAAAAGTGCAGTCCACTTGGCAGGTGGTAATTAATGCCCTCAATATCATCCCGCAAACTAGCTCAGGATATCAACCAGCGCAAAAGTTATTAGTTGAGTATAAACCGAAATTAGCAGCCGCGCGCGATCGCGCTACTCTCGAACAATTAGCCTTCAAAACCTACCAACAAGCCACCGGCACAGCTAACCAAGCTAAAGTTGCAGAAAACAATAAACAATGGCAAGCTGCAGTGGTGAGATGGGGTCAAGCTCTACAAGCTGCAAAACAAATTTCCCGCGAAAGTTTTTACTACAATCAGGCCCAGTCTTTAATAACGCCCTACTCCACAAATCTTAAACAAGCGCAAGAAAAATTTGCAGTTACTGGTAATTTACAGCAGACCCAAGCTGATCTCCAGAAAACCTGTACTAGAGAAATTCGGATTTGCACTTTCACGATCAATAACAGAGCAATTATTGTGCAATTAACCCGTGAATATGACCAAGTTAGGCAAAGTAGCTTGATTGATCCTAGTCTCCAAGATCCCACTAAAGCAATGAGTGCGAATAATCACTGGTATAACTTACAGGATGCATTGGCAGTCATTAGTGATAATGCTAGCCTGTCGCTGCTTGTTTATGATTCGCAAGGTAGACCAGTTTATAACCGCTCAAGAGTAGGGTGAGGTGCCAAATAATCAATTAATTATCTAATCAACTGTGCGCTTGAGTTAAAAAACTGACGACATAACCCCTTAGTCACTAAAAGTGTAGTCAGCAAGTTAGCTAGAGCCACCATAAATATGAGTGAGATTTCATAGGATACAGCATCCAAGGGTTGGACTCCGCCTAGTAACTGTCCTGTGGTAACTGGGGGTAGCGCAACCATACCTATAATCATCATTTGATTGAGAGTGGGGATCAATCCGGCTCTAATGGCGTCTTGGCGATATTGGTTAACTGCTTGCTGGGGAGTAGCGCCTAAGCTCAGGTGAGTTTCAATTTCCGATGGAGATGCATTAATGGTGTTAACCAACCGTTCGCCAGCGATCGCTGCAGCATTCATGGCATTACCTAATACTATTCCTGCTAGGGGAATCACGTAACGGGGTTCATACCATCTCTCTGGTTGAATAATCAAAAAGTTGGTGTAAAAAACAGTCACAGCCGTACTGAATAACATCGATCCCCAAACCCAAGGTAAGAGGCGGGGAATTTTTTGACTGATGCGGTTTCGTGCGACAATCGCGGTAATCGTCAGCATTACTGCTAAAGTTGCCAAAACTGCCACAGAGTTGTTCAAAGCAAAAATGATGTCGAAAACGTATCCGAAAACGAGTAATTGTAGAATAGTTCTGCCGGTAGCCAAGGCTATATTTAACTCTAGTCCTAGTTTTTCCCATGCAGATAAACCAATGGCGATCGCCATCAATCCTACAGCCATAGCCAAATCTACTAAATCTAGTTTGATCAGTTCTGGCATTGATTTTCTCTCTCCTTAGCTGATCATTATTTTGGACGACTGTCTTCAAACAGCTTTTTGATTAACAATTCAACAAGCAAATATTGACCGTCGAAGTGCATGTTTGTATCTTCAGATAAAATAAAAACTCATGATCCAAAGCGTAAATCCCATTCCTGCCTTTGATATCAAGCAGCAATACACCACTATTGAAGCAGATGTGAGTGCTGCTGTCTTGGAGGTTTTAGCTTCTGGTCGTTATATTGGCGGTCCCCTGGTAGCGGGTTTTGAAAAACAGTTTGCTGACTATCACGGTGTGACAGAATGTGTAGCGTGTAATTCTGGTACTGATGCTTTGTTTTTAGCGCTGCGTGCTTTAGAAATTGGTGCGGGTGATGAAGTAATTACTACACCTTTTACCTTTGTAGCTACAGCTGAGGTGATTAGTGCTGTAGGTGCAAAGCCGGTATTTGTGGATATAGATGCGACTACGTTTAATCTGGATTTATCGCAAGTAGCAGCAGCAATTACACCCAAAACCAAAGCCATTATCCCAGTCCACCTGTTTGGTCAACCTGTTGATATGACGGCGCTGATGGCGATCGCTCAATCTCATAATTTAGCAGTGATTGAGGATTGCGCTCAATCTACAGGCGCTAGCTGGGACGGAAAAAAGGTAGGTAGCATTGGTCATATTGGGTGTTTTAGTTTTTACCCCACAAAAAATCTCGGTGCTTGCGGTGATGGTGGTGCTATCACAACGAATGATCCGGCGATCGCTGCTCAGGTACGGATATTGAAGGAGCATGGCCAGAGAAATCGCTATGAATATGAAGACATTGGTGTTAATAGTCGGTTAGATGCCATCCAAGCAGTGATTCTCAGTATTAAGCTACGTTATCTCGATGATTGGAATCAACAACGACAGGCGATCGCTAGTTATTATCACCAGTTTCTCAGTCAAGTTGCTGGTATTACTGCGCCCCAGGAATTAGCTGGAGGTGTGAGTGTTTGGAATCAGTATACAATTCGCATCTCTAGTGAGGGGCGGAACGGTTCCAGCGCTACCTTTCGAGAATCGGTTCGTAGTCAATTGCAACAACGGGGAGTAAATTCGATGGTTTATTATCCCTATCCTTTGCATCTACAGCCAGTTTATCAAGATTTGGGTTATCAGCCGGGGCAATTGCCAATAGCAGAGCAAGCTTGTCACGAGGTTTTATCTTTACCCATGTTTCCCGAATTGACGCGCCAACAGCAAGACCAGGTGATTTATGCTTTAAAAGATAGTTTAGGGTGAAGGGTCTAGGGTATAGGAAGTGTGGGAGGTGTGGGAGGTGTGGGAGGTGTGGGAGGTGTGGGAGGTGTGGGAGGTGTGGGAGGTGTGGGAGGTGTGGGAGGTGTGGGAGGTGTGGGAGGTGTGGGAGGTGTGGGAGGAAGGAGAAGATCAAAAGCGTAAGCATAAATTCTTTTTTTCTCTCATCACCCCACACTCCCCACACTCCCCACCCCCCCATCCCCCCACCTTTCTAACCCCTAGCCTCTACTCTAGTTTTAGACAGTGCTTCTACTAAACCACGAACAGCGGCGATCATAGCGACTTCGCTGTTGAGTTGGTTGATAGCGGCGCCGACACCAACACCCGCAGCACCAGCTGCGATCGCTAGAGGTGCGGTAACGCTGGAAATACCGGAAGCACACAAAACGGGTACGGAAACGGCGTGGGAAATCTCAAAAGCTGCTGCTAAGGTGGGAGCAGCTTTTTCAATTAGTCCCAAGGAGCCAGAGTGAGTTGGTTGACTGCTAGTACCGCCTTCGGTTTGAATAATATCGGCTCCTGCTGTGACTAATTCTTCTGCTAGCTGTACTTGTTGATCTAGGGGCAGAATGTGAGGGACGGTAACAGATAAAGTAATTTCTGGGAGCAGAGCGCGGGTTTGGCGAGTTAGTTCTAGAACTTCTGGCGCATCAAAACGGCGTCCTTGAGCATAAAAACTATCAAAATTACCAATTTCAATTAAATCAGCGCCAGCTGCTACCACCTGCACAAATTTTTCTGGTTCAACTGCTGATACACAGATTGGTAAATTTGTAATCTTTTTCGCCAATTTTACTAAAGCAGGATCAGCGGCGATATCAACAAAAGTCGCACCACCCAAATCAGCAGCTTTCACCACCGCAGCAGTGCGATCGCTATCAAAGTTATGCAAACCGCTAATCACTTTCAGAGCATAGCGGTTGGTAAATGCACGTTGCAAAGAAGAATGCATTGTCATAGTTCGTTTTGTGGAGCTACGAAAGTAAGGTATATTCTATCGCTACTCAGTTGCAAAGAGGTTCTTGAGCAAACAGACAGATACAAATACGGTGATCAATTCGCTAAAGGCCAAATTCTGATCGCCTTGTCTTTGCTACCGCTGACTAAAATTTTGCCATCAGGACTGAAGGCGATCGCATAAACTTCTGCTGTGTGCCCCGTAAAGATATGTATGATCTGTCCTGTATTCAAGTTCCACAGTTTGACTGTTTTATCGTCGCTAGCTGTCGCAAAAGACTCACCGAGGGGATGAAAGGCGATCGCATTGACATCGGCTAAATGTCCTTCAAAGGCGCGAATCGCTTTACCTGTATTCAGATTCCAGAGTTTAATGATTCTGTCGTCACTGCTACTGAGCAATAACTGTCCGTTGGGACTGATGGCTAGGGCGTTGACATCAAGTTTATGGGCGGGAATTGTGCGTATTTCCTTACCAGTTTTGAAGTCCCAAATTTTAATTGTTCTATCGGCACTACCACTGACTATTTTTTCACCATTGGGACTAATGGCTACAGCTAAAATTTCCGCTGAATGACCTGTTAAGGTGCGGATTTCTTTTCCTGTGTTGAGATTCCAGATTTTGATGGTTTTGTCATAACTGACACTAACAATTGTTTTGCCATCTGGGCTGATAGCGAGAGAACTAATTAAGCTTTGATGTCCCTTTAAGGTGCGGATTTCTTTTCCTGTATTGAGATTCCAGATTTTAATGGTTTTGTCAATGCTACCGCTAACAACATTTTTGCCGTCTGGGCTGATAGCGACTGCATAAACTTTGCCAGAATGTCCTTTGAGGGTGCGGATTGCTCGTTTCTGCTGCAAATTCCAAATTTTCACGGTTTGATCGTCACTACCGCTAGCTAAGGTATTAGCCGATGCAGAGATTTGGTTGGGAGTACTATTAGATGAGGATAAGGGACGAAAGGATAAAGAATTAACTTCACTGGTATGACCATTCAGGGGTAATCCTTGCCAATACATATAGCCTCCCAACCCCAAAAGCAAGACAGCACCGCCCAATATCAATTTTTTGGGTATTTGGATTGAGGACTGAATTACAGTTGCGTGTGCGACTGGCGATCGCCCCGATTTTGAGAATAATGTTGTATTTTGTGGCTGTTTGTCTAAATCTTGGAGAACTTCATCAGCCGACTGATAGCGGTACTCCAGTTCTTTTTGTAAAAGCTTGTTTAATACATGCTGCAATTTTACAGATATGGGCGCGTGCAAATTTGCCTGCCAATTTGTCACCCAACTATAACCCTGTTCCATGTACAGATGAGAGGGATGGATTCCCGTCAGCAAAGAAAAGCACGTCACACCTAAACTAAATAAATCGCTAGCTGGATAGGCAAAACCATACTTCATTTGTTCCATCGGCGCGTAACCGTGGGAACCGATGCTCGTACCTGTATGCTCCACCGCCGCCACTGTGATATGCTTGGCAACACCAAAGTCAATCAGGACTAAATTTTCTCTCTCTCCTTGGGGATAAAAAGAATTGACTGGTGGTAAAGAGCGACGCATGATGTTATCTGGCTTAATGTCGCGGTGAATGACCTGATTTTCATGGACAAATTTGAGCACAGGTAATAATTCTCGCAAAAGTTGCCAAATCTTTTCTTCGCTAAAGATTCCCTGCTGTTGTAATTCTTGCTTTAAACTTTGCCCTTGGATGAACTGTTGCACCAGATATAAATAGTGGTCTTGTTCAAAATAAGCATACAAAGTAGGAATTTGGGGATGTTCTCCCAGTTGTTCCAAGCGCTGTGCTTCTTCCTGAAACAATTCTGTGGCTTTGTATAAAGCCTTGGTTCCTTGGACTTGCGGCGCTAACTGCTTGACAACGCAACGCGCTTTGAGCTTGTCTTCATCAGTGGCTAAAAAAGTTCTCCCAAATCCTCCACCCCCCAGTGATTGGATAATTTGATAGCGATCGCGTAGCAGTGGTATTAATTTTGTCCCGCAACTTTGGCAGAAATGAGCGCCATCAGCGTTGAGGGGTTGATTACAACTGGGATTGAGGCAGTAGATCATAAATTAAGTATCTATCAGCCGTTGTGCTCGATGATATGTATTTATTCAGCATGACTGCGGGCTGGCGTCAATTTTGCCAATGGTTGGACATGAGGTAATTTTAGAGCGATCGCCCACCAAATCCACTAAAAAACCCGATCACTACGACCAGGTTTTACAGAGGTATTTTCCCCAAAATTTATTAATACAAGTTATTTATAATTTAGCACTCTAGTAGTTAATACCACCTAGACTCTCACAATTTCGGTAAATTTATCATGAAACTGCCTTCTTAATTACATCCCAACCCCTAATCTCAACAAGATCTACTTGATTGCGCGTTGACCCAGGACGAACCTTGGTAGAGTGAAATTGTTAGAAAAACATCAAGTCGGCAGATTTTCACCTTAAAACATGGGCAGTATTTGGGAACTCGATTTTTACTCTCGTCCGATTCTGGACGAAAAACAGAAAAAAGTTTGGGAAGTTTTGATCTGTGAAAGTCCTTTAGACATCACCACACAAACACATTCTTTATTCCGCTATGCTCAATATTGCTCTAGTACCCAGGTAAATTCAGGCTGGTTGCGGACAGCATTACAAGAAGCGATCGCTGCGGCCGAAGAGCCACCCATCAAAATTCGCTTTTTTCGCCGCCAAATGAACAACATGATTACTAAAGCTTGTCAAGATGTGGGTATCCCCGCTCAACCTAGCCGCCGTACTTTAGTTCTCAACCAATGGATTCAACAACGCATGACAGAGGTGTATCCCCAAGAACCAGGATATCAAGCTGGAACTAACACTTCAGTGCGGTTAGAAAAACCTCTACCTCAACGTTTACCAGATGCTTTAGAGGGACAGCAATGGACATTTGTCACCTTGATAGCTAGTGATTTTACAGAGATGCCAGAATGGGATATTGGCTTTGGTGAAGCTTTTCCCCTAAATTTAGCTCAAATATCACCAGAAACCCGCATTCCCGGAATTTTGATCTTTTCTCCCAGAGCCTTACCTCTAGCAGGTTGGATGTCCGGTTTAGAGTTAGCTTTTTTAAAATATGACACCAGTGTCACTCCTCGATTGCTCCTAGAAACTGGTGCGACAGAAAGCTGGATTTTGGCAAATATTAAAAATTTACAAACTCAGTCAGAAGCAGAAGGCTTTGAAGCATCCAAGCAAAAAGCAAATGGAGTGCATTTTATTGGTGTGCAATCCAATCCTCAAGCACAATCCTTCGCCGGGTTTTGGCTTCTACAAGAAGTTAATTTACCATAAAGGACTTTGAAGATGAATCATAACTAACTCTTGACCCTTGAGTTGGAATACATGCAGATAAACGTCCATGATTTGGGATAATTAACAGCGTCCGTCTGTGGTTCAAGATCCAACGTCCATAATTCACCGAGGGTCATGGTTTCTGAAAATTTGTCACAAGATACACTAGCAGAACAACTGCTGGAATTAGCTATTAAATCAGGAGCAGAAGCAGCTGAAGTGTATCAGTCGCGATCGCTTTCTCGACCGATATTTTTTGAGGCTAATCGACTTAAGCAAGTGGAAACCAGCCAATCTGAAGGTACAGTGTTGCGGCTATGGCGCAATGGACGCCCTGGGCTAACGGTGGCTTATGGTGCTGTCTCACCTCAAGCAATGGTGGAGCGATCGCTGGCGTTGAGTCAACTTAATCAACCCGAATCGGCAGATTTAGTCGGTAATTTTCAGCCATCCTACCCCAATTTGGGAAACAGCGTGCCTATTGAGGTGTTGATCAATTGGGGTAAAGAAGCGATCGCTTTAATTAAAGATGTTTATCCTGATGTGTTGTGTAACAGTGATTGGGAATGCGATGTGGAAAGCACTAGGCTGATCAACACTCAGGGTTTAGATTGCTACTATACCGATACCACTCTCAGCTGTTACATGTCCGCTGAATGGGTGCGGGGCGATGATTTTTTGAGTGTCTCTGATGGTCAAACCCAGAGAAATGAACTACAACCGGAAAAACTAGCTCAACAAATTTTACAACGGCTAATGTGGGCTAGAGAAAATGTCAAAGCTCCTAGTGGTCGCGTCCCTGTATTATTTACATCTAAAGCTGCTGATATGCTTTGGGGCGCTATCCAAGCAGCTTTAAATGGTAAACGAGTCTTAGAAAAAGCTTCCCCTTGGGCGAATCGTTTAGGTACACTAGTAGTCGCTCCTAGCCTCACTCTTTACCAAGACCCAGAAGCAGGGCCTTACAGTTGTCCTTTTGATGATGAAGGTTCACCCACTCAAGCTTTAGTGTTTGTCCGCAACGGGATTTTAGAACAATTTTATAGCGATCGCACTACCGGACGCCAACTAGGTATGAGCAGCACTGGTAATGGTTTTCGCCCCAATTTAAGTAGCTATCCCACTCCTGGTTTATACAATTTTTTGATCCAGCCCAGTTCCCCATCTCTAGAAAATTTGATTGAACAGATGGATGATGGCTTGATTGTGGATCAAATGTTGGGAGGTGGTAACGGCATTTCCGGCGATTTCTCCATCAATATTGACTTAGGCTATCGTGTGCAAAATGGCAACGTGATCGGACGTATTAAAGATACGATGGTAGCTGGCAATATTTACTCAGCCCTCAAACAATTAGTTAGTCTAGGTGGTGACGCCCAATGGAATGGCTCTTGTTATACTCCTTCTTTGATAGTTGAAGGACTATCAATTACTAGCAAAAATTCGTAAGTTATGAGTATCACAAATTAGCTTGACTGTTGAGTCAACAAATTTCCCACAAATAAAAACAACGTAGCTGACTGCTAGCTACGATGCAAAAATAGATACAAAACCCTCTTTTTTATAGCTGGGGTAACTTGATAATTTATACTCCATACTTTTATTATGTCGCTTCCTGTTCTAACTCAGCGCTTTCGCAGTTTGTGGCAGCCAAGAAGAGGTTTAGCGATCGCAGAAGCTTCCATTATCGGTCTTGTAGCTGCACTCTCAGCAGTGTTTCTCAAGGCAGGTTCAGGATGGTTAGGCACCTGGAGAGTCCATAGTACCCACTTTTTACCAGCCTGGATTGCTCTCCCTCTAGTTGGTATGAGTTTCGGTTTTCTCGCAGGTTGGTTAGTACAAAGATTTGCACCAGAGGCTGCTGGTAGTGGTATCCCTCAAGTAAAAGCATCTCTTGCCAATGTGCCCATTAATCTATCCTGGCGCGTGGCTACCGTAAAATTGCTGAGTGCCATGATTGCTCTAGGCTCCGGAATCACTCTAGGGCGTCAAGGCCCTACGGTCCATGTTGGTGCAGGTTTAGCCGCTGGTTTGAGTCGTTGGGTTCCCACTTCACCAGATCATCGCCGACAAATGATCGCTGCAGGTGCAGGTGCGGGTTTAGCAGCTGCATTTAACGCCCCCATCGCAGGTGTGTTGTTTATTGTGGAGGAATTACTCCATGATCTATCAGGGTTGACTTTAGGCACAGCTATCATCGCTTCATTTATTGGTGGAGTCATCTCTCGGTTACTCGGCGGTAGCAGCCTAGATTTGAATCTGCAATTAGTACAGTCTTCTAGTCAATTCTCCATTCCCGAAATTCCTTTTTTTCTGATTTTAGGTATTTTAGCGGGTTTATTGGGTGCATTGTTCAATTTGGGATTAGTTTTTAGTATAAAAACTTATCGCAGATTACACGTTAGTTTACCATTAAGGGTAGCTTTAGCTGGCTTAATTTCTGGTATTGTCGTAGCTATCCTCCCTGACTACTTCCGTGATAATACAGGGTTAAGGGAGTATGTAATTACTGGTGAGGCTAACGCTTTTCTCGTAGCGATCGCTTTTGTAGCTCAGTTCATTCTCACCTTAGTAGCATTTGGTTCCGGCGCCCCGGGTGGATTATTTGCTCCTAGTTTGATTTTGGGTTCTAGTCTAGGCTGCTTGGTAGGTATAGCTGAAGGTAACATTTTAGGCGATAGTTCCCCGACTACCTATGCTTTGGCCGGAATGGGAGGCTTTTTCAGTGCGGTTTCTAAAGTGCCAATCACAGCGATCGTGATTGTATTCGAGATGACTACAGATTTCAATCTAGTTCTACCTTTAATGATTGTATCTGTGACGTCCTATTTAGTTGCAGAAAAAGTAGTCCCTGGCTCACTGTATGAAAAGCTTTTACTCTTAAACGGC
Source organism: Fortiea contorta PCC 7126 (assembly GCF_000332295.1). Lineage (GTDB taxonomy): Bacteria > Cyanobacteriota > Cyanobacteriia > Cyanobacteriales > Nostocaceae > Fortiea > Fortiea contorta. The sequence continues at coordinate 3,071,299 of NZ_KB235930.1, read as the reverse complement.
ATCACACTCGCTCAAGAAGTATCTGTAGATGGCATATTAGCAAAATTAACTGCCAAAGACGTCATGCAGCAACGAGTAGAAACTCTAGATGCAGATATGACGTTAGATGAAGTCAAACAAGCATTCGCCCATTCCCATCATCGCGGCTTCCCCGTAGTAGAAGACAACAAATTAGTGGGAATTGTCACGCAGTCAGATTTACTGAAAATGCGTGAACTCAACTTAGACAACGAAACTGCTTTGCGAACAATCATGACTAGCAGTCCGGTGACGGTAACGCCAACCCACAACCTCAGCAATGTACTATATCTCCTTGATCGCTATCAAATCAGCCGCTTACCAGTTATAGAAGGACGAAAACTTATTGGGATCATTACTCGTGCAGACATTATTCGCGCAGAAGCAGACCATCTTAATGGTGAGAATACTGCACCAGGGCCACGTCCTGAACCTTCCTATGTAGTTTATCAAACGAGATCGCCCAACCTCGGTAGAGGTAGATTATTGGTGACAGTAGCGAATCCCGAAACAGCCGCTACTCTCCTACAAATGGCTGCAGCCATCGCCCGCGATCGTCATTATGAGATCGAATGTGTACAAATAATTCCGGTGTCACGCCACACTTCCCCAGCCGAAACCTCAGTCAGAACAGCTAAAAGTCGTCGCTTATTACGACAAGCAGAAGTCCTAGCGAAAAAATGGCACATTCCCCTACATACGCAAATTCGAGTTGCTCATGATGTCGCTCAAGCAATCATAGAAACAATCAACGAACGACACATCGACCTCATCCTCATGGGTTGGAAAGGTAACACATCCACTCCAGGGAGGATTTTCGGCAATGTTGTAGACACCATCATTCGTCAAGCCACTTGCGAGGTTGTTTTGGTTAAATTAGGTAACGCTCAACACTCATCTCTTATTCCTCTGCACTTTAACCGTTGGCTAGTACCCATGGCTGGTGGTCCCAATGCGCGATTGGCTATTAAATTACTCCCGGCTTTAGTAACTTTAGGCAATAATCCTCAAATTCGCCTCACAAGAGTGTTTAAGCCTTTGGAATTAGAACCAGACATGACAGTCTTGGAACAAGCCACCCGCCATCTGATTCGTCGCCGAAAATTATCGAGTACTGTAATTGCTCTACCTGTTAAGGCTGATTCTGTTTCCCAAGGCATAATTGACCTCGTAAAAACCGAAGGTTACGAGGTAGTCGTTTTAGGTGCTTCCCGTGAAGGGTTATTGCAACAAGCGATTCAAGGTAACATTCCCGAGGCTATCGCCTCTGGTGTCGACAGTACCGTCATTTTAGTCAGAGGCGCGATTAGCAATTAGAAATTCCAAAACTGATTATTAATATTCAGTGATTCATTAATCACTGTACATAGTAAACCTTAACCCGCTTGTCAAAATTTATTTATCTGAGACTTTTATACATCTAACCTTTAACAATAGCCAAATCACAGAGATTTTTTACTCTTATTTTCCCGGTCGCTTCATAGTTCTGAGTGATAAAAATTACCTCATTTAGTTAATAAATTTGTTAAGTAATTAAGTGATGCAATTTTTACACTAAAAATACCACAGTACTTTACTTGACAAAATAGCTATAAGATTCATCAAAACTTCAGAAAGAAAAACTTTGTAACCTATCCTGAAAGAGCTAAAGTTTTGTTAAGATGCAAATGCTATTAGTTTCTCAACGGAATACACCAATTCGGCTGTGGAGAAATAAAAAGCAACAGCAGCATAGAGTTCAAAAGGTGAAGCAATGACCACCTATATATTTTTTGATGAAGCCCTCCACATGTTAGCTAATGCCTATTTGATATCAGCTACCCTGCTAATCGCAGCCTCTGGTATAGGATTAGCAGTTATGGAAACGTTAGAAAAGACTGGAGAACGCTAAGGTTAAAACCAGCGATGTACTTAAAATGACCGAAAACCTATTGATAGCGGGTGTTCGCTGTGCATAAATCCTGGGAACAATAAACTATGAAAGTCTCACAGCGTTACAGCCTATCTGGAAGTTGGAAAACGTGCAGGTGACCGTACCGCTAACGAGACATTAATCAAGGAACAAACCACAATGAGTTTATTAGACACAGTTTTATGTACAGAAAACAAAACGCAGGTAAAGTTGAGTCCAGCGGAAGCTGTCGCTGCAATAACTTTGGCTGTGACAGCAGCAGACGGCTATCCATCTAAAGATGAAGCAAATTGGATATTTTCCACCCTATATCAGATGAAGCTGTTTAGAAGCTACCCCAAAGAATTAATGGATAGGCTCTTCGAGAACATACTCAGCATTCTTCAACGCGACGAGATGAATTCTCTGTTTAATGCAGCCAAAGAATCCCTATCTCAAGAATTGCGCGAGGCCGCCTTCGCCGTAACAACCGATATCTTACTAGCTGAGGGTACGGTGAGTGAAGAGGAAAAAACGTTTCTTGACGATCTACATCAAGCCTTGGGCATTTCCAGCGAGATAGCAGTACAGATAGTACAAGTAATTTTGATCAAAAACCGTGGATAAAACTCCGTACATGGCGACGCAAAGCAAGTTTTTACCATTGCTTTCACAAAAAAAACGTCCGCCCGCTGATTTAGTACTTTAACTTAAGCTAACTTCACAATACCCGTAGTAGTTGCTAAATAAGTAGTGTGCCCTAAATATTGAGTTGAAAGTCTCAAATAAAAAATTTTTTTTATCGCTTGACAACAACAATAAGTCTTGTTATATTAAACAAGTGCAAAGGCGAAGAGAGCCTTAGCCACAGAACCGGGACAAAAAAATACTTTGAAAGCTTAAAAAAACCAATCCTCGTCAACAAGCTTAATTTTGGATAGAGTCCAAGGTTAAAATTGTATTTGTTCAGGATTCTGGAAATATTTTTTTCAGACATTCAAACTCAAAACACAACAAAACGGAGAGTTTGATCCTGGCTCAGGATGAACGCTGGCGGTATGCTTAACACATGCAAGTCGAACGGAATCTTCGGATTTAGTGGCGGACGGGTGAGTAACGCGTGAGAATCTGGCTTCAGGTCGGGGACAACCACTGGAAACGGTGGCTAATACCGGATGTGCCGAAAGGTAAAAGGCTTGCTGCCTGAAGATGAGCTCGCGTCTGATTAGCTAGTTGGTAGAGTAAGAGCCTACCAAGGCGACGATCAGTAGCTGGTCTGAGAGGATGATCAGCCACACTGGGACTGAGACACGGCCCAGACTCCTACGGGAGGCAGCAGTGGGGAATTTTCCGCAATGGGCGAAAGCCTGACGGAGCAATACCGCGTGAGGGAGGAAGGCTCTTGGGTCGTAAACCTCTTTTCTCAAGGAAGAATAAAATGACGGTACTTGAGGAATAAGCATCGGCTAACTCCGTGCCAGCAGCCGCGGTAATACGGAGGATGCAAGCGTTATCCGGAATGATTGGGCGTAAAGCGTCCGCAGGTGGCTGTGTAAGTCTGCTGTTAAAGAGCAAAGCTCAACTTTGTAAAAGCAGTGGAAACTACACGGCTAGAGTGCGTTCGGGGCAGAGGGAATTCCTGGTGTAGCGGTGAAATGCGTAGAGATCAGGAAGAACACCGGTGGCGAAAGCGCTCTGCTAGGCCGCAACTGACACTGAGGGACGAAAGCTAGGGGAGCGAATGGGATTAGATACCCCAGTAGTCCTAGCCGTAAACGATGGATACTAGGCGTGGCTTGTATCGACCCGAGCCGTGCCGGAGCTAACGCGTTAAGTATCCCGCCTGGGGAGTACGCACGCAAGTGTGAAACTCAAAGGAATTGACGGGGGCCCGCACAAGCGGTGGAGTATGTGGTTTAATTCGATGCAACGCGAAGAACCTTACCAAGACTTGACATGTCGCGAATTGGAGTGAAAGCTTCAAGTGCCTTCGGGAGCGCGAACACAGGTGGTGCATGGCTGTCGTCAGCTCGTGTCGTGAGATGTTGGGTTAAGTCCCGCAACGAGCGCAACCCTCGTTTTTAGTTGCCATCATTAAGTTGGGCACTCTAGAGAGACTGCCGGTGACAAACCGGAGGAAGGTGGGGATGACGTCAAGTCAGCATGCCCCTTACGTCTTGGGCTACACACGTACTACAATGCTACGGACAGAGGGCAGCAAGCTAGCGATAGCAAGCAAATCCCGGAAACCGTAGCTCAGTTCAGATCGAAGGCTGCAACTCGCCTTCGTGAAGGAGGAATCGCTAGTAATTGCAGGTCAGCATACTGCAGTGAATTCGTTCCCGGGCCTTGTACACACCGCCCGTCACACCATGGAAGCTGGCAACGCCCGAAGTCATTACTCCAACCTACGGGAGGAGGATGCCTAAGGCAGTGCTGGTGACTGGGGTGAAGTCGTAACAAGGTAGCCGTACCGGAAGGTGTGGCTGGATCACCTCCTTTTAGGGAGACCTACCCACTCGAATATCGAGGCAAGAAACTCAAGTAGATATCGAGTTGGTCTAACCTAGGTCGGTCGCAGATTGGTAAATAGCTTTCAAAGTATTACTCCGGTGATTTAGGCGATTTATAAGAAGAATTCAGCAAAGTGGCGAAAGCCAGACTGCTGGGTGAAACTCAGCCAGAACCATGAAAACTGCATAGTAACGCGAAAAAAAAGCAGGCAGACACGTAAAGTGTTTGCTATGAAAAAGTGGTCAAGCTAATAAGGGCTCATGGTGGATACCTAGGCACACAGAGGCGAAGAAGGACGTGGTTACCGACGAAATACTCCGGGGAGTTGGAAGCAAACATTGAGCCGGAGATGTCCGAATGGGGCAACCCTAAATACTACCTGCTGAATATATAGGCAGGAAAGAGCCAACCCAGCGAACTGAAACATCTTAGTAGCTGGAGGAAGAGAAATCAAAAGAGATTCCCTGTGTAGTGGTGAGCGAAAGGGGAAAAGCCTAAACCAAAGGGTACACCTTTTGGGGTAGTGGGACAGCAACATCGAATCTAGCGGTTAGATGAAGCAGTTAAATACTGCACCAGAGAAAGTGAAAGTCTTGTAGTCAAAAACTCAAGGATAGAAGCTGAATCCCGAGTAGCATGGGGCACGAGGAATCCCATGTGAATCAGCGAGGACCATCTCGTAAGGCTAAATACTACTGTGTGACCGATAGAGAACAAGTACCGCGAGGGAAAGGTGAAAAGAACCCCGGAAGGGGAGTGAAATAGAACATGAAACCGTGAGCCTACAAGCAGTGGGAGTCCGATTAAACGGATGACCGCGTGCCTGTTGAAGAATGAGCCGGCGACTTATAGGCACTGGTAGGTTAAAGCGAGAATGCTGGAGCCAAAGGGAAACCGAGTCTGAAAAGGGCGAAGTATCAGTGTTTATAGACCCGAACCCTGGTGATCTAACCATGGCCAGGATGAAGCTTGGGTAACACCA